>JAUPTV010000048.1 GCA_030917925.1 Pseudomonadota bacterium
CCACCCTCCAGTAAGACCGCCTGTTTTCCATCGCCAAGCGGTTTGATGGGGACCGTGGGAGCGCCGCGATGAACCAGCATGATAATTTTGAAATCAAGAAATTACGCTCAACCCTGGGTATTCAATCTGACGCCTTTGATCTGAGCGAGGAGGATTACTGGAATTTATATCAATTTGCTCAGCCCATAAACTATGCGGCGTTCAAGGAAGCGTGTGATCAGATCAACGCCCGACATCCGGCTATGGAATTACTCAAGCGGTTGGAAAATCGGTTTAACAATGAATCAGACTGAAATTCGATGTGGGTTTACAATTCACCCCGGCAAACCGCCCATCCCTCACCTGTCCAGCGCTTTCCTGTTCAACTTTCTGATAAGTCAACGTATTTAATGAGCGACCATCTGTTAATCGTCGATGATGACCCCGGCCTGCGCGAGCTGCTGACGGACTACCTGAGCCGCAACGAATTCCGGGTCAGCGCCGTGGCCGACGGGCGGGGATTGTGGGCGACGTTGGAACGGGAGGCGGTCGATCTGGTTATTCTGGACTTGATGCTGCCCGGCGATGATGGTCTGGTTCTGTGCCGCAATCTGCGTGCCCGGTCGCCGATGCCCATTATCATGCTGACCGCCCGTGGCGATGATACCGACCGCATTGTCGGCCTGGAAATGGGCGCTGATGATTATCTGCCCAAACCGTTCAATCCCCGTGAACTGTTGGCGCGTATCAAGGGCGTGCTGCGGCGCAGTCGCAATCCGGTTGGCGAACCGGGCGAGGCCAAACGCTTCCACTTCGCCGGCTGGACCCTGGACGTCGCCGCCCGGCAACTGGTCGCTCCCGATGGCGTGTTGATCCCACTGGGTGCCAGTGACTATCGGTTGCTGCGGGTATTTCTGGAGCGCCCCCAGCGGGTGTTGAACCGCGATCAGCTCCTGGACTTCACCCAAGGCCGCGAAGCAACGCCCTTTGATCGCAGTATCGATGTGCAAGTCAGCCGCCTGCGCCGCCGCCTGCGCGATGATCCCCGCGAAGCGGCACTCATCAAGACCGTCCGCAATGAAGGCTACCTGTTGACCGTCCATGTCAGCCCGGAGTATTGATGCGCCGCCTGCTGCCGCAGTCCCTGTTTGGCCGGTTGACGCTGTTTTTGACCTTGGGCCTGATTATCGCCCAACTGCTCAGCGCCGCCATTTTGTTGCAGGATCGCGATCAGGCGCTCTACCACGCCATCGGCGGGCATGTCGCCCAGCGCATTGCCGCCATCATCAATTTACTGGATACACTGGAGAATGCGGAGCGGCAGCGCCTAGTCACGGCGCTGGATTTGCCGCCAACCCGATTGAGCCTTGACCTGCCCTGGCAAACGGAAACTGCGCAGGATGAGCGCTATCACACGACGCTGTTTCGGGCGCTGTTGAAACGCCAACTCGGGCCGGAACGTCCCTTTCAACTGGAAGTGAATGACGATCTGCCGCCCCCCCCACCGCGAGCAGGCCGTCCACCGCATTTCGACCCCGAGCGCCCGACCCGCTGGCGGATGCACGCGATGATGATGAGCTTGCGTAATTTCGTCGTGCAAGTGCGTCTGCGCGACGGAGCAACGGTGACGTTCCAGCAAACGCTCCCCGAGGATGTTATGGCCTGGCCGGTCCGGCTGCTGCTGATTCTAGCGATACTGCTGGCGTCGGTTGCGGCATTATCGGCGCTGGCGGTGCGGGCGTTGACCCGCCCCCTGACGGTGCTGGCCAACGCCGCGACCGAGCTGGGCCACGATATTCACCGGTTGCCGCTGGCCGAAATAGGGCCACTGGAAGTCCAGCGCGCTGCCCAGGCGTTTAACACCATGCAGGAACGATTGATCCGCTATCTCGAAGATCGTAACCGGATTCTCGCCGCCGTATCCCACGATCTGAAAACGCCGATTACCCGATTGCGACTACGCGCCGAACTGCTGGAGGATTCGCCACTGCGGGAAAAATTCCAGGCGGATTTGGATGATATGCAGCGGATGGCGCAGGCGGCTCTGGACTTTTTGCGCAGCGGCGAAGAGACCGAGCCGGCAGCGGCAGTCGATTGCAACGCCCTGCTGGATTGCCTGCGGGAAGATGCCGAGGATGCCGGTCATTCGGTGGCCATTAACGGCACCGCCGGTCAGCCGCTGTATTGTCGGCCATTGGCGTTGAAACGGTGTCTAACCAATCTGATTGATAATGCGCTAAAATACGGGCAATGCGCTGAAATCGCGGTCATGGATCGGCCCGAACGGCTGATCCTGACGATTCGCGACCATGGTCCCGGTATTCCCGGTACGGAGCTGGAGCGCGTCTTTGAACCCTTTTATCGGTTGGAAAGCTCACGCAGCCGCGACACTGGCGGTACAGGACTGGGTCTGAGCATCGCCCGCAACATCGCTCGCGCTCACGGCGGCGAGCTAATGTTGCGCAATCATCCATCCGGGGGGCTGGAGGCCGTGCTGGAATTGCCGAGAAGACCGGCTTTCACCAGCCCGGCCCTTTAGTGCGGAGTGGTTGATCAGTCCTTCAACTCCTGCAATACCGCCAGCGCCTGCGCCTGACAACCACTATCGGCCATCCAGGCTGCCGTTGCCACCAGGTTGTCCATCGACTGCGACGCCTTGCGCACTTGCCACGATGCCTGACGACTACCGTGCTGAATCTGGTAACTTTGGCCATCCTGGAAATAATCGGCGGGGACGGTTAATTCCGCCTCACCCATCGGCCAGGGCAGATTGGCCAGCATCTTTCCCGAAGCATCCATTAGCGTCATCGATTCCTGAGTGGTCGCGTTACCCCGCCACAACACTACCGGATCTCTGCTTAGACACTGCTTGCCCGGACGGTCAACATCCACCGCCCCAGGGGGAGCGGTCCTCCGCGAACCGGATCGCAGTACGCCCAGCGTGGTGGTCGGTTTGGAATGGCCCTGCAACAGACTGGCGATTGCCGCCAGATTTTTCCCATCGCTGCCTGCCGCGCTTTTCTGTCCCGGAACCCCGGAATACGGTCCATCCAGCTTGAGGGTTTCGCCATTCTCCGCCAGTAAGGTCAGCCGTGCGCCTTCAGACAACGCCACCTTTTGCTGCTCGGTCAACAAGGTTCCCGGCGTCAGTGTGGTTCCCTCGGCGTCAATCACCAGCCATTGTCCCGCCTGGGCCAGCGATGCTCCACTCAGCAGTAACCCGCCACTGACCAACAACAACACTCGTCTACAAATCTGATTCAACATACCCTGATTCCTCCCGGTTATTCCTGCTTGAAAAACTGCTATGGTTATATTTCAGTTTAGCTATTTTTTTCGTGATCAGGAATCAATATGACCCGCCGTTACAATTGGACTATCTATCTGGCCGCGCTGGGAATCGCAGTTTTTACCTGGTTATTGGTGACGCATGGTCCATTACGCGCTATGGAAAACTGGTTCAGTGATTTGCGGGTGGGGCTGATGACCGCCCGTCAACCCCCCCCTGACGATCCGGTGATCATCACGATCACTGAAGATACCCTGCGCCAGTTCCCTTACCGCTCTCCGTTGAACCGCGTTTTCCTGGCCGAACTGATCACCGCCCTGAGTCAAAAAGGCGCAAGAGCGATTGGCCTGGATATTCTGTTCGATCAACCCACCGAACCCGCCGCGGATGAAGCACTGGCCCAGGTGCTGCGTCATTCGGCAACGCCGGTCTTCGTAGCTTACGCTGACCATGAAACCCTGAATGCCCAGCAGCAGGAATTTCTTGAGCAGTACACCACCGGGATGCGCCGGGGTTACGCCAATCTGTTTCTCGACAATGTGGATGGCGTGGCGCGCACCATTTTTCCGGGCCGGATCGCCCCGAATGGTCAATTCACCCCCGGTCTTGCGGTGGCTATGGTCGGCGTCGCGCCGCCGCTCGAACCTCTGCCGTTGCGTTATCGGGGGCTCGCGCCTGGCGCGCCCGACGATCAACTGTTGAGAGCCTTTAAAACCTGGCCGGCGCACCTTGCCGCAATGCTGCCGGGCGAATGGCTGGCGGGACGACTGGTGCTGGTGGGTGCTGACCTCCAGGAGAGCGCTACGGATGTCTGGAAAACGCCCTTCTCGGCGCTGCTCGGCTATCGAAAGGGCCACTTGCCAGGGGTCGCTATCCACGCCCATGCGATGGCGCAACTGTTGCAAAATCAGCCGTTGCCGGTCACGCCGCCTTGGGCAGTGTTCAGTCTGTATCTTGTCGCCGCGCTACTGGGAGTCGTGATGACGCGGCTGGATTGGCCGGTCTGGGCGGATGTTGGTCTGGTGATTGCGCTCATCGGCGGTTTTGGCGTTCTAGCCTTCTGGTGGTATGGCCAGGGTGGAGCCTTGCTGCCGCTGGGTGGACCGGCGCTGGCGCTGCTGATCGCAGTGAGTGGCGCTCATGCCATCGCCACCCGGCAGGAGCGCCGCCAGAAACGCTTCATTCAGGGCGCTTTCGCCCGTTACCTGCACCCGGACTGGGTGAAGCAACTGGTGGCTGATCCGGACTTGCTCCGGCTACAGGGTGAACGGCGGGAACTCACAATTTTGTTTACGGATGTCGCCAACTTCACCACCACCTCGGAAGAGCTACCGCCCGCGACGCTGGTGTGGGTGTTGAGCCACTATCTGGAAGGGATGACGGAAACCATCATCGCTCATGGCGGGGCGGTTAATAAATACCTGGGCGATGGCATCATGGTGCTGTTCGGCGCACCGGTCATGCAGGAGGACCATGCGCTGCGCGCCGTGCGCTGCGCACTGGCGCTCGACCAGTTCGCCGAGAAGTTTCGCACCCAGGCCACCGACCCCGATGGCGCACCAGTCGCTTTCGGCAAAACCCGGATCGGCGTACATACCGGCGAGGTGACTATTGGCAATTTCGGTTCGCTCGCCCGGCTGGAATATACCGCGATTGGCGATGTAGCGAATGCGGCGTCGCGACTGGAAGGTCTCAATAAGCACATTGGCACCCGCATTGCGGGGAGCGACGCGACGCGCGAACAGGCAGTGCGCTACGATATTTCTGATCTGCGTTTTCAGCCCATCGGCCGCATCGTGGTCAAAGGTAAAAGCGAAGCCCTGGAAGTTTTTCATCCCGTGGCGACCACCCCGGAATCCATTGTGCTGCTGAATGACTATAGCGCCGCCTACGCCTTGCTGGAAGCGGATGATCCACAGGCGGAGGACCGATTTGCCGAATTGCAGATGCGCTACCCGAATGATCCGCTCATCGCCTTTCATACGCGGCGGACGCAGGCCCATGAGCACACTTCACTGATCAAGCTGACGTCCAAGTAGCCTGATTACCGCGCCAACCGCCCCCATTGCTCCTCTAGTCGCTTCACTGACACCGGGGCAATGGTCTTCAACTCCTGGGCGAACTGCGAGACTCGCAATTCTTCCAGCAGCCAGCGGAACCGCATCAACTCGGGATTGCAGCGTTCCCGCGCCGCGTCCCGTGCCAACTGCCGCTGGCACGCTTCCCACAGCCGCAGAATGTCGCTGCGCCGCAGCCGATCCTTGTCCGGGGCCTGCCGGAGCTTGTTCAGCCGCACGGCGATGGCCCGCAGGTAACGCGGCAGGTGCGGCAGCCATTCCGGCGGGGTCTGGCGGAGGAAGCCGGGATAAACCAGATGCGCCAACTGGTCGTGAATATCGGCCAGCGCCTCGGCCCAAACTGGCGATGTCGTCTCCCGCAGCAACCGGCGCACTTCGTGATAAGCCTCCAGAGTCTCCGCCGCCATCTGGCCGATTTCTGCCCGCGCTGTTGATAACCGGGTTCTCCCTCGCTCCAGCAACGCCGCAAACGCTGCCGAATTTCGCGGCAACGGCTCCCCGGTTAGAAAAGCCCGGTCGAGAATCGCGTCCAGCACATCCTCCCGCAATTGCTCCTGTGTCCCCAGCCCGACGTAGTGCAGGGTCATGCGCTGGAAGTGGGGCAGGTCGCGGCCCAGGGATTTGCCGGACGGTCCCAGCCGCCAGCCGATCAGCCGGCGCAATCCCGCCCGCGTCGCCGCCTCCGCTCGCGCTGGTGAATCCAGCACCCGTAAGGCCAGCGTTCCATCCGCTTCGGCCACCAGCGCCGGATAGCCGCGTAATTGAATGCCGTTGCGGACAAAGCTGACTTCCTCCGGCAACTCGCCAAAATCCCAGTCGCGTATTCCAGCCCGCTCGAATTCCGGGGTTGGCAACGCCGCGAAGCTGTGCCGCGCCGCGCCACGCAGTTGTTGCTGAATCACCTCCCAGTCGCGCCCGACGGCCAGTTCCTGATCGCCGGCGTCCACCACCCGAAAGCGCATCTGCAAATGCCGGGGTATGGCCGCGATATTCCAGGCATCTTCGGGAATCACGATGCCGGTCATCCGCTGCAATGCCCCGGTCATGGCCTCAATCAGCGACCGTTCACCCGGCGCAATCACTTCCAGCAGCGCCTGAACATAATTAGGGACGGGGACGAAATGCCGCCGCACCGCTTTGGGCAACGTTTTCAACAGCGCCGCCATGCGCTCGGCTTGCCAGCCGGGTGCCAGCCAGTCCAGCCGCTTGGGATCAACCTGATTGACCGCCGCCAAAGGTACGGTCAAGGTGATGCCATCGTCGTCTTCGCCCGGCGCAAACCGGTAGCGCAACGGCAGCTTCAGCCCGTCAAGATCGAGATGATCGGGAAATTTCTCCCCATCCGCCGCCGGTCCGGCCTCTGCCAGCAAGGTTGCCCGGTCGAAAAACAGCAGGCGGGGCTGTTCCCGTTCCGCCTTTTTCCGCCAGGTTTCAAAGCTGGGACCGCTATAAATCCCTTCGGGAATCCGCGCATCGTAAAAGCGATAGAGCGCTTCCTCATCGGCGGTCAGATCCCGGCGGGCGCGGGTTTCCAGTTCTGCCAGTTCTTCAAGCAATTGCCGGTTGTGCTGGAAAAAGGGCGCTTTGCAGTGAAATTCGCCTTGTACCAGCGCCTGACGCAGGAAAATTTCCCGTGCCAGCACCGGGTCCAGGGGTCCGTAATTCACCCGGCGCCCGGCGATAATGGGCAGACCATACAACGTGACACGCTCGATGGCGGTCACTTGGGCGCTGCGCTTTTCCCAGTGTGGTTCCGCATAGCTGCGCTTGAGCAGCGGCCCAGCCAGCCCTTCTACCCACTCCGATTCAATCCGCGCCACGGTGCGGGCGTACAGCCGGCTGGTTTCCACCAGTTCCGCGGCCATCACCCAGCGTGGTCGCTTTTTGAACAGCCCGGAGCCGGGGAATAGATAGAAATTTCGCCCCCGTGCGCCCAGATAGGCGTGATCCTCCTGTTTCAAACCGAGATGGCCGAGCAGGCCGGTCAGCAGCGCCCGGTGGAGCGGGGTATAGAGGGTCGCCAAAATCCCCCCAGACGCCTCTTTTTCAACGGAGGGAATTTCCGCATTCAACCGCATCCCCATTTCCGTGACCCGCCCCAGTAACTCCTGATGCAGGTCATGCCATTCCCGCATCCGCACGAAGGACAGGAAATCCGTCTGACAAAGATTGCGTAACTGATTTTTGGAGAGCTGGCGCGCCTGGTCGTGGTAGTAATCCCATAGCTTGAGCAGGGCCAGAAAGTCGGATTGTTCATCGCGGAACCGGCGATGTTTTTCATCCGCCGCCTGCTGCTTTTCCAGCGGTCGTTCACGGGGGTCCTGAATGGCCAGTGCCGCCACGATAATCAGTGCCTCGCGTAATACGCCTTCCTGTTGCGCAGCCAGCAGCATCCGCCCCAGTCGGGGATCGACCGGCAATTTCGCTAACTGCCGACCTTGTTCCGTGATGGCGCGCTGGTCATCGACGGCCTGTAATTCAAACAACAGTCGGAAACCATCGCTGATCTGTCGCGAATCCGGTGGATCAACAAAGGGGAAATCCTCCGGACGACCCAGATTCAGGGCGCTCATCTGCAAAATCACTGCCGCGAGATGGGTGCGCAGAATTTCGGGATCGGTGAACAGGGGGCGGGACTGGAAATCTTCTTCTGAATACAGCCGGATGCAAACCCCGGCGCTGACTCGTCCACATCGCCCGGCCCGTTGCTGGGCACTGGCCTGGGAAATCTTTTCGATAGGCAACCGCTGGATTTTGCCGCGTGGACTGTAGCGGCTGATCCGCGCCATGCCGGGATCGATCACATAGCGAATCCCCGGCACGGTCAATGAAGTTTCCGCGACGTTGGTGGCCAGCACAATGCGCGGTCGGCCATGCGGCTGGAAGACCCGATTTTGTTCCGTCGCGGAAAGGCGAGCGAAGAGCGGCAGAATTTCGGTATTGGGCGGATGATGTTTGCGCAGATGCTCAGCCATCTCGCGAATTTCCCGCTCGCCGGACAGGAAAATCAGAATATCGCCGGGTCCCAGCCGCCAAATCTCATCCACGGCATCGAGAATCGCCTGCGGTAAATCACGGTCGCGCTCATCCTCTTCGGTCGCTAACAGCGGGCGATAGCGCATTTCCACCGGATAGGTTCGCCCGGAGACTTCAATAATCGGCGCGTCGTTGAAATGCCGGGAAAAGCGTTCGGGGTCGATGGTCGCGGAGGTAATGATCAGCTTGAGATCGGGGCGGCGCGGCAGCAGGCGTTTGAGATAGCCGAGCAGGAAATCAATGTTCAGACTGCGCTCATGGGCCTCGTCGATAATCAGGACTTCGTACTGCTCCAGGCGTCGGTCGCTCTGGGTCTCCGCCAGCAGGATGCCATCGGTCATCAGCTTGACCCGCGTCTCCGGCCCGATCCGGTCGGAGAAGCGCACCTTATAGCCGACCTGCCCGCCAACCGTGGTACCCAGTTCGGCAGCAATGCGCGTCGCGACAGAGCGGGCGGCAATCCGGCGCGGCTGGGTATGACCGATCAGTCCGGCTGCACCGAGTCCCAGTGACAGGCAGATTTTCGGCAACTGCGTGGTTTTACCGGAACCGGTTTCGCCACACAGGACCAGTACTTGCTGTTTCTGAATCGCGGCAGCGATGGCGTCACGATGGGCGCTGATGGGGAGATGGTCGTCAAAAGTCGGAATAGGCAACGCGGCGCGGCGTTCGCGTAACCGGGCAGTGGCCGTGTCCAGGGCGACAGTCAGTTCTTCCAGACCGCGATCCACCGGTTGACCTTCGTGCCAGCGGCGGCGCAATCCCTGAAGGCGACGGGCCAGTGTCGTGCGGTCGCGGATTGAACAATCGATGAGCCGGTTTTGCAATGAAACGAGAGTGTTTTCCACGACCATCAGTAAAGTTTGGTTTGGCAAGATTCAGGTATTTCACGTCACCGGAATTGGTGGATATTTTCGCATGAGTCTTGCGCCAGCGCCGATAAAATTAACTTGCGGAATAAAGGGCTTTCCAGTACTTTTTGCCTCGGGTGAAGGTCGCGAACCTTCAAAGACCCAGCGTCGGCCACCGGTTGCGCCATTCTTTTGCGAGAATCTGGCCTCTCCATGGTCCGGCAAAAAGGAAATTTTTTTTGAGGTTTTGTTCATAATGCGTACTGGTACTGTAAAGTGGTTTGACGAAGCCAAGGGCTTCGGATTCATCGCCCCCGAGGATGGCAGCAGTGATGTCTTTGTTCATTACTCGGTAATTGAGGGCAAGGGATTCCGGACCCTGGGGGAAAACCAGAAGGTCGAGTTCGAAGTCAAAGTCGGACCCAAAGGCCCACAAGCTACGATGGTCAAGAAATTCGCGGCAGCAGAAGCGAAATAACAACCTCCTACCTACCTACCTATCCAGCCAAAGCCCCGCTTCATGCGGGGCTTTGTCGTTATCCAGGCTAAGTTGTCTTTCACGATTTTTTTCCCTTCCTTGCCAAGGAGGGATGACCAGAAGCGCCGGGGTGGTTCGGGAGGTCCGCTGATCAACCGGAAAGACTATAAAAGCGAATCCCCGCTTTCGGTAGAGGTCATCGGAATAGAGATGCAAATTTCCGCTATGGGACAACAATCCGAGGGTTTAACCGCGGCGGTTTACAGCGGCAAGTCTGACATGGACAGCCCGAAACGCCGTGTGGAACCCATTGAACAGCGGCTTGAACTGCACGATGCCGCATAATGGAAATGGGAGATTGGTCGGGGCGAGAGGATTTGAACCTCCGACCACCTGCACCCCATGCAGGTGCGCTACCAGGCTGCGCTACGCCCCGAAAGTGACGGCGGAAGATGGCCCGCCGTCGGAAAGAAGGTGAATCTTAATGCAATCTGTCAGGTTTGCCAAGCGTTGATGAACTACGCATCGCCTTTGAACCGGTCCACCCGAGCCTTGAGCTTCTGCCCGGGCCGGAAGGTCACTACTCGCCGTGCGGTAATGGGAATTTCCTCACCAGTTTTGGGATTGCGTCCGGGACGCTGGTTCTTGTCGCGCAGATCGAAATTACCGAATCCCGACAGCTTCACCTGATACCCTCGCTCCAAAGCGCTGCGAATCTCCTCGAAGAAGATTTCCACCAAATCCTTGGCCTCGCGCTTATTGATGCCCAGTTCCTCAAACAACCGTTCTGCCATATCGGCTTTTGTCAGTGCCATGCTCTAAATCCTAAGCGTTGCGCCAAACTGTTCTGCCAGTCCCGCCAGAATGCCGGACACGGCCTCCTCAACCATATAGTCGGTAAGATTGCGCGAAAAATCCTGCAAATTCAACCCAAAAGCCAAACTTTTCTTGCCTTCGGCAATCCCCCGGCCCCGATAGACATCAAACAGCCACACTTCGCGCAATAAATCGCTGCCGTGTTGACGAATGACCTCCTGCACCGCCTGGACCGTCACGCACTCATCGACCACGATGGCCAGATCGCGACGACTGGCCGGGAAGCGGGATAATTCACCGAAGACCGGCAGCCACGCCGACTGCACGCCAGCCCACTGCAATTCAAATACGAAGGCGTCACCTTCGACATCCAGTTCTCGCGCGACCTGGGGATGCAAGGTTCCCAGCCAGCCCACCGGTTCGCCGCCTCGGTCTATCCGGGCGCACTGGCCGGGATGCAATGCCGGGTGTGCGTCTGCGACGAAAGTAAAGGCTTCCAGTTCCCCGGTCAGTGCCAGCAACGCTTCCACATCCGCCTTCAAATCGAAAAAGTCCGCTGCCCGCGCTGGAATACCCCACTGCTCCGGTAAAGCCGCCCCGGTAATGACGCCGCCGATATAAGCTTCCTGACGCAGTGCGCCGCCTTCTGGAATGAAGTTTAGACCGTGTTCAAACAAGCGGATACGCGACTGCTGGCGTTTCTGATTGTAAATAAGCGCCTTGAGCAGACCCGGCCACAAACGGGTGCGCATGACCGCCAGATCAGCGGAAATGGGATTGGCCAGAGCCAGCGGCTGCCGTTCCGGGTCCAGCCGTTGCTGGAAAACCGGGTCAACAAAACTATAGGTGATCACTTCCTGAAAGCCGCGTTGCACCAGTGCTTCCCGAAACCGCTCCAGATTGACCTGTCCTTCCGGTTGCGGCGGCATCTCCAACCGGGTTAGCGGCCGGTTGCTCGGTGCCCGGCCGTAACCGTAGACGCGGATGACCTCTTCGATCAAATCCGCTTCCAAAGTAATATCAAAACGGCGGCTGGGCGGAACGACCAGCCAGTGTGTCATCTCAATTGACACTGCCATACCCAGTCGCCGCAGAATGTCTTCGACCTGGGTGGCGGGAATCTCCATGCCCAGCAATTTGCGCAGACGACCCGGACGCAGGCGAATCGCCGGTTCTGCGGGCAATTGCTCAAGCGATACCGCTTCAATGATCGGTCCCGCCTGACCGCCAGCCATGTCTATCAGCAGTTGCGTGGCCCGTTCCGCCGCTCGCCGTTGCAACTGCGGATCAACGCCCCGTTCGAAGCGGTATGAAGAATCGGTTTGCAAGCCATAGCGACGGGCGCGACCGGCAATGCTGGCCGGACTGAAAAAGGCGCTTTCCAGAAACACGTCGCGGGTCGCATCCGTGCAGGAACTGATTTCGCCACCCATGATCCCGGCCAGCGCTAGCGGACCGTGATGGTCAGTAATTAGCAGTGTGTCCGCATCCGGCTCGATGACCACACCATTGAGTAGCTCCAACTGGTCGCCGGGCCGGGCGCGGCGCACGTCGATGCCGCCGGTTAACCGGCCCAGATCGAAGGCGTGCATCGGTTGCCCCAATTCCAGCATCACATAATTCGTCACATCCACCAGCGGCCCCAGACTGCGGATGCCGGCTCGGCGCAGCCGCTCTTTCATCCACAACGGCGTTTCGGCTGCGGGATTCACGTCGCGAATCACCCGGCCCACATAGCGCGGGCAATCGGCGGAATCGGTCAGCGTCACCGGGAACCTATCGTCCAGCGTGGCAGGTACTTCACTCACCGCCAGCGGCTGGAAAGCACAACGATTCAGCGCTGCGACTTCACGCGCAATGCCTTCCATCCCCAGGCAATCGCCCCGATTGGGCGTCAATTCAATCTCGATGATCGCATCATCCAGCGCCAGCAATTCGCGCACACTTTGGCCGGGTCGGCTGTCAACGGGCAGGGGGAGCAATCCGTCCGAACTTTCCGCCAAGCCGAGTTCTTTCGCGGAACACAACATGCCTTGCGATTCCACACCGCGCAGCTTGGACTTTTTAATGGTCAATCCGCCGGGCAGGACCGCGCCGATCACGGCAGTCGGGGCGCACATCCCCACCGCGACATTCGGGGCACCGCAGACAATTTGCAGCGGTTCTGCCTGGCCAATATCCACAGTGGCGACCCGTAGCCGGTCGGCATCCGGGTGCTGGGTCAACTGAATGACCCGACCGACTACGACCTTTTCAAAAGGTGGGGCGGCAGGTTCCACGCGATCCACTTCGAGACCAGCCATGGTCAATTGCGCCGCCAGTTCGGCGCTGGAAACCCCGGGATTCACCCAGTCCCGGAGCCATTGTTCGCTGACTTTCATGTAAGCCTCACTGAAACTGCCGCAGGAAGCGCAGATCGTTGTCGAAGAACAGCCGCAGGTCGTTCACGCCATAGCGCAACATGGTCAATCGCTCGACGCCCATGCCGAAGGCGTAGCCGGTGTAGCGCTCGCTATCGATACCGACTTTCTCGAACACTGCCGGATGCACCATGCCGCAACCCAGCACCTCCAGCCAGCCGGTGTGCTTGCAGACCCGGCAGCCTGCGCCGCCGCAGATCACGCACTGAATATCCACTTCCGCCGACGGTTCGGTGAACGGGAAATAGGAGGGGCGAAAGCGCACCGCCAGATCGCGTTCGAAGAAGTTGCGCAGGAAATCGTCCAGCACCCCCTTCAAATCCGCAAAGCTCACCTCTTCATCGACCAGCAACCCTTCGACCTGGTGAAACATCGGGCTGTGGGTTACATCAGAATCGCAGCGGTAAACCCGGCCCGGCGCGATGACTCGAACGGGCGGCGGTTGCCGTTCCATAACCCGGATTTGCACCGGCGACGTGTGAGTGCGCAACAGCGTGTGCGCGTCGAAATAGAAAGTGTCGTGCATCGCTCGCGCCGGATGGTGCGGCGGGATATTGAGCGCTTCAAAATTGCGGAAATCATCCTCGACTTCCGGCCCTTCGGCGACGGTGAAGCCGATACGGGCGAACAGCGCCTCAATCCGAGCTAGAGTGCGGCTCACCGGATGGTAGCCGCCGGGCCGTTGACCGCGACCGGGCAGGGTAACGTCGATGGCTTCACCTGCCAGTCGGACGTCTAACGCTAAAGCTTCCAGGGCCATTTTGCGGGCGGCCAGCGCCGTTTCCAGCGCCTGCTTGACCTCGTTAATGCCCTGACCGGCCTGACGCCGCTCATCCGGGGGCAGTTTGCCCAGTTCCTTGAGGCGCTCGGTCAGTACGCCTTTCTTGCCCAGATAATGGATGCGCGTTTGATCCAGCGCGGCGAGATCACCAGCTCCGGTAATCGCGGCCTGGGCGGTTTGCAACAGTTCGGGCAAGGCGTCCACGCGAGCAGGTCTCCTGACGATAACGAATATATAGGGTCTTTCAACTGAAGTAGCCGAACTCCCGAACCACCCCGGCGCTTCGCGCCACACCTCCGTAGCCAAGGAGGGGAATCCGGAATGCTGGCAGAACAACGGGAACGGCGATAAAAAAGGGAAAGGATCATGGCCTTTCCCTGTTTGCACAACCGTGGTCTTCAGGCCGCGCTGAGAGCCGCCTTGGCGCGGTTAACCAGTTCAGCGAACGCCGGCTTGTCGAACACCGCCAGATCCGCCAATACCTTGCGGTCGACCTCGATAGCAGCCTTTTTCAAGCCATTGATCAACCGACTGTAGGACAAACCGTTTTCATGGGCACCAGCGTTGATACGGACGATCCACAGGGCGCGGAAGACGCGCTTCTTCTGGCGGCGGTCACGATAGGCATATTGACCGGCCTTGATGACCGCCTGTTTGGCAACCCGGTACACCTTGCTACGGGCACCGTAATAACCTTTGGCCTTATCCAGGACTTTTTTATGACGGGCGTGGGCAGTAACGCCGCGTTTCACTCGAGCCATGACTTAATCTCCGTTCCGGCAATATCAGGCGTAGGGCAACATACGATTAACGCGAGCGGTATCCACCGCTGCGACCGTCGTTGTGCCACGCAACTGGCGTTTCCGCTTGGAACTCTTCTTGGTCAGAATGTGCCGGAGGTGCGAGTGAGAACACTTGAACAGGCCGGACCCGGTGCGGCTGAAGCGCTTGGCTGCGCCGCGATTGCTTTTCATCTTGGGCATTACATAACTCCGCAATTTTCAAAGGTAAACTGAGAGGTCGGCCCTGACAGGCGCCGGTAACGGAAAAAATCAGGGAGGGGAGAATTACTTCTTTTTGACCGGCGCGATAGTCATGACCATCTGCCGCCCTTCCATTCTGGGCCGTTGCTCGACAACACCGTACTGGGCGAGATCCTCTTCGACGCGCTTAAGAAGGCTAACGCCAATATCCTGATGCGCCATTTCGCGGCCGCGAAACCGCAGCGTGATCTTGGCTTTGTCGCCTTCACTGAGGAAACGGATCAGGTTGCGTAGTTTGACCTGATAGTCCCCTTCGTCCGTACCTGGACGAAATTTGATTTCCTTCACCTGGATCTGCTTTTGCTTTTTCCGGGCTTCATTTTGCTTTTTGGCCAGCTCGAACCGGTATTTACCGTAGTCCATGATGCGACAGACCGGCGGTTTGGCGTTCGGAGAAATCTCCACCAAATCCAGTTCAGCGTCCTCGGCCATCCGCCTGGCTATCGCCAGGAGGACAATCCCGGCCTGCTCACCTTCTTGATCGAGCAGGCGCACTTCGCGCCCAGTGATTTCATCATTGAGCCGGAGTTCGTTATTCGCAGCGATGTTTCAATCCTCCAATGGTTATTCGGTTCGCCCGCGACGGGCGATGTCGGCTTGCAGCAGTTCCATAAAGGCAGACACCTTCATGCTGCCGAGGTCTTTACCGGCGCGGGTGCGCACTGCCAGAGTTTCCGTGTCCATCTCCCGGTCGCCGACGACCAGCAGATAGGGAACGCGCTGCAAGGTATGCTCGCGAATTTTAAAGCCGATTTTTTCGTTTCTCAAGTCAGATCGGACCCGGAAACCGTGTTGCATCAGGGCATTTTCGACCTGTTTGGCGTAGTCGGCCTGATGATCGGTGATATTCAGCGCCACCGCTTGCACCGGGGCCAGCCAGACGGGCAATGCGCCGGCGTATTGTTCAATCAGAATGCCGATAAACCGCTCCAGCGAGCCGAGAATCGCCCGATGCAGCATGACCGGAACCCGCTTGCTGCCGTCTTCGGCGATGTAGTGCGCATCCAGCCGGCCAGGCATGGAGAAATCCACCTGAATGGTGCCGCACTGCCAGAGCCGGTCCAGGCAATCGCGCAAGACGAATTCAATTTTAGGTCCATAGAACGCGCCTTCGCCGGGCTTGAGCGTCCACGGCAAACCGCTCCGATTCAGCGCGATCTCCAGCGCCTGTTCTGCCCGGTCCCAGACTTCATCGCTACCGACGCGCATGTCGGGTCGGGTGGACAGCGCCAGTTGCACTTCGTTAAAGCCAAAATCGGCGTAGACCCGGAACAGCAGATCCATAAACGCGGTGACTTCGGACTGAATTTGCTCTTCAGTGCAGAAGATATGGGCGTCGTCCTGGACGAAGTTGCGCACCCGCATCAACCCGTGCAGGGTGCCGGACGGTTCGTTGCGGTGGCAGGAGCCGAACTCGGCCATGCGCAGTGGCAGGTCGCGGTAACTGCGCAACCCCTGGTTGTAAATCTGAATGTGGCAGGGACAGTTCATCGGTTTGACCGCGTAGTCGCGATTTTCCGATGCCGTCGTGAACATGCCGCTGCGGAATTTCTCCCAGTGACCGGAGCGCTCCCACAGTACCCGGTCGACGATCTGGGGAGTGTGGACTTCCTGGTAATCGTGTTCGCGCAACAACTGGCGAATATAGTTCTCCACCTCGACGTAGATGCGCCAGCCCCGGTCGTGCCAGAACACCATACCCGGCGCTTCTTCCTGAAGGTGGAACAGGTCAAGCGCCTTGCCCACCTTGCGATGGTCGCGTTTCTCGGCTTCTTCCAGGCGGTGCAGATAGGCTTTCAGCGCCTTCTGATCGGTCCAGGCGGTGCCATAGATCCGTTGCAGCATCGCGTTGCGGGAATCGCCGCGCCAGTACGATCCGGCCACCTTCATCAGCTTGAAGGCTTTGAGCTTGCCGGTGGAGGGAACATGCGGGCCACGACAAAGGTCGATGAAATCATCCTGCTGGTACAGGGAGAGGTCTTCGCCCGCCGGGATGTCGGCAATAATTTGCGCCTTGTACTCTTCGCCCAGGTTGCGGAAAAAGGCGATGGCTTCATCACGCGGCATGACCGAGCGACTGAGCGGAATATCCCGCGCCGCCAGTTCTGTCATCCGCTGTTCAATCCGTTCCAGATCGTCGGGGGTGAACGGGCGTTCAAAGGCGAAGTCGTAATAGAATCCGTTTTCGATGACCGGGCCAATCGTGACCTGCGCAGTAGGATAGAGTTGCTTGACCGCATGAGCCAGCAAATGGGCGCTGGAATGGCGGATGACATCCAGCCCTTCCGGGTCGCGCTCGGTAATAATCGCCAGATTCGCGTCCTGGTTCAGCACATAGGCGGTGTCAACCAGTCTGCCATTGACCTTGCCCGCGAGGGCGGCTTTGGCCAAACCGGGACCAATCGCCGCCGCGACCTCCCGGACGCTGACAGGGTTCTCGAAGACACGTTGACTGCCATCGGGAAGGGTGATGGTCGGCATCGCTGCAATTCTCTTGATCGACTAAAAGGTTTTTCCAGATAAAATAGTAAAGGGCGCACCTTTAAACCCTTCTTTTGGAAGGAAAGCGCGCCCTTTTCAAATCGTTTCGCTTTGCAACCGGTAAAAATTGGTAGGCGCGATTGGACTCGAACCAACGACCCCCACCATGTCAAGGTGGTGCTCTAACCAACTGAGCTACGCGCCTAAGCGATAGGCGCGGAAGAGTACCCAAAGAAACCCGGCTTGGCAAGGATTAAATTGCAAAAAGCGCATTTGCACGGTCTGGCGATTTCCTGCAAAGTTGCGGGATCATCCCATCTGCCCGGAACCTGACTTGAAGGAACCTGTTTTATGAAATTCTGTAGCCAGTGCGGGGCTCCCGTCATCCTGCGCATCCCGACGGGCGATAATCGGCCCCGGCATGTTTGCGAGTCCTGTAATACCGTTCACTACCAGAATCCCAAAATTGTCGCCGGCTGCATCCCCGAATGGGAGGGGCGGGTTTTATTATGTCGGCGCGCTATCGAACCGCGCTATGGGTTATGGACGTTGCCGGCGGGATTTATGGAAAACCATGAATCGGCGGTCGCGGCAGCGACTCGTGAGACCTTGGAGGAAGCTAATGCGGTGGTGGAGAATCTCAGTCTGTATGGCCTGTACTCTCTGATCCATGTGAGTCAGGTTTACCTGATGTTTCGCGGTCTACTGAAGGATGGGCAGGCCAGTTCCGGTGAAGAAAGTCTCGAAGTGGGCCTGTTTACTGAAGCGGAGATTCCCTGGGACGAGATCGCGTTTGCCGTGGTTCGCGAGACCTTGCAACAGTATTTTGCGGACCGGCAGACCGGCGCTTTTACCTTGCATGTGGGCGACATCTTCCCGGAAGCCGAGCACTTCCGGGTGCATCGCTATAGCTGAGTCAGTATTGACGCCGGAGTCCTATTATCCGTGATATAGAAGTCCTACGCCAGTTTTGGAAAATCCCCTCCTTGTATATGGTGGGGTGGCGCGTCAGCGCCGGGGTGGTACGACGCGGCGATTCCACAACCCGTTCAGGATCGCTATATCAATCCGAAAAACCAGA
>JAUPTV010000009.1 GCA_030917925.1 Pseudomonadota bacterium
CGTACTGCTGCAATTGCCGCAGCGCCGCCTTCAAATCCTTATGCTTGCCCTTGTATTCCCAGGCGAAGCAATGCCGCCGCCAGACATCCGCCCAACCATCGCCGCCGCCGGTCTTCTTTGCACCCTTCTCGAAGGTGAACCACTCGCCACGCGGGTCTTCCTCCAGGGGCGGTTTCAGGCCCAGCAACCCACACAGGGCAATGAAATGACTCTGGGAACCGCTGCGCTCGGTGAGCGTACTCTCGCGGCACATCCGGATGAATTCGGCAATTTCAGCAGGGGTGCTCATCAGCGTGGTTCCTCAATTCAGATCATTGTTCGGGTTGCTTATCTGCAACGCCGATAAGCAATGCTGTTTTGTTTATTTAACTTATAAATAAATCGCTTGTATATTTCGTCAGGTTATTAACTAATGGAGAACCCTCGATGAAAAATGTTCGATTTTCCCGCACGCTATTTGCCTTGGCGCTGACTGTTGGCGTCTATACCTCTTCTTGGGCGGAGACGACCTTGCTGAATGTCTCTTACGATCCGACCCGCGAACTCTATCAGGACTTCAACGCCGCTTTCATCAAGCACTGGAAGGCGCAAACTGGGGAAACTGTGACCATCCAGCAATCGCATGGCGGGGCGGGCAAGCAGGCGCGGGCGGTGATCGATGGTCTGGAAGCCGATGTGGTGACCTTGGCGCTGGCCTACGATATCGACGCCATCGCTGAAAGAGCGAAGCTGATTCCCAAAGATTGGCAGGCGCGGCTGCCGAATAACAGTTCACCCTATACCTCAACCATCGTGTTTCTAGTTCGCAAGGGCAATCCCAAAGCCATCAAGGACTGGAATGATCTGGTGAAGCCGGGCGTCTCGGTCATTACCCCGAACCCGAAAACTTCGGGCGGGGCGCGCTGGAATTATTTAGCCGCCTGGGGCTATGCCCTGAAACAACCAGGCAGCGATGACGCCAAAGCGCGTGATTTCGTCAACCGATTGTATAAAAACGTCACGGTGCTGGACTCCGGGGCGCGGGGTTCCACCACCACCTTTGTCGAGCGTGGCATCGGCGATGTGTTCATTTCCTGGGAGAACGAGGCGTTTCTCGCGACCAAAGAACTGGGACCGGACAAGTTCGAGATCGTGGTGCCGTCCCTGTCGGTTCTCGCCGAACCGCCGGTCACGGTGATTGATAAGGTCGTGGATAAGAAGGGTACGCGCAAGGTTGCCGAAGCCTATTTGCAATACCTCTACAGTGCCGAAGGTCAGGACTTGGCCGGCAAACACTACTACCGGCCGCGTGATCCGCAGGTCGCGGCCCAATACGCCAGTCAGTTTCCCAAGGTCAATCTTTTTACCATTGATGAGGTTTTCGGGGGCTGGCAGCAGGCGCAGAAAACCCACTTCAGTGATGGCGGTTTTTTCGACCAGATCTATCAGCCCGGTCGCTAAACGCTGTACACCCGGAATCCAGTCCTGAACCGCCCAATGGAATCGGAGTGATTGCTATGAATTTCCAGCAACTGCGCATTGTGCAGGAAGCGGTCCGCTGCAACTTTAACCTCACCGAGGTCGCCAACGCATTGTTCACCTCGCAGTCCGGGGTGAGCAAGCACATCAAGGATCTGGAAGATGAACTGGGCGTCGAGTTGTTTGTCCGGCGCGGCAAGCGGTTCCTGGGCTTGACCGAGCCGGGCAAGGAATTGATCAAGATCGTCAAGCGCCTGTTGCTGGACGCCAACAATATCCGCCAACTGGCCGCGCAATTTTCCCATAGTGATCAAGGTCAACTCTGCATCGCTACGACACACACCCAGGCCCGTTATGCATTGCCGCCGATTGTGGGGCGGTTCAAGGCGGCGTTCCCTAAGGTCCATCTGGTTCTGCGCCAGGGCGATCCGGCGGAAATCGCCGCGTTATTGCTGTCCGGGGAAGCCGATATCGGCATTGCGACCGAGACGCTGGCCGATGTCGCTGAACTGGCGACCTTTCCCTTCTACAACTGGTGTCATGCTGTGATTGTTCCGGAGACTCACCCACTGGCCGCAACAGCCCCGCTGACGCTGGAGGCGATAGCCGAATACCCGATTATCACCTACCACGAAGGCTTCACTGGGCGCACCCGGATTGATGCGGCCTTCGCCCAGGCCGGACTCGTGCCCGATATCGTGATTTCCGCCCTGGACGCCGATGTGATCAAGACCTATGTGGAACTGGGACTGGGCATCGGTATCATCGCTGCCATGGCCTACCACCCCAGCCGCGATACGGGACTGCGGCTGCTCGACAGTGCGCATTTGTTTCAGAACAATACGGCCTGGATCGCCGTCCATCGGGGGCACTACCTGAGAAACTTTGCGGTTCAGTTCATCGAACTGTGTAACCCCGCCCTCAACGAACCCATCATACGCGGCGTTGCTTCGCTACCGGGTAGCAGCCAGCCACTGGCGTACACTGAGGTGTTCGAAGACGGTGCCGGGATCTAGTCGTGCGGGCGTCAACGCTCAACCCAACGCCCGACGGGCGATGCCTTTGGGTTTGCGTTTCTTCAACCGCAGCGCTTCCTTTTGTCGCCGTTCGGCCAACTCGATCATGATTTGCTGCGTCCCGCGTGGATCATCGCCCTCGCCCGGCGTCCGCTGGAGATAACTGCCATCCGGTTGCATCTCCCAGGCGCTGCGCCGGTCATTGAGTTGCACATCCAGAATCTGTCGCAATTCCCGCTGTAATTCCGGGGTGTCCACCGGCGCGACCACCTCGACCCGGCTTTCCAGATTGCGTTTCATGCAGTCAGCGGAACCAATAAAGTACTCTTCATTGCCCCCATTGCGGAAATGGAAAATCCGCGTGTGTTCCAGGAACCGCCCGACAATGCTGATGACCCGCACCGTATCGGAAATGCCCGGAATACCCGGTCGCAACCGGCAAGTGTCGCGCACGATCAGATCAACCTTGACGCCCATCTGAGCCGCCCGGTACAGCGCCGCCGTCACTTCCTTATCCTCCAGTGCATTCATTTTGAACTGGATCAGCGCGGGCTTACCAGCCTTAGCGTGACTGATCTCCCGGTCAATCTTCGCCAGCAGCGCCGGTTTCAGCACCTTGGGCGCGGGCAGCAGCTTGCGGTAATTGCGCTTGGGAACGTAGCCGGTAGTCAAATAGTTGAACAACTCGGTTAAGTCCTCACCGATCACCGGATCACAGGTCAGCATACCCAGATCGCTGTACATACGGGCGGTGCCGGAGTGATAGTTGCCGGTGCCGATATGAGCATAGCGGCGCAGACCGTTGAAGTCGCGGCGCACGACGAGAATCACCTTGCTGTGGGTTTTCAACCCGACCACGCCATAAGTGACGTGAATGCCAGCCTCTTCCAACCGGTTCGCCCAGCGGATATTAGCCGCTTCGTCAAACCGCGCTTTCAATTCCACGACGACTGCGACCTGCTTGTCATTTTGCGCGGCGTCAATCAGATATTCGATGATCTTGGAATCTTCCGAGGTGCGATACAGGGTCATCTTGATCGCCAGCACCTTGGGGTCCAGGCTGGCTTCCAGCACAAACCGTTCGACCGAAGTTGCAAAGGATTCATAGGGATGCTGCAACAGAATCGGCCCGGTTTCGCGGATGATGTGGAAGATATTGCGCTTGTCGTTCAGCTTGGGATGGTCGAGGGGATGGTGTGAGGGATCATGCAGATCAGGCCGGTTAATGGCGACGATCTGGAACAGATCCTTCAAAGCCATCATGCCGTCCACTTCAAACACTTCATTAGCCTCATCCAGCCCCAGTTCCGCGGCCAGCATACCGCGATGGGTCGGATCCATATTCTTTTCTACCTCCAGCCGAACGATGGGTGCCACCTTGCGTTCTCGCAGTTCCGATTCAATCATCACCAGTAAATCATCAGCCTGATCTTCGGCGCGTTCAGTAATTGCGTTGCGGGTGACGCGAAACAATTCGCAGGCTTCAATGACCATGCCCGGAAACAGCAGATCCATGTTGTTGGCCATGACATCTTCCAGCGGCACATACAGCTCCTCATCGCTGACCTTGAGGAAACGTGAAATGCCCGAACCAATGGGCACCTTGATCCGCGCCAGACCGCTGGCGTCGTCATTGGCGTAGTGGACCGTCACCAGTAAATTGAGCGACAGATTGGAAATGAACGGGAAAGGATGGGCCGGGTCCATGGTCTGCGGCGTGACCAGCGGGAAGATGTTGCGGATATAGTAGTCCCGCATCAACTTGCGCTCGTCATCGGACAGCCGCTTGTAGCTGCGCAGCCGGATGCCCTGCGCCTTGAGTAACTCATGCAGATGAGATGCCAGTATCCGTTGCTGTTCAACGATATCGCGCACGACGGCCAGACATTCGCTTAACTGTTGCTCGGGACTGCGGCCATCGACGGACAGTTCCCGCACGCGGGCACCAATCTGTTGTTTGAGTCCGCCGAGGCGCTTCATGAAAAATTCGTTGAGGTTGGTGCTGACAATGGCCAGAAACTTGATCCGCTCCAGCAAGGGCGTGCGTTCATCCTGGGCTTCATGGAGCACGCGCTGGTTAAACGCCAGCCAGGTTAATTCCCGGTTCAAATACCATTCGGGCGCATTGGGATCAAAGACCGGTGGGGCGGGTTCCGGCGTAGATTCCGGTGCCGGTTCCGGAGTTGTCGCCTCAGCAGGAGACTCACTGGCCCGCTTGTTGCGCGGTCGGGCAGGGGTGGATTCGGCTTCCTGGACAGGAGCCTGGATGGGGTCAGTCATGATCGTCACGCCTTGGGCTAAAATAGGTAGTCGTTTGTTCAGTTTCCGGCCAGCGCGGATTCCAGCCGTTCACACAGCGTCCGCAACACTTCGATACGCGCATGGCGTTTGTCGTTCGCGGCAACCAGCGTCCATGGAGCCTGACGGGTGCTGGTGCGCTCCACCAGGTCATTAACCGCCAGTTCGTAATCGGCCCAGCGCTCGCGGTTGCGCCAGTCTTCGTCGGTCAGTTTCCAGGCTTTGTAGGCAATCTGTTCGCGTTCCTGGAACCGTCGCAACTGCTCATCCGGGGTGATGTGCAGCCAGAATTTCAGTAACACGATGCCGCGCTCCACCAACTGCGCCTCGAAGTCGTTGATCTCGGCATAGGCGCGCTGCCATTCGCGGGTGCGGGCGAACCCTTCGATGCGCTCCACCAGGACGCGCCCATACCAACTGCGGTCATAAATGGTGACGCGGCCCGCCCGTGGCAAATGTCGCCAGAATCGCCAGAGATAGTTGTGCGCGGCTTCTTCATCAGTCGGCGCGGCGACTTGAATCACCTGATAATCGCGGGCGTCCAGGGCGGCGGTGATGCGGCGGATACTGCCGCCCTTGCCCGCGGCGTCCCAACCCTCGAAGACCAGCAGCGTCGATACTTTCTTGTCGCGGGCGGTGCGTTGTAATTGATTGAGTTTAGCCTGGTAACGTTTCAGTTCCGTGTCATAGACGTCTTTAGCCAAGGTTTTTTCCATCTCCAGTCGGGACAGAATCGTCACCGTCGGCAGTCCCCCAGTGTCCAGAGGCGTCGGTTTCTTCTCACCATTGCTGCTGAGGGCTGGTGCTTTGGACTCGTCCAACCGGAAGCGAATCGCATCGCGGATGGCCGTCGCTACGGCAACACTGCGATAGCGCTCGTCGTAACCTTCGACAATCTTCCATGGGGCCAGTCCGGTGCTGGTCTTCATAATGGTTCGTTCAGCGGCGGCGATGAACCGGTCGTACATTTCCCAGTGCTGCCAATCGCGTTTGGAAATCCGCCAGTGCAGCAGTGGATTTTTCTCCAGTTTGCGCAACCGGTCTTTCTGGGCGTCCTTGGAGAGATGCATCCAGAATTTCAAAATCAGTGCACCATCATCGGCCAGAGTCTGTTCGAAGGTCTTGATTCGTTCCAGCCGCTCGTCAAAGCTGGCCAGATCATTCCGGTCAAAGACGCGATCCAGGATCGGCATGGAATACCAGGAGCTGAGGAACAGACCAATGCGGCCTTTGGGGGGCAGATCCCGCCAGAAGCGCCAGTATTCCGGCCGGTCGCGCTCCTCGTCTGACGGTTCGCCGAAGGCGCGAGTCATTAGCCAGCGCGAGTCCAGCCACTCATGCAGCTTGTTGACGGTTTCGCCCTTGCCCGCGCCATCGACTCCGGCAAACACGACAATGACGGGAAACGGGGCTTTGCGTAATTCCATCTGCATCATCAGCAATTCTTCCCGCAACTGGGAAACTTGCAGGTGATAGTCTTCTTTCGGCAGCTTGCGTTGCAGTTCGGCAGTTCTGAACATAGTGATCCTCGCGGGCATGAATACCGGACAGGCGCTGAAAAAGCCGGCAGCGGGTGAGCGTCCTGTCAGGGATTACAGCCGCCCAGTTTGGTGTTAATCTTAATCCAGTTGACCGACATACGCTCGACTCTCCCGCTTGAGTCCCAACGGCCTCCCGACCGTAGAAAAAGACCAAGTTAATGATAAATAAAGGAGAAACTAATGAAGCGGCGACTTTTGGCCGGTCTGATGTTCATTTTGATTCCCGTACTGTTAGCGCTGTCCAGCCCCGTCCATGCAGATATTTACGCTTTTGTGGACAAAAACGGGGTGCGGCATCTCAGTAATGTACCTAACGATCCGCGTTATAAACTGGTGATGCGCACCCCCGCCTACAGCAAGCAAGCCGCTATCCCCTCCAGTTATGCGCCCATCAATCTCCACGGCGGCGTGACCATTACCCCGCGCAACTATGCGCAAAGAGCTGCCGGGATCAAACCGCGTCGGGTGAATGAACAGAACCGCCAGCGGTTCGCTGCCGACGTCAATCGCATTGCCGCCTATCACCGTTTGGAACCGGCGCTGCTCCATGCCGTGATTAGCGCTGAATCTTCCTACAATCCCTGGGCGGTTTCTCCCAAGGGTGCCATGGGCCTGATGCAACTTATGCCCGGCACCGCTGAACGGTTCGGCGTTAGCAATCCCTATGATCCGGTCGCCAATATGAACGGCGGCGCTCGTTATCTGCGCTGGTTGCTGGATCGGTTCAACGACACACGCCTGGCGGTCGCCGCCTACAATGCCGGGGAAGGCGCGGTGCAGAAATATGGTAACCAGATCCCGCCTTATCAGGAAACCCAGACTTATGTGGTGCGCGTGCTGGATTTCTACCAGCGTTATCGCATGGGTCCTTACAACACCGGGGCCGTAGCGATGAACGCCGGTTCCGGGGTCAACCGGGGCGCTGGCGGCATCACGATTATCACCCCGCGCACCAGTGGCCGAAATGCGGTCACGCAGGTCACCAACTCCGGGCGTCCCGGCGCAACCCCGGCACCCCGCACTTATCTGACCCCAACCGGCGACCGAGTGATTGTGGGCAACAGTTCGGGTAATCGCAGCACGGTTCGCTCGCTGACGAACACGCCCTCATTCGGCAACCGGTAGCCGGCAACGGAGAGTTGGTCGTGCATCGCGGAATAGGGTTACTGGCGGGCCTGTTGGCCATCAGCATCGGCGGCGACGTCGGTGCGACGGCATCGCTGCAACACCGCCGGGAAGCCTTTCAGATCGCTGAGCAATCCCTGCGAAACGGAACGCAGGTGGATGACACTGCGCTGCGTGATTACCCCCTCTATCCGTATTTGCGTTACCAGGATTTAACCCGCCGACTGGCGACCGTTCCTGCCGCTGAAGTGCGGGAGTTCCTCCAAACCTGGGCCGATATGCCGCTGGCCGGTCCCCTGCGCACCGCCTGGTTGCGACAACTCGTCCGTACCCGGCGTTGGGATGATTATCTGCGCGATGCGATTCCGGGGCGTGAACCAACGCTGGAATGCTGGCGTCGGCAGGCGTTGTTGAATACCGGGCAGCGCGATGCCGCCTTGCAGGATTTTGCGGCGCTCTGGTTGCGCGGCAGTTCACTCCCCAATGCCTGTGATCCAGTAATTGCTGTTTGGCAAACCCAGGGCCAGCCTTCCCCGGAATTGCGCTGGCAGCGGTTCGCGCTGGCGATGACCAGTGGTGATGCCGGACTGACCCGCTTTCTGCGGACGGAGATGGCGGCCGCCGATCAGAGGTTCGCGGATGCCTGGCTGGCGGTCGCGGATGATCCGGAGCTGATTCTGGATGCCGCGCGGTTCAAAGCGGATGATCCACGCACTCCCGTCATTCTGGCCGATGGGTTGCGCCGCTGGCTGCGCCGCGATGCGCTGGCGGCAGCAGCAGCGCTGGATGCGTTGAAAGCGCGTGACGCGACCCTGATTCCCGCCCTGGCCGACGTGGAACGGCAGTTGGCGTTATGGATCGCCAGTGATTATCACCCGACGTCCATGACGCGGTTGCGGGCCTTGCCGGAAGCGGTTGTTGACCAGGATGTGCGGGAATGGCGGATTCGAGTCGGATTGCGGCAGAGCGATTGGGCCGGCGTCCTCAGCGAAATTGAGGCCATGCCGCCAGAGGGCCGCGATAGTCCGCGCTGGCAATACTGGCGGGGGCGGGCGCTGGAGGCGCTGGGTCGTAGCGAAGAAGCGCGTTCGGCGTATCAACGCATCGCGGGCCAGCGCGATTATCACGGATTTCTCGCTGCCGACCGGTTGGGTGTTGCTTATACGATAACGGACACGCCGCTGGACATTCCGGCGACGGTTCTGGATAGCCTGTTGGCCAGTTCGCCGGGTCTGCAACGGGCGCAGGAGTTATATATTCTGGGCCGTCAAGCCGAGGCGGAAGTGGAATGGCGGTCCGCGACCCGAATGTTCAATCAGGCCACGCTGCAACAGGCAGCGCGGCTGGCTCATCGTTGGGAATGGCGCTATCAGGCGATTGTCACTGTGGCCCGTGCCGAACATTGGGATGATTTGGAACTGCGCTTTCCGCTGGCCTACCGTGACCGGGTGCTGGCCAGTGCGGGCGCGGAGTCGCCGGTCGATCCGGCCTGGGTGTATGCGGTCATTCGCCAGGAAAGCAGTTTCCGGCCCGACGCCCGCTCGCCGGTAGGGGCATTGGGGTTGATGCAACTGATGCCGGCTACCGGTCAGCAAATCGCCCGGGACTTGCGAGAAGCGAATCCGCCCAATCTGCTGCAACCCGACATCAACATTCGTTACGGCGCTTATTATTTGCAACAGATTTTGCAGCGGTTACAGAACCATCCGGTGTTGGCGACCGCCGCCTATAACGCCGGTCCGAATAAAGTCGCGCAATGGTTGCCCGCCGGCGATCCATCGCCTGCGGATGTCTGGGCGGAAACCATTCCTTATCGGGAAACGCGAGCCTATGTGCAGCGGGTCATGGAATATGCGGTGGTTTACCGGTTTTTGCTCGGGTTGCAGAGTGCGGAAACGACTTTGAGCGCCCAGATGAAGCCGGTGTTACCGGAGTCGGCTGGCGGCGCTTCGGGTTAGCTTAACTGAACAGCACTTCTACCCCGCCGCTGTCCAGGTCATAACGGGCACCAATGATTTTGAGCCGTCCGCTTTCCACCGCGGCAGACAGCACCGGGGATTTTTTCAGGCGCTGTACGATCAGGGATACATTGGCGCGCATAGCGTTTTCCGCCAGATCGCCCATCCCCCAGGACTTGGCTTTTTCAATAGCGGGGCGCAGACCCTGGACCAGATAGCCGATTTGGCCAGGTTCGGCGCTGTGTTTGCCCTTGGCCTTGCCGTGCTTCTGATCGCCGCCACCATGTTCAACGGCTTCAATCGCGGCTTTGACCGCCCCGCAGCGTTCGTGACCCAGAACCACGACTAGGGGAATCTTGAGTTCGAAGCTGCCGAATTCGATACTGCCCATCACGGCTTCGTCAATGACCTCACCGGCAGAGCGGATGACGAAGAGATCGCCGATGCCGCGATCGAAGACGATTTCCGGCGGCACCCGCGAATCAACGCAACCCAGAATGGTCGCGAACGGTTGTTGGGAGTTGGCGACCGCTGTACGGCGCTGGTGCGAGCGGTTCGGATCAATCTGGCGACTGGCGACGAAACGCTGATTGCCTTCCATTAGTCGTTGCAGAGCTTCCTGAGGTGAGGCGACCGGGCCTTCAGTCAGGTCACTGGCGGTGGGTCTGGTAATTTGTGGTGGCATCGCGCCGGACTCCTGGCCGGATGGGCTGGCGCAGGCGGTTATGCTCGCGCCCAGGGCGGTAACGCCGGACAGGCGCAGGAAATTGCGGCGCGACAGAACAGATTCAGACATGCAGGAGTCTCCCAGTGGGGTTTATGGTGGCAATCGGTCTTATTGTAGGGGTTCCGCCGGATTTTGGCGGCAGGTCTCGTTAAATTTCCCACTATTATCATGTTGACGGCAACGCTCTATATCCGCCTTTCCGGTTTTTATCTGTTTTATTTCGCGATTCTGGGCGTGA
Source organism: Pseudomonadota bacterium (assembly GCA_030917925.1). Lineage (GTDB taxonomy): Bacteria > Pseudomonadota > Gammaproteobacteria > Competibacterales > Competibacteraceae > UBA2383. The sequence continues at coordinate 10,362 of JAUPTV010000009.1, forward strand.
TACTGCCCTATTGGAGTTTGTACCTGCAGGCGCTGGGGTTTGAACCGGCGCGGATCGGCGAATTGTTGGCGGTCATGCAATTGACCAAAGTGGTCGCGCCCAATGTGTGGGGTTGGCTGGGTGATCGCACCGGCCAGCGCATCCGCATTGTGCGCTGGGCCAGTCTGGTCAGCGGGGTGAGCTTTGCAGGGGTCTATGCGGCGGGCGGTTCATACAACTGGTTGGCGCTGGTGACGTTGTTATTCAGCTTTTTCTGGAATGCCGCGTTGCCGCAATTTGAGGCGGTGACGCTGGATCATCTGGGGGAAGATATTCATCACTACAGCCGGGTGCGGTTGTGGGGGTCAGTGGGGTTCATCGCGGCGGCAGTGGCGATGGGGCCAGTGGTGGGGATGTGGGGGGTGTCCACGGTACCGGCGGTGCTGTTGGGACTGTTCAGCCTGCTGTGGCTAAACAGCCTGCTGGCACCAGAGGCCAGGAAGTTGCCGGATGCCTATCCCGCGCCACCTATCGGTCAGGTCTTGCGCCGCCCGGCCGTCATGGCCTTTTTTATTGCCTGCTTTCTCCATCAGGTCGCGTTTGCGCCGTATTACGGGTTTTTCTCGCTGTATCTGGAGACGTTGCGCTATTCACGCGAATTCATCGGGCTGATGTGGGGGCTGGGTGTCGCAGTGGAAGTGGGGATATTCATGTTCGTACCCCGGTTGTTGCCGCGCTTTGGTCCTCGGTTGTTGCTGTTGACAGCCTTGGCGACGGCAGTGCTGCGCTGGCTGCTGATTGGCTATTTTGCGGCGGATTTGCCGGTGTTGTTGTTAGCGCAGACCCTGCACGCTATCACCTTCGGCATCTTTCATGCGGCGTCTATTCACTTGATCCATCAGTTTTTTCCAGGATCTTTGCAGGGGCGCGGCCAGGCGCTGTACAGCAGTGTGAGCTTCGGGGCGGGTAATGCGGTGGGGACGCTGGCGGCCGGTTATCTGTGGCAGGGATTGGGGCCGGTGGTGATGTTTGAGCTGGCGGCGCTGCTGGCCGCACTGGGCTGGCTGGTCGCGTGGCGGGGACTGCGGTTGTGAGAGCAGTTGGTGGATTCCCGGATGGGCGTGGACGACATCCAGGAATTCAGCCAAATCGGTATTTTTTTAAATCTTCCCGGCTTGTTGGGCGATGAAGGCGGTCTTGGCCGACAGTTCCAGGGAGCAAGTCCATTTGTAGGCGAGGTTGAGGCTGTCAGCGCAGGCGTAGACACCATGGCCGCGCACTACGGCGATGGGGTAGTCAGCGAGAATTTCAGCGACCATTCGGGGCGAGCAGGCTTCGTATTGATCGTAGGGAATGGTTAGCACCGGCACCCGGCTGAAATACAGTTGCCCTTCAAAATCCGCCGGCAGGAATTCCTCGTTGTCCATGGTCATGGCCACGGAGTAGGGGCCGTGGCTGTGCAGGACAGCGCGGGCGTTGGGATTTTTTTGGTAAACCGCTAAATGCAATCGGGCGTCCATCGATGCGCCCTTGCCAATCACGCCATTAAAACCACATTCGATCAGTTCGCCACTGCTCAGGGTGTCAGCGCAGCAGCCGGTTGGGGTGATCCAGAGGGCGTCGTTTTCCCGCACCGAGGCGTTGCCGCTGTGCGAGTCGTTGAGGCCGTACTGGCGCAGCCAGTGGTAGTGTCGTACCAGGTCGTCTTTGATATTCATAAGAATTCGGAGAGGGTTTCCATGCTTTTGTTGCCGCCATTATTGATGATTTTTAAAGAAATATCCAATCTGCATTGATAGAAACTCTATTCAGCGAGGCCATGGGTGACGGCGTAGTGCATCAGTTCAGCGTTATTCTTCATCTGCATTTTTTCCAGGATGCGGGTGCGATAGGTGCTGATGGTTTTCACGCTCAGGCACAGATCGCTGGCGATGGCTGACACCGGTTTGCCAGCGCCGATCATTCGGAGAATCTGAAATTCCCGGGTTGACAGCATTTCATGCGGTTGCTCTGTGGCTGATCCTGCGACATGTTCCAGCAGTTTATCCGCTAGTTGCGGACTGATATAGCGTCCGCCGTTCATGATTTTGGTGATCGCCAGCAGCAGGTTTTCCGAGGCGCTGGCCTTGTTGAGATAGCCCGCTGCGCCAGCCTGAATGGCGCGCAGGCCATACTGATCTTCATTGTGCATACTGAGAATGAGGACGGGCAATTCCGGCCACTCCTGATGGAGCCGTTTGAGCAGATCCAGCCCATTTTGATCAGGCAGGTTCAGGTCCAGCACGACGATTTCGGCAGCGTTCGCCCGCAGCAGCGCCAAACCCTCCTGAGCAGTGCCGGCTTCCTGGATGGCAACGAGCTTCCAGGCCTCTTCGATGATGGCTCGCAGACCCCTCCGAACGACCGTATGGTCATCAATGATCAGAACGTTGTGCATCGTTTGCTCGCAGTGTTGCATGATGGGTCATACCTCGGTGCAGGGCATTATACGAATATGCTGCATAACAGCAATTTTTATATCATTGCCAAAAAAATTTTTTCTGTAAATTTTCCTGTGGGTTAAATTCGGAAACCGGCTTACCCCTTTCCCTGGTCTGAATGACCGATTTAAGAGATTACGAGATTACACGGAAAAATCTACGGAATCCGCGTCATCTGTGGTTATCCGTGATTCAGACCGAAGGGCGCGTCGACCGCCAGCTTCGATTTCCTCGACCTTGGCCTGAGCATCACGCGAAAATTTACACAAGAAACAATTTTAAAAACCTCAGAAAATGTAGGACAAACACTGACATCAGATTCAGCCGATTCCCGATATTCACCGTGTTCTTGCTAGGCTAATGTAGAGATAGCAAATAAAGGGGGCTAATTTCGGTGGTAGCCTCTGAGGAAAAAAATGCCGATGAATAAAAACCTGGAGGATATCCAATGAGTCATGTTTCGCACCAGATGGCTGTTACTGAGCAGTGGCGTCCCCGCAGCGAAGAATTAATCAGGGATTCTTTGGTTTTTGATCACCAGTCGATCACCGGCTTAGAAAATAACAAGCCGATTTTCCCATCACAGCGTCCAGGGCTGGATCTGGAACTGCAAAACTATGCATTGTTAAAGATTCGCCATCAGCTTGAACAGGAACTGGAAAGATACACCGACCTTTATGATTTTGCGCCGATAGGCTATATGGCCATGGCCAGCGATACGACAATTCAAAAGATTAATCTGGAAGGTGCTATTTTACTAGGAGTCGCGCGCCATTGCCTGGTCAAAAAGCGATTTGATGAATTTGTCTCGATGGAAACCTTGCCGGTTTTCAAAGATTTTTTGCAGCGGATGTGGAGTGGAGCTAATCGGGAAAGTTGCGAAATCATTCTCAATTTAAAGGAACAGACCCCGGTACGGCTGGAAGGGATAGGATTGGGGTCTACTGGCGGCTGGTTGTCTCAGATTATCATATTGGATATGACCGACCATAAGCAGACCGGGGAGTTGCTGAAGCTCAGTGAAGCGCGCTATCACGCTGCTATCGAAAGTCACAAGGATCTGATCTGTCGATTTCTACCCGATGGAATTCTCACATTCGTTAATCCGGCCTACTGCGGCTATTTTGGCCACATCTATAATAATCGATTGGCAACCAGTTTTGTATCGGTAATCCCTGAAGACGTACAGGCGGATCTAATCGCCCGGACGAAGGATGGTAGCGCTGATCGACCTTCTAATACCTGTGAACACCGAGTGACTCGCGCCGATGGTCAGTCGCGTTGGGTGCAGTGGACTAATCAGGCTATTCTCGATAGCAATCGATGTCTGATTGAAATTCAATCGGTTGGTCGAGATATCACCGAGCAGCGCCTGGCTGAGGAGGCGTTACGGCATAGTGAGGAACGTTGCCAACGAATCGTTGAAATGGTCCAGGAGGGCGTCTGGCAGGTTAATGCTCAGGGACATATTACCTTTATTAATGCCCGAATGGCTGAAATACTGGGCTATACCATTGTAGAGCTAATGGGCCAGTCTTTGTTCGATGAAACCATTTTTATGGATAAGGTATGGCGGGAACGGGCCAAGGGTGGTGTAGAAAACAGCAGCTATGGAACCGTTGAGCAACACGAGGTTCAGTTCCGCCGCAAGGATGGTGAAGTGATCTGGATTCGGGTTTCCATCAATTCAATCTTTGATAGCCAGGGTTGCTATAGCGGAGCGCTGGGCATGACGATGGATATGACGGATTGTAAGCTAATGGAAGAGGACCCCCATCTGTCAACCACGGTTCGGTTGACGGGTCTGTTCAATCGTTGCCGCTTTATGACCGTCGCCCGGCATGAATTCGAGCGCAGTCAATATGAACTGCAACCTCTGGTGGCGCTGATGCTGGATATTAGTCAGTTCAGGCTGATTAACGATACCTTCGGCTCCCGGATTGGTGATCAAGTGTTGCAGCAGGTAATAAGAACCATGCGTAGTACGCTACGGCGCACGGATTTGCTTGGTCGGTATGATGGTGAAAAGTTTGTGATGCTGTTGCCGGAAACCACGCTATCCATGGCTATAACGATAGCTAAACGATTGAGCATAGCACTGACTACAGAACCGATAATTACCGATAAGGGGACATTTATCGTGACAGTCAGTATCGGGGTCGCGGCGCTGATGGATCAGTCGGGACTAACGCTGGAACAATTGCTCGAAAGGGCTGATCAGGCGCTGTATGCAGCAAAACAGCCCGGCAATTATCAGGTGCAAGTCTGGCCTGGTGCTGATGAGGAGGGGGGTTCACTGAGAACCGATGGGGTTGTATAAAAATTATCTTGTAGCTAATCAGTCCACTCTTTGGCACAGAGGGGTCAGGGGAGATAGGGGTTCTGTTGCTGGCGCGAAATCTCCCTGTATCCCCTTTTTCAAAGGGGGAGGCGAACGCTTGCAAATCCCAGGGGAGATTTTTTTATGAACTCTCAAAGATTGGAGGCAGCGATTGTTCGATCAGTCAACTACAGTTTTCAACTTTTGATCGTCTCGGATTCCAGAGTGAAAATCGATCAACTCGCGTCACGGCTGGAAAAAATCGGCTACTCCTTTATTGAAAGACAGTCGGCCATGGAGGTTAAGTGGTTGGAGACGCTGCGCCCCAATGTCATTGTGATTTGTTGTCCAGCAATTTATATCGGGTTGATGGAGAAAATAACGCTCTTCGACTGGGCGCGCCAGATTCCAGTGATTTGCTTGATCAGCATTCATAATAAATCTCAACTTTTTATGCTGGTTAATGCCGGTATTACTGATTTTATGTTTAGACCTTTTGAGCCTGAGGATCTGGAAGCGCGAGTGTTATTGCACCTGAAAAAGTCTCTCAATCAAGGTATTCAAGGGGTTTGTTATCCGATTGTGGAGCGGCGCAATAGTGAGCGTCGGAAGTCGGCACAGCCGGTTGCAGAACTGGTTAATTTCGTTAGTGTTGGCCCGGACTCCGCGCTTTCGATTCATTTGGCTAAAAAGGAAGTTTTTCTCAATGGACAATTGCTGTCTCTGACCCCGAAAGAATTTGCGCTGCTGGCGCTGTTGGCTTCCGATCCGGGACGGGTATTTCCTGATCAGGAAATTCTGATTCGCCTGTGGAGTGATAGTAAATATGCATCGAGCGCTGATATTGCGCAGTATGTGCATCGGTTGAGAAAGAAGTTGGGCGATGATCCCTGCTGCCCGAAGTGGATTTTGAATGTGAAGCGGTTTGGTTATCGATTGAACCCAAACCCGGAGATCCAGTCTTCCTGCGCGGCGTTACCCGTTGAGCCTCAATCTGCGCCGGAATGTTGCGATACCCGTATTTTTGCGGCCCACTGAAACCTGTACGAAGGAGTTTGATATGACATCCAAGACTAATTTTACTATGGTCGGCGCACTATTTTTGACAGGAGCGGCTCTAGTCACGCTGGCCCTGGCAGGGTCGGAGGAGAGCGGTTCTCTGGCTGAGGAAGTCACTGAGTTGCGGAAAGGGCAGGAAGCGATTCTCAAGGATTTGGGCGAGATTAAGAAATTGCTGTCAACACGGCCGGCACAGCCGCCGGTTGCGGAGAAAATTAATGGGGTGGTCGGGATTGGGAGTATTGCGCCCAAGGGTGAAAAGACCGCGCCGTTAACGGTGATCGAGTTCTCTGATTATCAGTGCCCGTTCTGCAATCGCCATGTCCGGCAGACCTTGCCGCAGTTGATGAAGGACTATGTGGATACCGGCAAGGTGCGTTATGTGTTCCGTGATTTCCCGCTGGAATCGATCCACCCGAATGCAGTTAAGGCAGCGGAGGCGGCGCGTTGTGCGGGTGATGAGAATAAGTATTGGGAGATGCATGACCAGTTGTTTGAGCATCAGCGTGACTTGCAGGCGGACAAGCTGCCTGAATATGCGAAGACGATTGGCCTGAATGAAGAGGCTTTCAAGACCTGTCTGGATCAGGGTAAATATGCCGAGGCGGTCAAGAAGGATATTGAGGAAGCGAGCAAACTGGGCATCCGGGGTACGCCGACACTGGTGCTTGGGGTCACTGATGGCGATCAGGCGAAGGATGGGGTGATGATTCGCGGTGCCCATCCCTTGGCGACGTTCAAGACCGAGATTGATAAGTTGCTGGCTCCACCGCCGGCGGTGGTGCAGAAGTAGGTGGGTTCCTGAAAAAGTGGATGAACCGCCCGAAACGCCAAGACGCCCGGAACTTTAAGAAGAGAAGTTCGGGCGTTTTGATGTTCTGCATCGCTCTGCATCGCTCACGAAAAGACCCAATCAGATAACAGAAACATCTTGATGCCAGGCGCTTAACATTGCAGTACAGCCCTGCTGGATTCCCCTCCTTGGCTAAGGAGGGGTGGCGCGAAGCGCCGGGGTGGTTCGGGAGGTCCGCTGATCAGCCGATCATGGCTGATAGTGGTGCCCTCAATAATTGGGTTGTGGCTAAATCTAATGAGCCGGTCATCCAGCTTGCACCTGCTATTTTTGCAAATCCCCCTGATATTAACATTCCGTTAATTGAATTCTGCCCGGCACTTTGTTTCTTGCGCTTGCTGTTTTTCAAATCCCCTTGACGTTAACATTCCGTTAATTGAATTCTGCCTGGCGCTTTGTTTCTTGCGCCTGCTGTTTTTGCAAATATCCATGACGTTAATTAACATTCTGTTAATTTAATTCGGCCTGGCACTTTCTTTGCTTGCGCCTGCTTTTTTTTGCAAATCCACCTAACATTAATATTCCGTTAATTGAATCATGCCTGGCGCTTTCACTAGAGTAGTGCGGCGAGAAAGGCAAACCTGCTGCGAGGCAGAGGCGCAAAGCTTCGGATCTCATTAGAGATGGCTGGGCTGCCGAGGGCGACAACGCTGGATGCCGGGATGCGTGGAGTATGAAGCGAGGGAAGGCAGGCGTTAGTCGCTAAATTCCTGGCGGGAAGCAATCGGACCCGCTGGATAGGCAAAACCTCGAGGAGGATAGTTCATGCTTACTCAATATTCATGTAGGCGCGGCGGAGTAAAGAAGTGGGCAGGCTTGGCCAGCACCACGGCTTTGTTGCTCGGTCTGGGGTTGTCCAATCATGCGCTGGCGGTGCAAAGCCCACCTGGCTGTAATGCTAACACCCTCAACCTGACTCTGAGCCGGTCCACCGCCGTGGCGGTTCCTGGTCAGACCGTGACCTTTGGCGTCAGCGTAGCGGTGCCTACGACCGATGGTGCCGGCGTCCCGGCCTGTGATACGGCTGATGTCGATATTACGGCTCAGTGTCCGGATGGGGCTAATAACGTTCCGCCAACAACGCCGGTGCAGACGTTGGTCACCGACGCGGATTATCCGGCAGGTACGCCTCCGACCCCGGTCGGGTCGATTGACTGCGTTATGCCCGACGTGCCAGCCGTCCAGGCGGTCAGCGCCTATTCGCAAGCCGATGGTTTGTTGCTGGATACGGATCTGCTCGCGGGTAGCCCGTTTACCCGGTCCAACACCATTACGGTCACCGTCACGCCGTGCCAGGTCCAGGTTGACAAGCAGGTGTCCTGCGATGGTGGGGCAACCTGGGTTGATCCAAGTCTGGTGCTGAACAATGAGGACGGCACCCTGAATTGCTCCGTCATTGGTCTGGCCGGGCCTGTCCAGGTGCGCTATCAAGCAGCCAATACCAGCGAGAGTTGTTTGCTGACGGAGTGCGTGCTGACGGAAACCAACGGAGCCTTTGGTACGCCGCCAGTGGTTGGTGCCATCCCTCCGGGCGTAACGACCGACTTCCTGCCGGCCGCAAACACTCCGGCCTGCTCCGATGCTTATGGCGATCCAGCAAACCCGAATGAGCCTAATACCGCGACGATCACCTGTCAGACCGGCGGCGAACCGGTTACGGCGAGCGATACTGCCAGCTTCAATTGCCTGGAGGTCGATGCGACGGTTGACCGGGCGGTCAATTGTGGCGAAGGCTTTGTCGATGAGACCCAGGTTCGCAACAACGAAGATGGCACGAATGGCTGTACGGCTGTCGATGGTGAACCGGTCAACTGGCAGTACGCGGCCTGTAATGAAGGCACGGCCCCGTTGTATGACTGCACCCTCGTGGATCAGAACCTGACGGTCAGCAGCTCGATCATTGTGGGTAACCTGGCGGCGGGTGTCTGTGCGAATAATCTTCCTGCGACCAACAATCCGGTACCTTGCAGTGATGCGCTGGAGGCGAGTGAAGCGCCCGATCAAGGCCGCGTTGATCTGACCTGCTGTATACAAGATGTTGGCAGCATCGCCGACTGTGCGGAAGCCAATCGGGTCAACGTCTTTGACGTCTCGACCGTCGCCTGCTCCACGCCTTCCGGCCTGAATGCGATTAAGGAATGTGTGGATACCGACCTTGATGGTACGGCGGATAACGTTCGGGTGGTGGCCACTGCGACCGCTGGCGATTTGGGCTTCGTAGACTGCACCGCGACAGATACTATTTATCTGGACGATGCGACTTGCCCGCCCGTCGGCCCCGGCACCGACCTGCCACTGAGTCCGCAACCGTTTACTCTGGCTCCTACCGCTTCGCATGAGCTGTTTGGAACCATCGCTCCGCCGTTGGATCAGGATGCCTGCAACACCGCATCGGTAACCTGCACCATCGAAGGAACCACAGAAACCGTTACGGCTGTGGCCCCACCGGTCGTCTGCGACTTCCAGGAGCGTGCCGGCTGCTTCACGCGGACCCCAGGTTTCTGGTCAACGCATCCGGGTGATGATGATCGCATCGGCACTTACGATTTCCTGCCGCAGACTGTTTGTGGTACGGAACTCGATAACGTCCTGGCTGGCAACGGTAACTCGGCCATTGAAGCCATGTGCTCAGTGGGCAAGGATGGCAAGATTCTGGGTGAGCAGAATACGCAATTGATCCGTCAGTGCACCGCGGCCTACCTGAACGTGGCGGCGACCCTGGCTAACGAAGGCGACTGCGGCTCCGGGACTAACATTGAGACCTTGTTGGATAACTGCTGCGATGCCGCCAGCGCCTGCACGGGAGAGGACACCGGCATGAGCGTCAACGAATGTATCACCGCATTGGATACGTTCAACAACAGCGAGGATACCCTGGATCCGGATGCGTTCGCCAACCCGGGTAGCGCTAATCCGACGTACTGCCAGGATGCAAAGAACAACGGCGTCGTGGTACACCCGGCTCCGTAGTTTCAGCGCCATCCCGCTAAGGCAGAAAGATTAACTTTCTGTTGTTAGGGACTAGGAAGTAAACCCGTCAGGGAAACCTGGCGGGTTTTTTTTGGTTCCGGGGTTTTTCGACTACCCGTCTTTCCGGCTGATTAGCGGGTATTCCGAACCACCCCGGCGCTTCGCGCCACCCCTCCTTGGCCAAGGAGGGGAATTCAGTAGTCCCGCGATCATTGGGAAAGACAATAACTGTGCAAAAGAAACCCGCCGGTGATTTCCGGCGGGTACCTTAGCTTGCGGTTGCGCGGTTTATGGCGCGTAACGCACGAGGTAGCCGTCGGTGCTGCCGACTACCGTGGACATCAGGCCGCCACCGAGGTCGATACCCTTGTAGAAACTGCCGGTAGCAACGACCTCGCCCGCGTCATCAAGGGCAATGCTATTGCTGTAGTCATCCCAGTCCACTCCGGCACCTTTCGACCAGAGAAGCGCCCCACTGGCATCATATTTGGCGATAAACACATCGGTAGAGCCGTTGCCGAAGTGATAAGCGCCACCCACGTCGATCCAGCTCAGGAAAGTACCCGTGGCCGCAATCTCGCCTGAGGCATTGACAGCCAGGCCATTAACAGCGTCGTTATTGCTCCCGCCAAGCTTGCGAACCCACTGTACGGCACCCGTCGGTGAATACTGCGCCAGAGCAATATCCACATAACCGGCGCTGGTCAGCGGCTGCCCGCTAAAGTTGACTGAACCCTCGAAGTGCGCAGCGAGTACCACATTGCCGAAGCCATCCATCGCGATGCGACGTCCACTGTCGCGACTAGCGCCGCCCTCCCGCCAGGAATAAGGGAATGTTCCATTAGCGGAGAAGTTGGCGATGAAGGCATCGGTGTAGCCGGCGCTGGTCAATGACCCGTCGCCGAAGTCAATCGTGCCCTGGAAGGAGCCAGTGAACCAGGGACTGCCGCTACCATCCACCGCTATCCCTAATCCTTCATCGGTCGATGATCCACCGAACGACTTGGACCACAAATGAGCGCCACTCGAAGAATATTTGGCTACAAAGACATCCCGGCTACCGCTGACGGTATTTAGCGTACTCCCGCCTAAAGTCGCAGCGCCCTGAATATATCCAGTCAGGAACAGATTGCCCGAAGCATCCACTGCCAGCGCCTGCGCCGCTTCTGATCCAGTACTGCCAAAGCGCTTGGCCCACTGATATTGTCCCGTGCTCGAGTACTTGACCAAGTACATATCATAGCCGCCCGCACTGGTCAGCGCTGCGCCGCCGAAATCAATAGTGCCAAAGAAGTACCCGGTGACCACCACCGAGCCATCGGGGTTGACGATCAAACCGCGTGGGTAAAACTCGGCGCTCTCCTGGCGGGTCCACAGCCGCGACCACTGAATGTCGCCCGATGCGCTGTACTTGGCCAGCATGATGCCGCCTTTGCTGGTCTTGAGACCATCGCCGAACTCTACGGCCCCGCTGACCTGAGCGGCTACGAACACATTCCCCCAGGAGTCGATAGCGGTCGCTTGCCCGGCAGCAACGTCTTCCGTGGTGTCACCGCCAAAATGCAGCGACCAAAGGTGTGCGCCGGTGCTGGCCGTGGCGATATTCACACTCAGGCTAACGGCAGTAGATACCTTGCTATTCCCCGCTGCGTCATACGCTTTCGCGGTCCAGCTATGGCTACCGTTAGCAGCGCTGCTGATGCTCCAGCTATAGCTGTACGGTGCCGCCGTGTCTGTCCCTTTCAGCGTCGCGCCATCGTAAAACTCCACCTTACTGACGCCCACGTTGTCGCTGGCTGAGGCTGTAATAGCCACAGTTTGTGCGATGGTGTAGGTCGTGCCCGAGGTGGGACTGGAGAGGGACACGGTTGGCGCAGTGGTGTCCGTCGTGGCGATATTCACCGTTAAACTGACCGTGCTGGACGTGGCCGCATTTCCGGCAGCGTCGAAGGCTTTTGCCGTCCAACTGTGCGTACCGTTGCTGGAACTGGAGACCGACCAGGCATGGCTGAACGGCGAAGCGGTATCGGTACTCTGCAAAGCGCCATTGCGATAAAACTCCACCTTACTGACGCCCACGTTGTCGCTGGCCGAAGCCACAAGGGTCACGGTCTGGGCCGAGGTGTAGGTCGTCCCCGAAGTGGGGCTGGAGATGGACACGGTGGGCGCGGTGGTGTCCGTCGTCGCAATATTGACCGTTAAGCTGGTCTCGGTAGAAGTCTTGTTATTTCCCATCGCGTCATAAGCTTTGGCCATCCAGCGGTGGCTGCCATTGGTGGAACTGGAGACGGGCCAGGCATGGCTGAACGGCGAGACGGTATCAGTACTTTGCAGAGCGCCATCTTTATAGAACTCGACCTTGTTCACGCCCACGTTGTCGCTGGCCGAAGCGGCAACGGTCACGGTCTGAGCGGTGGTGTAGGTCGTGCCCGAGGTGGGGCTGGAGATCGACACGGTTGGTGCGGTGGTGTCCGCTGTGGCGATATTGACCGTTAAGCTGACGGCGCTGCATGTGGCCGCGTTCCGGGTGGCGTCGAAGGCCTTGGCCGTCCAACTGTGCGTACCGTTATTGGAACTGGTAAAGCTCCACGCACAACCATAGGGACTGCTGGTATCGGTGCATTTAAGAACACCGTTTTGATAAAACTCGACCTTGCTGACTCCGATATTGTCAGACGCAGAAGCAGCAATGTTCACGGTTTGCGCCGCTGTATAACCCGCCCCCGAAGCCGGACTGGTGATTGAAACGCTCGGCGCGATCTTGTCTTTACCCCCCCCAGGTGCCGCTTTAGCAACACTGCTCAGACCGGCAAAAGCAATCCCGCCAATCATTAAATAAGTAAATCCCTTGAAGATTCGTCTCTTCTGTTGGGATTGATAAAGAAGATGACTAATTTGTGCACGATTAGGCACAGAAGACTTAAACATGGCAATGCCTCCTCACGAGATGGCGAATTCAATAAATAGTGCCCGTGGGAAAGCAATACCCGTCCGGCAACCTGTCTGCCTTATCCCCGGAGGGACTTAGGCCATGGTTTTGCGTCCCACTCTTTCAAGTGGTTTGCCTTTATCGAACGCTTCTCGCGTAATAATAAATGAATAATAAACCGGTCAATCAGTTCGGTTCGGCTCGGGTTAATTGACTTTAACTTATCCGGCTGTTTTTTGTTTTTGAAGCTAAAATCAGCTATGGAAACGGCATTTTCCATGCCATTTTTTATCAATTAAAATTCTGAGAGTGTGGCTAATAAATATCCATACAAACATCAAAAATCAACTAGAGGTTAAATTTGCCAATATTTATTGGAATTTGTTTTGATATCAATTGATATAATGACAAATAAAGACCATATAAAAAGTCAAATTTTTCGTAACAAAATTATCCTGACTGACTTTTTTTGTCACCTAAACCACGATATTCAGGCCAAAATAGACCGCTTTTAACAGTAAAATCATAAAATTAAAAGCTTTATGACCTTTAAAGTCACTTATTGACAATTTACGTCATCCATTTTGGCCCGATGGAGTCCATCGTCAGGGCAACCGACAGAGGCATCAAAAACTGGTATTTAATTGATTAACGTTAACATTCCGTTAATTTAATTCCAGGTTAGGCTTTTTATAGAGTGAGTTGTCGATGAATATCGGTTAACGTATTTATCAGTTCAGGCTGATGAATAAAGGAGAAAATCATGCACGGGGAAAGTCGCTCTGCGGTCATGAAAGCAAACTGGCTATTTGATGCACGAAAAATACCCGATGATGTCATGAGTTATCTTCGTCGGATCGCGGTTCGTGCGGTGGAAGAAAAAAGCTACAGCCCTGAACTCATTGCGGATATTTTCGGAATTAGCCGCAGCAGCGTTTATGACTGGCTGCGCCGGTACCGCAAAAAAGGGGAGAACGCTCTGGATACCCAGCCGGCGCCAGGCGCACCACGGGTTATCACTCCCAACATGGACCAGTGGCTCAGAGAAACCATTATGGAATCAACACCAGGTGATTATGGCTATGATGCGAAAACCGAGTGGACGCATAGTCTGCTGGCCGATTTACTGAAAAAGCAGTTTGGCGTTGAAGTGGCGGGTTCAACCGTCGGGTTGCACTTGCGCAATATGGATTTAAACGGCCACATACATAACCATCAAATCAAGTAATCGGACTCGAAGCCATGGAGCTACAAACCGACACGACGATTGTATTGAGATAATAAATAAAGTCGCGTAGATACAAGGTTAGGTGGCCTGTATTGTTGGCAACCCAACAATAGCGCTATCCCCCACTGTTTCATCCCCCCTCGATTTTCCAATGACTTGGCGTTCTTGGCGTTCCTGGCGTTTTGGCAGTTCAACTGCTTGCTCCAGAACGGCCAGCCAAATCATCATCCCATCTTTCGCATTAATTTCCTGTTTTGATGACATCCTGTCAGACAAACACTGACATTAAATTCAGTGCGTCTCTGATATTGATATTTTTCTCAATGTTGTAGCCTTCAAATCAGACAGTGTGAACTTCGTAATTGACATCTATGAAGGGAACCTGCCGATGGGCGTCTACTACAAGAGCGATCAAATAGTAGATACCTCCGGATCATCATTGGCAAAGCCATGATCAGGCGATAAGGGCTAAAGGGGAGAAAAATGATGACAAGATATATCGGATTATCCAGAAATTCATTCAGTATTCAATATTGCCAGTCCAGCCGAGGGTAAACCCATGCCTTCCACCAAAATGAATACGCAAAAAACCAATGGCTGGCGCTGGCCTTTAACCATCATGGCCGCCCTGATCAGTAGCTGTGGCGGAGGGAGCGACGGGGGAACCTTTGAAAATGGGGGCATTGCGCCAGTCACTGTTTCAATCAGTGCCGACAAAACCATCCTGCAAAGCAATTCCTTGAATGCGTTGCCTGATTTATCGGGGCCGTACACGAACACTATAACGGTCCAGGTCAAGAAAGACGGCAATCCCTTTGCAGCGCAAAGCGTGGCGATTGATGTCGTTTCCGGGCTATCCAGTGGCGCGCTCTATTATCTCGATGGCAATCCGGATCATGAGTATTGCCCGGAACCCGGTTATGACGTCGATAAATGCCCGGTGGCCTTGCTGCCTACTGCCTATCGCAGCCTGGTGTTTGGCGGCGCTGAAACGTCCACTTCAGGAACGGTCACCGCCCACTTCCATGCCAGCGGTACGCCGGGCAAGGTCGTGGTGCGGGTATCCACGCAGAATCCGGATACCAGCGCCCAGGTCTGGTCCGAACTGACGCTCACTGTCGGCCCAGGCGTCAGTACTGGCCAGGCAGCGGTGGTAGGTTTACTGATTGCCCCATCGCCGTTGTACATCACCGGTCAGGGGCGGCAGGACGTCAAACCCTTCCAGGCGGCAGTGCTGGACGACGCCAATCAGCCAGTCCCGAACCCATCCGGCAATAATCTGCGCCTACAGTTGTTATCCAACCGTCCTTATGGCGGCGAGAAACTCGTAGCGGTTTCCGCCTCCGGCAATATTGAGGAAGGCTCGATGGTCAATACCCGGACCATCAACGGGGTCGCGGAAGTGGCGCTGTACAGTGGAACCCTGCCGGGAACCATCGCGATCCTGGCGACCGCCGACCGTGCTGATAATAATGTCGATAACGGCATTCAGACGCCGATCACCGATGTAGACACGATCCCCATTGGCAGCGGCCAGATCACCTCGCTGATCTTTGCCGGCGCTTATCCGAACGCGGTCCAGTCCCGCGCTAATGTGCTGGCGCTCGGTCCGGGCGAAACGCTGGATGCCAGTGGCGGCATCTATGTTCGGGGCATCAGCGTGTTGGCGGTGGACGAGTTTGGCAATCCGCCGCCACCCGGTCAGTTCATCACCTTTCGACTGATCGACGGACCGTTGAACGGTTATCCCGACCAGGGCCGGGGCGTCTTCCAGTACACCGGGAAAGATGGCAATCCGGAGGAGGGTGGAGCCACCTTTAGGACGCCAGTGACCGGCAGTTCGTTGCTGGGCGCAGACACTAACTGCCAGTTGGTGCTGGAAGGCGGGTTAGGTCAGGAAGGGAGTTGGATCATCAATGGCCAGGCGCAGGCGCATCTGCTGGCGGTGTTCAATCCATTTAACGCCGTCGCCGATACCGGTTTCACTGTGCCGTACACCATCGGCTGCCCGCCCTACGTTGGCAACATCGCCAATAATATCAATGGTGTGTCCGTCTATACCGACGAGTATGGTATGGCCGCGACGGTCATCAGCTATCCGGTGACTCAGTTGGGGCGGTGCTTCAAGCTGACCGCTGAAGCCAATGGCGGCCAGGTTGGGGCGGTCATGGGCAAGCAACCGTCGGATAGCGAGATCGTGGGTGATGAATGCGCCAGTTGGTATCTGGGGATTGCCGATGGCAGCGCACTCTCGACGATTCCCGCCAGCGACCAAAATCTGCAAATCCCGGTCGGGCAGACCGAATCCTTCACCAAGACCCTCATGCTCCAATTGCTGGATGGCGATCAGAATGCCCCGCCTGCCCCATTGCCTGCCGAGAAGTTGGCGGTGCAGATGGTCGTCACCGATCCCGATAAAGAGGCCGTGGCGGCAGCCGAACAGGTCGTGGAAGCCGCCCAGGCCGCGCTGGATACGGTCGTGGCCAGTAATACGGCTAGTTGCAGCGCCACCAAGCCAGAAAATGCTGTTTCGGAACCTGAACAATGTGCGTCGTGGCGGACGGCTTTGGATGCGGCGCAACAGGCATTGACTGACGCGAATAACGAGTTGGCCGCCGCTAAAGCGAATGATGCGCTGCACACCCCAACCGCCAGTTTCAGCCCCGCCAGCCCGCTAATCACCGGGGTTGATGGATTAGCGACCCTGACAATCACCGTAGCCGGTCTGTACAGCGGTGCCAGGGTGGAGTTCTTCGTGAGCACGGTTGGCCCGGAGGTCCGCGCCCCAACGCTGACGATCACAGCATCGCCGGAAGGGAGTAAGTGAGATGAACAACAGCGAGAAGCCTTGCGGTTTTCTGCAAAAAATTCAGGGGATTAACATGAAAACGCTGACCTTCGGCAACGGTTCCGGGTTTCGGGGATGGACGGCTTTAGCAGTGCTGTCGGCGGGATTGCTCAGCGGTTGCGCCAGTTACCCGGAGGCGGATGCATCGGCAGAGGCCGTGGAAGCGCCGAATCCAGCGCCAACGGTTCAACCTGCTGCCGCGCCCGTCCCGCCGCCAACGGTTCAACCCGTAGCCGTGAGTGTTCCCCCGCCCCCGATGGCCCAGGGTTATACGGACAAGACGGTGAATGGGTCTTACCTGACCACGCCGGAGTATGAGGAAGCGCTGGAATACGAAGCGGCGCTGGATCGGTATCTCACGGACCCGTTCATTGTGGCCAATTATCTGGCGACCGAGCAGTTGCTCCGGGACAGCCAGGTGGACATGGTTCGTTACCGGTGGTTGTCGGTTGCGCCCTTTACTGATCTGGATCGTCCGGGATCGGGGGCGCACCTGGGCCAGATGATCCGTGGACAGATTGCTTCGCGTTTAACGCAATTGGGTTATTCAGTGACGAATGCGGATTATGCAGCGCGGGATGCACGGGGCTTCTACACCAATGATCCCACGGTGGGAGTGGTCGTCGGTCACTACGCCATTTCCCAGGATCGTATTTTTGTCAACGCCCGCTTGCTCGATGCGGGAGCCAGCCACCGGGTGGTGTCAGCAGTTGATTACGCGCTGCCGCTGGATCAAACCACACTGGGATTGGCAACCGGTTGCTTCCGACAGGGCCAGTGGATTTGCCGACTGCCCTAGGGAATGAAGAAAAACTCCCCTCTCCCCATGTGGGAGAGAGAAGAGATGGAAAAGAAAAAAGCTTCCCTCTTTCATGGTGGGAGAGGGCTTGGAGATGAGGGGGATATTTTTCAGCTATGGAGTTCTGGATTTGACCATGGAGCTTGGAATCGCAAAGGGATTTGTTTGACAGGGATTGTGGCAGGGATGATGGAAGTTTGAGCAGAAAAAGCTAAACCTGCCGCGAGACAGGGGCGGAAAGCCACAGGTCTTTTGTCATGGGAAGATTGCTGGGCTGCCTGGGAAAAGTTTTTATGTAGCGTTCGGTCTCTTTTTAAGTGGGGTTGGTGGGATTTTTGTCGAGTCGCTCGTGGGAGATCTCCCAACCCCCTTTTTTGAAAGGGATGATATGAATGCTGAACTCTTTGATCAGGAGAAACTGACATGTTAGCTATAGTTCGCAACTTCCTGCAGGAAGATGAAGGTTTGACCACAGTTGAGTATGCCGTTGCTGGCGGACTTATTGCTTTGGCGGTGATCTTAGCATTTCAAGCACTCGGTCTTGAAGTTGGAAGGATCATCACAGCGATTACGGCGCTTCTTGCAGCAATATAGCCTGAACTAACTCCCACGCTCCAGTGTGGGAGTACGTCTGGACGCTCCAGCGTCTTGATCATCATTAAAATGATTTAGTCTGCTGGAGCGATTTATCATCATTTCCACGCTGGAGTGTGGGAACAGAAAAGGGTATTTATCTCAATGAATAATTACATTTTTCTGTTATTCGCTACCCTGCTGGTGGCTACTTTAATAGATCTAAAACTGCATCGAATTCCGAATATTCTTTCTCTCGGTCTTGTTGCAACCGGATTATTTTTTCAGATTTACGCTAAAGGTTTTTATGGTTTATGGACAGGTACGAGTGGAGTGTTGGTAGGTTTAATTGGCTTCCTACCTTTTTACCTGGGCGGCGGCATGGGCGCTGGCGATGTGAAATTAATGGCGGCAGTAGGCACTTTTCTCGGTCCCATGAACACGCTGTTGGCAGCTTGCTTGACGCTGATCACGGGAGGCGTAATGGCTCTGATGATTCTGATCGCCAGGAAAGGCGCGGGGGCATTTTTGCAACGCTATGGACAGATGTTACGGCACCTGTTGGCTACCGGCCAAGCAGTCTATATCCCGCCGCAACCCGGCGATGCCGCAGCCAGCCGGTTTCCCTATGCCGCCGCTATTACCGTTGGCACCTTCGCGACTTTGATTTGGCAAGCGCCTTAATGCAGTACAGAAGAATATTAACCTGAGGAAGGGAGATTGGTCATGAAACTCAGAACTTTCGCCAGCGAAACACCGCAGCCATGGGCGATTGAAGCCCCGACGCCGCTGGCTCCACGCCCGCGAACCTTGGCAGAAACCGGCCTTGACCGGCATTTTCTGGCCGAACTGGTGGTCAAGCACCTCCACGCTGGCGGCGTCCTGACCCTCAGCCAACTCAGTGAGCGCCTCACTCTCGCTGGTTCCATTCTGGAAACTATCCTCGATTTTCTACGCAAGGAAGCGCGCATTGAAGTACTCGGCAGCGCATCGGGCGGGGCCGAGTTGCGCTATGCGCTCACCGACCGGGGTCGCATTGCGGCGCTGGAGGGGTTGTTGCGGAGCGGCTACATCGGCCCGGCACCGGTCACGCTGAATGCCTACACCGAAGTCGTCCGCGCCCAGTCCGTGCATCATAAAGTGGTCACTCAGGCCGACATGCGCCAAGCCTTTCATGGTGTGCTGATTCGTGACTCGTTGCTGGACCAGTTCGGCCCCGCTCTGCATTCCGGGCGCGCCATTTTCGTTTATGGCCAGCCCGGCACCGGCAAAACCTATCTCAGCCAGCGGTTGAGTCGCTTGCTGGGGGATGCCGTATTGATCCCTTACGCCATCCAGATTGATGGCGTGGTGGTGCAAATTTTCGATCCGGTGTTGCATCAGCCGGTGGCGAACGCCCGACAACCGGCCAGCCCGAATTTGTGCAACGGCCATGACCCTCGCTATGTGCTCTGTCAGCGTCCCTCCGTCCTCACCGGCGGCGAGTTGACCCTGGACATGCTGGAGTTGCAGTACGACGCTGACCACAAACTGTATCGTGCCCCCTTGCAGCTCAAAGCCACTAATGGCCTTTACCTCATCGACGATCTGGGTCGGCAACGGGTAGCGCCGGTGGATTTGTTAAACCGCTGGATCGTGCCCATGGATACCAATGTGGACTATCTGACCCTGAGTTCCGGGCAGCGCTTTTCCGTGCTGTTCGACGTGGTGCTGGTGTTCTCCACCAACCTCAATCCGCTGGATCTGGCCGATGAAGCCTTCCTGCGTCGGCTGGGCTACAAAATCCGTTTCGATCCCCTTGAACCGGACGAGTACGAGCGCCTCTGGCGGTTGGTCTGTCAACAGATGGGCATCGTGTTCGACGCCGACCTGCTGCACTACCTGCTGGAATGCTTTTACGCACGGGATCAAGTTCCGCTGCTGCCTTGCCATCCCCGCGATCTGCTGGGGTTGATCCGGGATCATTGCCGCTACCACGGCCAAGAAGTTGAGCAGGTGACGCTAGAGAATCTGGCCTTTGCCTGGAGCAGCTATTTTATTTATCCGATTTAATGGCCTGGACCGCCAGCCATGGAGAAGACCTTATGATAAACCGAGCCTTCTGGATGTTTTTGATTGCCGTACTGCTGGCGGTAGGAGCGGCCTTTCTGGCCAACCGCTGGCTGGAAGCGGCCCGTCTCAGCGCCGAACACACGGATGAATTGACCACGCCGCTGGTCGTCGCGGCCCTCAAGATTCCCTTCGCCACGAAAATCGAGGCGATCCATGTCAAGACGCTGGCCTGGCCGCGTGCGAGTGCGCCGGAAGGAGCGTTTAGCGAACTCGATCAAGTCATCGGCAAGGTCGCCAATCAGACCATTCTGGCCAATGAACCGGTATTAAAGGACCGCGTGGCCGAACACCTGGGCGGCAGTACGCTGTCGGCCTTCATCGAACGCAACAAGCGCGCTGTCAGCGTTCGGGTCAATGATGTCACCGGAGTTGGTGGCTTCGTACTCCCCGGTAATCAGGTCGATGTTTTGGAAGCCCGCAAGGGAGGCATTTCCCGGATTCTCCTGCAAAACGTCAAAGTGCTGGCAGTGGATCAGGAAGCCTCGCCCGACAAGGACAAACCAGCCATTGTCAAGGCGGTGACTTTGGAACTGACGCCCGAGCAGTCGGAAATTCTGGTGGAAGCCACGCAGGAAGGTTCGATTCACCTGGCGCTACGCAATCCGCTGGACGATCAGTTATTGGCGCAGGCACCGTCTCCACCGCCTCCACTGACTGCGGTCGCACTGCCGGCAAAGCAGCCACCCGCCCAGGAACCGCAAAAGCACTCGCGATTTTTGACGGTAGTCCGGGGTGATAAGACCACTGTGTATGAGGGCCGATAAGAAGTTGCTGCTATAGCTTTTCCCGATGATCGCCGGACTTCCGGATTCCTCTCCTTGGCTAAGGAGGGGTAGCGCGAAGCGACGGGGTGGTTCGGGAGGTCGGCGACTCAGGTTGAAAGACGATATTTGAAGGCGTTGCTGTCAACGGGGAGACAAAAATGAATAATCATCAGGAAAAACGCTTATTGCAACCGGCGCTACTGACCGGGATGCTGATTTTAGGGTCATCGCTCTGGTTCAATCCGGCTCAGGGCGCGGAATGTAAGCCAACACAGTCCAGACCGATCACGCTAACCTTGAACAAGTCGCGGGTGGTCACACTGGATCAGGCAGTGGGTAAGCTGTCGGTCGGCACACCTAATATTGCCAACATTCCCGACATGCCTCAGCAGACTGTCGCGGAATCGGTCGATTATCTGATGGTCAGCCAGGGCCAGATTCTGCTGGTCGGCAAGATGCCGGGCAGTACCAATCTGATTGTCTGGGATGAAACCGGCTGTGTCATCGCCATTTTTGACATCGAAGTGACCCCGGATGTATCCACCCTGCAGGCCAAACTGCACGATGTGTTGCCGGGGGAAAAAAATATCAAAATCCACGCCGCGCAAAATGCATTGATCCTGAGCGGCGAAGTATCCAACCCTTGGCGGATGAGTGCGGCGTTGCGGCTGGCGAATGCCTTCGTCGGTAACTCAGCGACATCGGGCGCTGCCGGTGGGCAAAGCGGGGCCGGGCAAGAGAATGTTATCAACATGTTGCAGGTTGGCGGTGTGCAGCAGGTGATGCTGGAAGTCAAGGTCGCGGAGGTCAACCGCCAGGTCTTCAAGAAACTCGGGATCAACACCAACATTTTCAGCCCGCAAGGCAAATGGGGTTTCGGGGCGGTCAAGGGCGGCGCGACCTTCCCGAATGCTGATTTCGGGGATGCCGGTCAAATCGGGATTGACCCCAGCAGCAGTGAGATCGGAAGAGC
>JAUPTV010000049.1 GCA_030917925.1 Pseudomonadota bacterium
ACAACGACTATGCGAATTTGCCTGACCCATCCGGTTTGCCCGATGGCCATGTCGCGCTGATTCGCGAGCTGACCCTGCCCATTCTGGTGGATGAGCGGGTAGCGGCGATCATCGGCGTGGGTAACAAACCCGAGCACTATACCGATGACGATGTGGAGACGATGCGGCAATTCAATGACCTGATGATGGATGTGATCGAGCGCAAACGCTCTCAGGATCGGGTCGAACATCTGGCCTATCACGATGCGCTGACCCGTTTGCCCAACCGGGTGTTGCTGGCGGACCGTTTGCAACAGGCCATGGCCCAGGCGCGGCGCGACCAGAAGCGGCTGGCGGTGTGTTACCTGGATCTGGATGACTTCAAACCGATTAACGATACTTACGGTCACGAGCAGGGCGATCAAATCCTCATCGAAGTCGCTCACCGCTTGAAGGCATGTGTCCGCGCCGGCGACACCGTGGCGCGGTTGGGCGGTGATGAATTTGTGTTGTTATTGGGGAATTTGGCCGACATCGAGGAGTGTGAACACGCCATGGACCGGCTACTGACCGCACTGCACGTTCCTTTTGTAGTCGCCGGTCAACCGGAACGGCTCAGCGCCAGCCTGGGGATTACCCTGTATCCGGATGACGACGCCGATCCCGATACACTCCTGCGCCACGTCGATCAA
The DNA here is from genome assembly GCA_030917925.1 of Pseudomonadota bacterium. Taxonomy (GTDB): domain Bacteria; phylum Pseudomonadota; class Gammaproteobacteria; order Competibacterales; family Competibacteraceae; genus UBA2383. Next base: position 672 of record JAUPTV010000049.1, read on the forward strand.
GCCATGTATACCGCCAAACAGGCCGGTGGGCGCCGTTATCAATGGTTCGATACCGACTATGACCGCCGCGCCCGCGATTACCGTGCAGTGTTGCAACAGGTTCGCACGGGGCTGGCCGCCGGCGAATTCTGCCTCTATTACCAGCCCAAAGTCGATATGCGCCGGGGCGTGGTGATGGGCGCGGAAGCGCTGATTCGCTGGCAACATCCACAGGACGGTCTGCTATCGCCCGCCCGGTTTATCCCCATCGTGGACACCAGCGAACTGGCCGGAGCGGTCGGTTACTGGGTGCTACAAGAAGCGCTGCGGCAAATGACCGTCTGGGCGGCGGCCGGCCTGCATCTACCCGTCAGCGTCAATCTCTCCGGTCGCCATTTGTTGCAACCCGGCTTCATCACCCAGTTGGAAACCCTGCTGGCGGCCTATCCGAATGTGCCGCCGCCTGATTTGGAACTGGAAATTCTGGAAACCGCGACCCTGGAGAACATGACCGCCGTCGCAGCGCTGATCACCGATTGCCGGACACTGGGCGTACATTTCGCTTTGGACGACTTCGGTACGGGTTATTCCTCGCTGACCTATCTGAAACATCTGCCGGTGGATGCGCTCAAGATCGACCAATCCTTCGTGCGGGACATGCTGACAGACAGCGATGCGCTGGCTATTGTCCAAGGCATCATCGGCTTGTCCCTGGCTTTCCGGCGCGGGGTGATCGCTGAAGGCGTGGAGACCGTGGAGCAGGGCCGCCAGTTAATCGACCTGGGCTGCGATTTCGCGCAAGGCTATGGTATCGCTCGACCGATGCCGCCGGAGCAGATTCCGGACTGGATCATCGGCTGGACGCCCCCCAGTGCGTGGCAAAAGGCCACTTAGGCGATTTCCTGAAATGAAGTTTTCCCCCTTTATAGGAGTCCGGTTGGAGTTGTGGAATTTCCCCTCGCTGGGGAGCGAACCACCCCGGCCCCTGACGGGGCCACCCCTCCTTACTCAAGGAGGGGAAAAAGCCATGTACCGTGCTGGTGTTATCCCCTCCTTGGATAAGGAGGGGTGGCGCGAAGCGCCGGGGTGGTTCGAGGCGGCGATTCCACAACTCATTGAGGATCGCCATATTTGTATAACCTTTACCGGAAATCGCCTTAATGAGTAGATCTCCTAAAATGCCGCGCCAGAAATCCGAATCCACGTCGGCATCTTCCGCCCTACTGTCCGCCAACCCCCCCGATACTTTCCCCATCGTCGGCATCGGTGCCTCTGCCGGAGGGCTGGCCGCCTTCGAGGCGTTCTTTTCCGGAATGCCCGCCGACCTCGATCCGGGCATGGCTTTTGTGCTGGTGCAGCACCTGGCCCCGGATCACAAGAGCATTCTCACGGATCTGATTCGGCACTACACCCGCATGCAGGTTTTCGAGGTCGCGGACGGGATGCGGGTACAGCCCAACTGCGCCTACATCATCCCGCCCAACTGCGATATGGCTTTTCTGAACGGCGCGCTGCAATTACTGGAACCGGCCATGCCGCGCGGTCAGCGCTTGCCGATTGACTTCTTCTTTCGCTCCTTGGCCCAGGATCAGCATGAGCGGGCCATCGGCATCATCCTCTCCGGCACCGGCAGCGACGGTACGCTGGGGGTGCGGGCTATCAAGGGCGAGGGCGGCATGGTCATGGCCCAGAATCCCGAATCCACTGAATATGACGGAATGCCGCGCAGCGCCCTCGCCACCGGCCTGGTGGACTATGCGTTGCCACCGGCCGAGATGCCGGCTCAGCTCATCGCCTATGCCGGACACGCTTTCGGCAAGCTCCCCCGGACCGTCCTGGTCCTGGTGCCCACCGACGAACCCGAGCTGAACAAGATCTTTGTCCTGCTGCGTAACCAGGTCGGCCACGACTTTTCCCAATACAAACCCAACTCCATCCAGCGTCGTATCGAGCGGCGCATGGCCATCCACCAGATCGACACCCTGCACCACTACGTCAAATATCTGCAACAAACCCCGGTGGAGGTGGACGCGCTGTTCCGCGATCTGCTGATCGGCGTCACCCGGTTTTTCCGCGATCCGGATGCCTTCCGGGTGTTGGAAACCCAGGTGATTCCCCAACTCTTTGCCGGCAAGTCAGCAGAGGGGGCGATCCGGGTCTGGTCAGTGGGCTGTTCCACCGGCGAGGAAGCCTATTCCCTGGCGATCCTGCTCGCCGAGCGGCAGGAGGCGCTCAAACAGCGCTTCCAGGTGCAAGTCTTTGCCACAGACATTGACCGCCTGGCGATTGCCACAGCCCGCGCCGGTCTCTATCCAGCCAGTATTGCGGCGGATCTCACGCCGGAGCGGCTCACGCGCTTTTTCACCGCCGAGCCGGGCGGCTTTTATCGCATCCACAAAAGCCTCCGCGACCTGCTGGTCTTTTCCGAGCAGAACGTGATCCGCGATCCGCCGTTCTCCAAACTCGACCTGATCAGTTGCCGTAACTTGCTGATCTATCTGGACGGCGACTTGCAGCAGAAGCTCTTTCCCCTGTTCCACTATGCATTAAACCCCGGTGGCTATCTCTTGCTGGGTACGGCGGAGACCGTGGGTGGATTTGCTGACCGGTTTGCGACCCGGGACCGCAAACAGCGGATTTATCAGCGCAAGGATGAAGCCGTCGGTCCGAGCCAGTGGCTGCCCCCCCTGATGACGCCAGGTAACCCGTTGCCGCCGGTCACGATCGAAAGAACCTTTCCCAACCCGCTATCGCTGCGTGAGCTGACCGAACAGGCACTGTTGCAACAGATTGCTCCGGCGGCGGCGCTGGTCAACAGTGCGGGCAATCTCCTGTATCTGCACGGCCGCACTGGCCGGTATCTGGAACCGGCGCCCGGCGAAGTCGGGATCAGCAACATCCTGAAGATGGCTCGCGACGGCTTGCGGCAGGATCTGGCGACCGCCCTGCACCGCGTCGTCGAGACCCGCAAGATCGTGCGCTGCCCAAACCTGCGAGTCAATACCAATGGTGACTTTACCACCGTCCATCTGACCCTCCTGCCGGTCGAATCGACGGGATCGGCTACGCCCCTCTACCTGGTGATCCTGGACGAAGCCATTCCCGCGCCCCCGGAACCGGCGTTGCCAAACGCAGCGTCCTCCCCTGAACCGACGGACGCCGAAACGTGCATCGCCGCGCTTCGACAAGAACTGCGGAACAAGGACGAGCACATCCAGGCGACCCACGAGGAACTGGCGACCGCCAACGAAGAACTGCGCTCCGCCAATGAGGAAATGCAGTCGGTCAACGAAGAATTGCAATCCACCAACGAGGAACTGGAGACCTCCAAGGAAGAGCTGCAATCGGTCAACGAAGAACTGGCAACCGTCAACGCTGAACTGCAAACCAAGGTAGTCGACCTGTCGCGGACCAACAACGATCTGAACAACCTCTTGGCCGGCACCGGCATCGGCACCGTCTTTGTGGACCTCAAGCTACGTATTCTGCGCTTTACCCCGTCCGTCACCCCGGTCATTAACCTGATTCTGAGCGACGTGGGCCGACCGGTGGCGCATGTTGTCTCTAACCTGGTGGGCTATGATCGATTGGTGGCGGACACCCAGAGCGTACTGGATAGCCTGATTCCCCAGGAGCAGGAAGTGCAGACGACAGCGGGGACGTGGTACATACTGCGTATCCAGCCCTATCGCACCCTGGAAAACATGATCGAGGGCGCAGTCATCACCTTTGTGAACATCACCGAGACGGTGCAGGCGCGGGAGGCATTGCGCAAAGTCAATGACCTGCTCTATCAATCGGCAAAACCGTATGATGACACCCCGCATTCTGCTGATTGAAGATGAGCCGTCCATCGCTGAGGCCATTTCCTGGCATGAAGTTCCCTCCTTTGCTCAAGGGGGAGATCATGCCTTGCTCGGTATAACCTTTACCGGAAATCGCCTGAAATCGTCGATTTCCCGCTTCGCACCGGGAATCGGGCCTATCATTTTCGATCAAGGACATCCTGTGAAAAAATTTCTGCTCTTGCTGGTTTGCTGGCTGGGAGGCTGCACTGTAGCGCCGCCGGACGGCGTGACGCCCATCACCGGTTTCGATTTAAACCGCTATCTGGGTGCATGGTATGAGATTGCCCGGCTCGATCACTCTTTTGAACGGGGCTTGAGCAATGTCAGTGCGAACTACCAGCTTCGTGAGGATGGCGGCGTCAAGGTGTTGAATCGCGGCTACCATGATCGCCAAGATCTCTGGAAGGAAGCCGAAGGCCGGGCTTATTTCATCGGCGAGCCAACCGTTGGTTCGCTGAAAGTGTCTTTCTTCGGCCCGTTCTATGGCGGCTATCACATTATCGCCCTCGATCAGGATCAGTATGGCTGGGTGATGATCAGCGGCCCCACCCGGGATTATCTGTGGATTCTGGCGCGGACCCGACAGTTGCCGCCGGCCGTGCTGGAACGTCTGATCGAGCAAGCGAAGACCCTGGGCTTTGCCACCGAGGAACTGATCTGGGTAAAGCAGGATCGGAACGATGGTTGACGGGGCTGACCGACTATGACGCCCCGCATTTTACTGGTTGAAGATGAGCCATCCATCGCCGAAATCGTCGATTTCGCATTGACCAGTGAAGGCTTTCAGGTGATCTGGCGGACGCTGATCGGCGAGGCCGAGACCGAATTGACGGTTACGCCCTGCGATCTGGCGATTCTGGACCTGGGCCTGCCGGACGGTTCCGGGCTGGAGTTGCTCAAGCGATTGCGGCGCAGTTCCGAGATGCCGGTGCTGATCCTGTCTGCCCGCAACGCGGAACTGGACCGGGTGCTGGGGCTGGAACTGGGCGCGGATGATTATGTGACCAAACCGTTCAGTCCCCGCGAACTGGCGGCGCGGGTCAAGGCCATTCTCAAGCGCACCGTTCGCCCCCAACCTGACGCCGATACACCGGATCAGCGGCCCTTGGCAAACGGGCTGGTCGTCGATGAAATACGGGCGGTAATCCGGTTCCGCAATCAACGCCTAGACCTGACCCGCTACGAATACCTGCTTCTGAAAACCCTACTGGCTCAGCCGGAACGGGTGTTTTCCCGCGCCCAGTTAATGGATCAGGTCTGGCCGGACCCGGCGGCCAGTTTCGAGCGGAGCGTGGATACGCATATTAAAACCCTGCGGGCCAAACTCCGGGACATCGACCCTGACCACGATCCGATTCGCACCCATCGCGGCCTCGGGTATTCGATCCGGGAACGTGACGGCTTCTCCTGACCGCCCGCCATGCGCCTCGGTTTAAAGTTGTTTCTCGGCTACTTCCTGATCGTCGGGCTGGGCGTCTACTTTTCCCTGAACATCCTGGGTGTGGAAATCAAACCGGCGTTCCGGCAGGCCACTGAAGAGACGCTGATCGATACGGCTCATCTGCTGGCGGTGCTAGTGCGCGACGATGTGCTGAACGGCAGTCTGGCGAATGGGCGCTTTCAGGACCGGCTGGCCGAATATGCGCGTCGTGCGCCTGAGGCCAGAGTTTGGGATATTGTTAAAAACACGCTCGATCATCGAGTCTACATTACCGACGCCCAGGGCATTGTCCTCTTCGATTCCACTGGCCAGGCGGTCGGGCAGGACTATTCGCGCTGGAACGATGTCTATCTGACCCTGCGCGGGCAATACGGTGCCCGCACCACCCGCGAAAATCCGGCGGATGAGCGCACTTCAGTGATGTACGTCGGTGCGCCGATTCGTGATGGGAACCGGTTAATCGGCGTACTCAGCGTGGCCAAACCCGGCTCCAGTATTCAGCCCTATGTGGATCGGGCGGAAGCCAAGCTGCAACGCGCCGCCGCGCTATTGGTAGCGGTTTCACTGGCGATGGGGCTGGCGTTTTCCTGGTTGCTGGGGCGATCCATCCAGCGGTTAGCGGCCTACGCTCGCGCTGCGGCTGAAGGTCAACGAGTGACTGTCCCCAAAGGCGGCGGCCCGGAATTACAGGCGCTGGCCGAAGCCGTCGAAACCATGCGCGAACGGCTGGAAGGCCGGGATTATGTGGAACGCTATGTTCACACGCTCACGCACGAGATGAAGAGTCCACTGGCGGCGATTACCGGCGCTGCCGAACTGCTGCGGGACGCCCTGCCGACACCGCAACGGGAACGGTTCGCCGGACTGGTCGCTAGTGAGTCCGAACGGTTGCAGCAGTTGATTGAGCGGTTGCTGGCGCTGGCCATGGTGGAACAGCGTCGGGAATTGCAGGAACGGCGCTCAATTCCACTGCGTCCGGT
>JAUPTV010000050.1 GCA_030917925.1 Pseudomonadota bacterium
CTGCAACTTCTCCACCACCTTTTCCAATCCCATCAGCGCGATATGCACCGGCGGCGCGGTGGTGCACATCCGGCCATTGCCCTCATTCTCCACCAGACACAACGTTCCGGTCTCCGCTACCGCGAAATTCACCCCACTGACGCCCACATCGCCAGCACGGAATTTCTCCCGCAATTCGCCACGGGCAATCGCGTTCAACTCCTCCACCACTTCGGTATAAGGCGCGTTGGGAATCCGCTCGTGGAACAGGTGGGCAATCTGATCCTTGTTCTTGTGAATCGCCGGGACAATGATGTGCGAAGGCGTTTCGCCGTCCAGTTGAATGATGTATTCGCCCAGATCGGTCTCCAGCGCTTCGATGCCCTGCGCTTCCAGGAAATGATTGAGATGCATTTCCTCCGACACCATCGACTTGCCCTTGATGACCCGGCTCGCGTGATGGCGGCGGAGAATATCGAGAACAATGTTGTTCGCTTCCGCCGTCGTTTCCGCCCAATGCACCTGAATCCCGTTGGCCGTACAGCGCTGTTCCAACTGCTCCAGTAACTCCGGCAACTGGCTCAACGCCCGGCGGCGGATGCTCTGGCCGAGGGTGCGCAGTTGTTCAAAGGCTTCGGCGTCGGAGAACAGAGTGCGGCGGCGCAAACTCAGCGTGGCCATGGCGCTGCGCAGATTGCGGCGCAACTGCCCATCGTCCAGCGCCTTGGCGACATTGCGTTCAAACGTCAGGACATCTTCAGGCTTGGCCATTATGTGCGCTCCACGATGAATTCAGCGAGATGCTGGACGGGAATGTTCAGCCCGCGATAACCGAGGGCACCGCCGATGTTCAACAGGCAACCGCAATCAGTCGCCAACACCCGCGTCGCGCCGGTTTGCACAATATCGTTAACCTTGTCCGCGACCATGGCGGCGGAAATCGCCGGTTGCTTGACCGAGAAGGTGCCGCCGAAACCGCAGCATTCCCGCTCGCTCTGCAATTCCACCAGTTCCACCTGCGCCAACTGCCGCAACAGAGTCTTGGCGTAGGGAATAATCGCCATTTCCCGCAGGGCGTGGCAGGAGGAATGCCAGGTCACCTTGATCGGTTCCCCGCGATCCTCGAACTGAACGTTCAACACTCTAACCAGAAACTCGCTCAGTTCATAAACCCGGCTGGAAAAGTGCAGTGCTTCCGCTTCGTCCGACTGACCAGCGAACAAATGGGGATATTGATGCTTCAACATTCCGCCGCAGGAACCGGATGGAATGATAATCGGGTAATCTTTGGCGAACGCCCGAAGCTGATGGCGGGCCACCTTACGGGCTTCTTCGGGGAAACCGGAGTTATAGGCGGGCTGGCCGCAACAGGACTGATCCTGGGGAAAGATGACCTGCACACCAGCGCGTTGCAGCAACTCAATGCCGGCCAATCCGGCCTGGGGAAAGCAGGCGTCGATGACGCAGGTGCCAAAATAGTATGCCTTCATCAGGATGACCTCGCGGTTTGCTGCTGGACAATCCCTTAAACTGTAGTTCAATTGTCGGGAACGTCATCCTCGTTCAGCGCATTCCCGGCGACTCCTTCCACACTAAAACAGGTTCTCATTCATGAACTCACAACCTCTGCGCGTTGGCGTGGGCGGGCCGGTCGGTTCCGGCAAAACCGCGCTGGTCGAGGCACTGTGCAAAGCCCTGCGCGACCGCTATCAAATCGCCGTCGTCACCAATGATATCTACACCTACGAGGATGCCCAGTTTCTGACCCGCGCCCAGGCATTGGAGCCGGAGCGGATCATCGGCGTGGAAACTGGTGGTTGCCCGCATACCGCGATTCGGGAGGACGCCTCGATGAATCTGGCGGCGGTGGCCCAATTGTGCGAGCGCTTCCCCGAACTGAATCTGGTGCTGGTGGAGTCCGGGGGCGATAACCTCAGCGCCACCTTCAGCCCGGAGTTGTCCGATTTGACCATCTATGTGATCGACGTGGCGGCGGGCGACAAGATTCCCCGCAAAGGCGGCCCCGGTATCACCCGCTCGGATTTGCTGGTCATCAATAAAATCGACCTTGCGCCCTATGTTGGGGCGTCGCTGGAAATTATGGAGCGCGATGCACGAAAAATGCGCGGCGACCGGCCCTTCGTGTTCACCAACTTGAAAACCCGGCTGGGATTGGAGCCAGTCATTGATTTTATTATTGAACGCGGGATGTTGTGAGCCGATGGTGCGGAACGGATCCAGCGATTCGCCAGCGTGGGTGTGAATGATTTTGCACCATTATAAGTCGCAACCCTTGACGCTGATGGTGCAGAATTTATTTAAAAGACTGATATTGATTGATATTGAGCAGATGGCATGACTCTTGATGATGCCCCTTAGCGGATTCGCATCCAGCGAACCTTTAACCACGACTCGAGGGGAAGCCTATGAGAAATGCCATGCCCAATTTTCGCCATTGGCTGGTTGCTGGCGCATTGACGCTGGGCACCACGCTGGCCTATGCCGCCGACACCATCAAGGTCGGCGTTCTGCATTCACTATCCGGCACCATGGCCATCAGTGAAACGACCCTGAAAGACACGGTGCTGATGCTGGTTGACGAACAGAACAAGAAAGGCGGTTTGTTAGGCAAGAAGCTGGAAGCCGTGGTCGTCGATCCGGCTTCAAACTGGCCGCTGTTCGCTGAGAAAGCCCGCGAGTTATTGCAAAAAGAGAAGGTTGATGTGGTCTTCGGTTGCTGGACCTCGGTGTCCCGCAAGTCGGTGCTGCCGGTTTTTGAAGAACTGAATGGCATTCTGTTCTACCCGGTGCAATACGAAGGCGAAGAGTCTTCGAAGAATGTGTTCTACACCGGGGCCGCACCGAATCAGCAGGCTATTCCGGCAGTGGACTATCTGATGAAGGATCTGAGCGTGAAGCGCTGGGTGCTGGCCGGCACCGATTACGTCTATCCCCGTACCACCAACAAGATTCTGGAAGCCTATCTCAAGGCCAAGGGGGTCAAGGATGAGGACATCATGATCAACTACACCCCGTTCGGTCATTCCGACTGGCAATCCATCGTCTCTGATATCAAGAAATTCGGTTCGGCGGGCAAGAAAACCGCGGTGGTTTCCACCATCAACGGCGACGCTAATGTCCCGTTCTACAAGGAACTGGGTAATCAGGGCATTTCCGCTACCGACATTCCCGTTGTGGCGTTCTCAGTGGGTGAAGAAGAGCTGTCCGGCATCGACACCAAGCCGCTGGTCGGACATCTGGCCGCCTGGAACTACTTCATGAGCGTCAAGGATAAGGCCAATGACGCCTTCATCAAGAAATGGCATGCCTTCATCAAGGACCCCAAGCGCGTCACCAACGACCCCATGGAAGCCCATTACATTGGCTTCAATATGTGGGTTAAAGCGGTGGAAAAAGCCAAGTCGGTCGATCCGGACAAAGTCATCCCGGCCATGGTCGGTATCCAGTTTCCCAACCTGACTGGCGGCGTTTCCAAAATGCTGCCGAATCATCACCTGACCAAGCCGGTGCTGATTGGCGAAATTCAGGGCGATGGCCAGTTTGACGTGGTGTGGAAAACCAAGGGTCTGGTGGAAGGCGATGCCTGGTCCGACTTCCTGCCGGGCAGCAAAGACCTGATTGCTGATTGGGCGGATCCCAAGATCAATTGCGGCAATTACAACACCGTCACCAAGAAGTGCGCCGGCCAGAATTACTGAGGCTGATTGGCGCGAAATCCCCCGGCTGCGTCTTTTCTCCCCTCCTTGGATAAGGAGGGGTGGCGCGAAGCGCCGGGGTGGTTCGATGGTGTGAGCTTGTCCCCTAACCTTTCCAAGAGAGACATCCCGCATGGTATCCCGCACGCCGTTTTGCGCCGGGTTGGCCGGTCTCGCCCTGATGCTTGTGGCGCTGTTGACATCGCCCACCCTCTATGCAGCAGATGACGCAACTCTACAGACGACGCTGGTCCAGTTGCGCGAAGCCGATTTCGCCGAAAAGGCCGCGCTGGTGGAAAGTCTGGCGGCGCAGGATCATCCCCGCATGGCCACGATTCTCAAGGCACTGGCGGACAGCCGTTTGTACTACCAGACGGACGGTGATCGGGTAGTTATCGGTCTAAATGATGCGGCGGAGATTACCATTGAAGACGCGGTGAGCGGCGCTGCGCTCGGTCAGGCGGGCAAACGCGATCTGGATCGGATTACCGCGAACAATCGCCTGCGGGGAATGATTGAGAACCTGCTGGCGAGTCTGGGACTGGCCAGTGCGGATCCGCAGCAACGGCGGTTGGCGGTCGAGGCCTTTCTGCGCAGTCCCAATCCGGTTGGCGCAGAACGGTTGAAAGCGCAGTTAGCGGTCGAACCAGATCAGAAGCTTAAAGAATTACTGACGGTAGCGCTGGCGCTGGCGGATCTGGCCAGTGAAGACGCCACGGTTCGCGCTAAAGCCGCGACAGCCATGGGCGGCTGGACGCCCTCGGAAATTCGTGGCCCGTTGATGCAGGCGGCGGCGGCGGATAGCGATGCGGCGGTGCGCGAAGCTGCGAAAATTGCGCTGGCGAAAACCGAATTCCGTCTGCAAATGCTGGGCTGGGCGGAAACCCTGTTTTTCGGCCTGTCGCTGGGATCAGTGCTGATTCTAGCGGCGATTGGCCTGGCCGTGACCTTCGGGGTCATGGGCGTGATCAACATGGCGCACGGTGAATTGATGATGCTGGGCGCTTATACCACCTGGCTGGTGCAGCAATGGCTGCCGGTCAACTGGTCGCTGCCGGTGGCGGTGCCGCTGGCGTTCCTGGTCGCGGCACTGGTCGGCATCGCCATTGAGCGCGGCATTATTCGTTTTCTCTACGGTCGCCCACTGGAAACCCTGCTGGCGACTTTCGGCGTCAGTCTGATTCTGCAACAGGCCGTGCGGTCGATCTTTTCCCCACTGAACCGCTCGGTCGCCACTCCGGACTGGATGAGCGGCACGATCCTGCTCGGCCCGCTGGAAGTGACGTTGAATCGGCTGATCATTGTGGGGTTCTGCATCGCCGTTTTCGCCGCCCTGTGGCTGGCGTTGCAACGCACCCGTTTGGGGCTGGAAGTGCGGGCGGTCGCGCAAAATCGGGCGATGGCGCGGGCGATGGGGGTACGGTCGGCGCGGGTGGATGCGCTGACTTTTGGCCTGGGCAGCGGGATTGCGGGCGTCGCAGGCGTCGCGCTGTCCCAGTTGACCAATGTCGGCCCCAACCTGGGTCAGAGCTACATTGTGGATTCGTTCATGGTGGTGGTGTTTGGCGGGGTTGGCAATCTGTGGGGAACGTTGGTGGCCGGCCTCTCGCTGGGCGTCGCCAACAAACTGCTGGAACCGTGGGCGGGGGCGGTTCTCGCTAAAATCGTGGTGCTGGTCTTTCTGATCCTGTTCATCCAAAAGCGCCCGCGTGGATTATTCCCACAACGCGGCCGGGCGGCGGAGGTTTAAATCATGTTACTGCCTCGCTGGTTACTCTCCGACCGGGCTGGATTGGTGCTGCTGGCCGTGCTGGTCATCCTTGGCGTGGGTGTCCCTGTGCTGAATTTGCTGGTTCCCGCCGACCATCCGCTGCATTTGAGCGCCTATACCGTGACCGTCTTGGGCAAATATCTGTGCTATGCCCTGTTAGCCGTAGCGATTGATCTGGTCTGGGGCTATATGGGCATTCTCAGCCTCGGCCATGCGGCATTTTTCGCCTTGGGCGGCTATTGCTTCGGTATGTACCTGATGCGCCAGATTGGAACACGCGGGGTCTATGGCGATCCCAATTTGCCCGATTTCATGGTGTTTCTGAACTGGACCGAGTTGCCGTGGTATTGGTCCGGCTTTGGCCACTTTGGCTTTGCCCTGCTGATGGTCATGGTCGTTCCCGGCCTGCTGGCTTTCGTATTCGGCTGGTTCGCCTTCCGGTCGCGGGTGTCGGGGGTCTATCTGTCCATCATCACCCAGGCGTTGACCTACGCGCTGATGCTGGCCTTTTTCCGCAACGAGATGGGCTTCGGCGGGAATAACGGCTTGACCGATTTCAAGGAGATCCTCGGCTATCCGCTACACGCCGATGAAACCCGCATCGTGCTGTTTATCCTCTCCGCTTTAGCATTGGCTGGCGGTTATTTACTGTGTCGCTGGCTGGTTTCGACCCGGTTGGGGCGGGTACTGGTGGCGATTCGTGATAGTGAAGACCGCGCCCGCTTTCTCGGTTATCGGGTGGAGCGGGTGAAAACGCTGGTGTTTACGTTGTCAGCGGTGCTGGCCGGGATCGCCGGGGCGTTGTATGTGCCGCAGGTCGGCATTATTAACCCCGGTGAATTTGCGCCCTTGAATTCCATCGAAGCGGTAATCTGGGTAGCGGTTGGCGGGCGCGGCACCTTGGTGGGGGCAGTGGCCGGCGCAGTGCTGGTCAATTACGCCAAAACCTGGTTGACCGGCGCGTTGCCGGAAATCTGGTTGTTCGCGCTCGGCGGCTTGTTTGTCGCGGTTACGCTGTTGCTGCCGCAGGGTTTGATTGGTTTGTTGCGGCGGCGACGGGAGGTAACGTCATGAGTGAACTGATTTCCGACCTCGATGGCAGCGGCCTGCGGCTTCGGCAGGAAGATGTTGATGCGCGGCATGGCATCCTGCTGTATCTGGAAGAAGTGACCGTTAGTTTCGACGGTTTCAAGGCGATTGATAACCTGTCGCTGTACATCGGAGATGGAGAGTTGCGCTGCATCATCGGCCCCAATGGCGCGGGCAAGACCACAATGATGGACATCATCACCGGCAAAACCCGGCCGGACAGCGGACGAGTGTTCTTCGGCCAGACGATTGATCTGCTCAAGCTGGATGAACCGGCGATTGCCCGGATGGGTATTGGCCGCAAGTTCCAGCGCCCGACGGTGATCGAACCGTTGACGGTGCTGGAAAATCTGGAACTGGCCATGTCCGGAGCCAAGCGGATGCGGGGCTTGTTGACCAGTCGATTGAGCGGCGAAGAGCGCGACCGAATTGGTGCGGTGCTGGAGAAAATTGGCCTGACTGAACACCATGAACGCCTCGCCGGGATTCTGGCGCATGGGCAGAAGCAGTGGCTGGAAATCGGGATGTTGCTGATGCAGGAACCACGCTTGCTATTGGTGGATGAGCCGGTGGCGGGGATGACCCCGGCGGAGATGGATCGCACCGCTGAATTGCTGCGGTCGCTGGCGGGCAGTCATTCGGTGGTAGTGGTGGAGCATGATATGGGCTTTGTCCGTTCCATCGCCGATCAGGTGACGGTGCTGCATCAGGGGCGGGTGCTGGCGGAGGGGCGGTTGGAGGAGTTGCAGATCGACCCCATGGTGATCGAAGTCTATCTGGGAGCGGGCGATGCTTACCATTGAAGGGTTGAACCAGTATTACGGCGAGTCGCATACCCTGTGGGATTTGGGCCTGGAAGCGCCGGAGGGCGTCGTGACCTGCCTGATGGGCCGCAATGGAGTAGGGAAGACGACGCTGCTGAAATGCATTATGGGCTTGCTGCCGATTCGTTCGGGCCAGATGACGTTTGCCGGTGAGGATCTGAGTCGGCTGCCGGCGGAACGGCGCGCCCCCCTGGGCATCGGCTATGTACCGCAAGGTCGGCAGATTTTTCCGCTGATGACCGTTGAGGAGAATCTGAAAATCGGGCTGGCGGCGAATCCACGTCGGCCCCGGCAGGTTCCTGAATTCATTTTTGAACTGTTCCCGGTGTTGAAGACCATGCTCAAGCGGCGTGGCGGCGATTTGTCCGGGGGCCAGCAGCAACAATTGGCGTTTGGCCGGGCGCTGGCGCTGGAGCCGCGCCTGCTGATTCTCGATGAACCGACCGAGGGGATTCAGCCCAATGTGGTGCGGGAAATTGGGCGGGTGATTCGCCGCTTGAATGAGGAACAGTTGGAGCAGTTCCGGGAGCAGGCGTCGATTGTGAAGGAAATCGGCCTAGCGGTGCAGCGGGTCAGTCAGGAACGGGGGATGACCGTGCTGCTGGTGGAACAGAAGCTGCCATTTGCCCGGTGGGTGGCGCAGCAATTTTGTATTGTGGACAAGGGGCGGGCGGTGGCGACCGGGGCGATTGCGGACTTGGAGGATGATTTGGTGCGGCAGTATTTGACGGTGTGAAGAGCTGTTATCGTGTGGAAACAGCCGAATAATTATCAATTATAGCTTTTCCCGATGATGGCCAGATTTCCGGATTCCCCTCCTTGGCTAAGGAGGTGTGGCGCGAAGCACCGGGGTGGTTCGGGATGTCCGCTGATCAGCCAGCATGGCGATAGCGCTATTGCCTGGCGTTACTTCCATATTTCGTCAAGCAGGAAAATTGGCAACCTGGCCATTCTCCAGATCCAAATCCTCAAGCATCCGGTTTTCCATGATGGCCAGCTTAAAGAACGCCATCAGTTGCTGCAATTCCAGCGCCTGCTGATTCATCGATTGGCTGGCGGTAGCCGTATCTACGACCAGCCGGGCGTTTTGTTGCGTCGCCTGATCCATCTGTTGAATGGCTTTGTTGGCCTGATCCACGCCGCAGGCTTGTTCACGTGTTGCTGCCGCCATTTCCGCCACGATCTCTGCGACCTTTCGGGTTTCCAGGATAATGTCCTGTAAGATTCGCCCGGATTCCGCGACCCGCTGACCACCTTCTGTCACCCGCGCCACGCTGTGGTTGATCAATGTCTTGATTTCCTGGGCAGCCTCCTTGCTACGTTGTGCTAATCGGCGCACTTCCAAAGCGACGACGGCAAACCCGCGACCCTGTTCGCCAGCGCGAGCCGCTTCCACTCCGGCATTCAAAGCCAACAGATTGGTTTGAAAGGCGATCTCATTAATAACACTGATAATGGAAGTCATACGCTGATTGCTGTCGTTAATCGCTATCATGGAGTTCATCGCTTCCTGGATAGTCTTTCCGCCCTGTTCGGCGCGTGTTCGCGCCTCATTAGCCAGCCTTTCCGCCTGGACGGCATTTTCAGCGCTATTGGCGATGGTCGAATTCAATTGTTCCATGCTGGCAGCGGTTTCCTCCAGCGCCGCCGCCTGGGCCTCGGTTCTCTGCGACAAACCCGTGCTTTCCTGAACAAGTTGTTCAGATGAGATGCTGACTTGCAAGATGGTCTGTCTGACCTGTGCAACGATGCCCCGCCACCGGCTGATCATGCCGCGCATCGCGGCGTAGATACTACGCTCCCGGCTCGCTTCGATCAGTTCTACGCTCAAATCGCCTTCAGCAACCTGTCTGACCAACGCAGCAATGGCGTCGGGTTCCCCACCTAATGGCCGAAGTACTGCCCGGGTAACCAAGAGCAGGAGCAGTGAGGCCAGCAGGCCCACAACCGTGATGACGCCAATGAATACCTGACCAATCCGGGTTCGTTCAGCCTGAACCCATTTCTGACCTTCTTCAAGCAACCCGTCTTTGTGTTCTTGCAATTCCGCCAAAACCGGCGCCAGCGCTTCGATAGCTTGTTGCAGAGCTGCATTTTCGACTTCAACGCGCTGAATGATCTCCACCAGACGGGAGAAGGCTTCGTGATAGTCATGCAGACGGGGCGCAATGGTATCCTGGTCCTCCTTCAGCAACATGCCGCCCTCCAGAAACATCTCGAATCGGGTTCGCTCTGCGGGCATACGTCCCAAACTGTCCTCATTCCGGTAAGCAATGTAATCCTTTTCATTGCGTCGCATGATCAACATTGAGGTGAACAATTCCTGTGCTGAACCGCCGTATTGCTTGATGACCTCTTCCATAGCGCGAGCTGCTTTGTGCAACTCGCCCAAATGGCCACTGTTGGGGTCCAGCCCGTAGGCTTGCTTGAGTATCGCCATTCGCTCAAATCCGGCTTGGTAGTTCTGCACTGATTGGCGAATCCGCTCGATCAGTTGCTGACCCTTTTCATCCGCCACCCGCTGGTTAAGTTGAGCAATATCCTGGAAGACGTCAGCGATGATTTGACGGTACTGCTCGACATTCTTCAGGCGGTTCGTTAACAGAAATTGACTGCCGACATACTGCGCCTCCAGCATACCTTTGCGAACGCGATCTGCCAGTGCGCCAACTCCGTTCAATGCCTGCGCCTCGGCAAAGGCGGCGTCATCGACCTTGAGCGCTGCTTGATACGCAAAGCCGATGCTGATAAACCCGACCATGACCACAACCAATACGCCGATCAGCTTGTGTTTGATACTGACATTGTTGAACATACGCCGCCTCGACCAGGATGAAATAGTTATTGCAATTAGAACCTTTCTTTATTGCAATTTGCTGATCATACGGATAAGTGCGCTGCGCAATTTCAGAGGCGGAGTACCGCATATCGACAGGTTATGGGATCTTTGCCGGCTCTGGGCGGTTCAACGGATGAGTTTCAGCGTCGTCAGATCAAGGTGAGTTTCAAGCGCATCCGCCAGCCGGTTAATGCCGTCTTCACGGAGTTGCCGATAATCCGGCGTCTCCCGCACCGCCAGCCCACTCCAGCGCAACAGCGCATCGCGGGCCGAAGCCGTGTCGAATAGTCCATGCAGGTAGCTGCCGAGAAGCTGTCCGTCGGTGGAAAGTGCACCGTCCAGTCGCCCATCGTTGAGCCGAATAGCGGGCTTCTCCAGCGCCGATCCGGTGCTGACGCCCGCATGAATTTCGTAACCGGTCACCAGGGCATTCTCCAGTTCCAGCCGACCTTCGACCCGATGCAACTGCTTTTCCGGCTCCAGCGTGGTGGCAAAATCCAGCAAGCCCAATCCCGGACTGCTGCCCGGTTCGCCTTCCAGTCCCGCCGGATCGTGGACCCAGCGGCCAAGCATTTGGAAACCGCCGCAAATGCCGATGACTTTGCCGCCATAGCGCAGATGACGGTGCAGATCAACGTCCCAACCCTGTTCACGGAGTCGCTGTAAATCGCTGCGGGTGCTTTTACTACCCGGCAGAATGACCAGATCACTCGGCGGCAGCGCCTCGCCTGCCCGTATCCAGCGCACCTCGACTTGGGGATGCAGGCGCAGCGGATCGAGGTCCGTATGGTTGCTGATGCGGGCCAACACGGGAACCGTCACCCGCAACCGTTCAGCATCCTTGACCGTTTCCAGATCACGGGGCAGGGCATCTTCGGCTTCCAGATGCAGACCTTGCAGGTAGGGCAGGACACCTAGCACCGGTTTGCCGGTCTGTCCGGTCAACCAGTCCAGACCCGGCGTCAACAGGCTCACGTCGCCGCGAAACCGGTTAATAATCAGGCCGGTAATCCGCGCTTGTTCGCTGGGGGAGAGCAGGGCCAGGGTGCCGTAGAGATGAGCAAAGACGCCGCCCCGGTCAATGTCGCTGACCAGCCAGACCGGACAATCGACGGCTTCGGCGAAGCCCATATTGGCGATATCTTTGTCGCGCAAGTTGATTTCGGCGGGACTGCCCGCGCCTTCCACCAGCACCACGTCATAGGCGGCACACAGCCGTTGATAGGATTCCAGCACGGCCTGCATGGCGACCGGCTTGTAGTCGTGATAGCGGCGGGCGTCCATGTTACCGATAGCTTTGCCGTGGATGATGACTTGTGCGCCGATGTCGGTGTTAGGCTTGAGCAGCACCGGGTTCATATCGGTGTGTGGCTCCAGGAACGCCGCTTGTGCCTGCACCGCCTGGGCGCGGCCAATTTCGCCGCCATCCACGGTGACGGCACTGTTCAGGGCCATGTTCTGCGGTTTGAAGGGAACGACCTTGACGCCGCGCCGCGCCAGCAGTCGGCAGAGTCCGGCAGTGATGACGCTTTTACCCGCGTCGGAGGTGGTGCCTTGAATCATGAGAGTTTGAGTAATCATAGCGCTAATTTTTACTGAATTACTGGGTTTTTGGCTACACTTAAAGCCCCTCACCTGCTGATAAATTGGGGTAAGGGCTTTTTTGGGACTGGGCAAGGGGAATGTGATGTTGACCGCGTTGTTATGCCTTGGGGCGGTGTTACTGGACCTGCATTGGGGGGAGCCGCGCCGCTGGCATCCGTTAGTCGGATTTGGCGGTTTGGCGCGGCGGGTAGAGGTTCTGGTTTACGGGCCGCCGGAATTGAACGCTGAGGAGCGTCGTCTCCGGGGCGTCATGGCGGTCATTCTGCTATTGGTGCCCTTTACCGTCGCTGCGCTGTTGCTGACCCGTTTCCCGCTAATCGGAGTGATCATCGCCGTGGGATTACTCTATCTGGCCATCGGGGCGCGCAGTCTAGCCGAACATGCCGAGGCAGTCGCGGCGGCGCTGGAGGCGGGCGATTTACCCCAGGCACGGGAGAAGGTGGCGATGATCGTCAGTCGGGATACCGATGAACTCGATGAGGAGGGCATCAGCCGGGCGACAGTGGAGTCGGTGCTGGAAAATGGCTGTGATGCGATTTTCGGGGCGCTGTTCTGGTTCGTGATCGCCGGTGGACCGGGCGTAGTGCTGTACCGGCTGGCGAATACCTTGGATGCGATGTGGGGTTACCGGAATGCACGCTACTTGCAGTTCGGTTGGGCGGCAGCGCGATGGGATGATCTCTTGAACTGGCTGCCGGCGCGGTTGACGGCGCTGAGTTACGTCGCACTGGGCAAGAGTCCGGCGCAAGGTTGGCGTTGCTGGCGGGAACAGGCTCCCACTTGGAAAAGTCCCAATGCGGGACCGGTCATGGCGGCAGGCGCGGGAGCTTTGGGTCTGGCGCTGGGCGGACCCGCTCGCTATCACGGCGCGTGGCAGGATCGTCCGGCGCTGGGCGAAGGGTTGGCTCCCCGTGCTGAAGATATCCGCCGGGCGGTGCGGTTGGTACAACGGGCGATGTGGCTGTGGATTGGCGTCATTGCGTTGGGGGGATTAGTCCTTGCTTGAGCATGGCGGCGGATTGCGGGCGGCGGCGATTCACTATGGCATTCCTCTGAGCGACTGGCTGGATGTGTCCACTGGCATCAATCCGCA
>JAUPTV010000051.1 GCA_030917925.1 Pseudomonadota bacterium
CGCGGCGCTTCAACAGTCCCCGCCAGGGGGACTGCCGCGCCGCCCGCTATCCCTCCCCGCCCTAAAGGGCGAGGTCTCTCGCGGAAAATCTCGATGAATCCGACGCTTGCTCTGGCGATGGAATTGATCCGTCGCCCCTCCATGACCCCCGAAGATGCGGGTTGTCAGGAGTTGCTGATCGCCCGCCTGACCACGTTGGGCTTCCGGGTTGAGCGGTTGCGCTTTGGCAACGTGGATAATTTTTGGGCGCGTTATGGCGATGCGGCACCGCTGTTCGCGTTCGCCGGGCATACCGATGTGGTGCCGCCCGGTCCGCTCGATCAATGGCAATTTCCGCCCTTTGCCCCGGAAATCCGCGATGGTTGCCTCTACGGGCGTGGCGCGGCGGATATGAAGGGCAGTCTGGCGGCAATGATCACGGCGGTTGAACGCTTCCTGGCCGACCATCCGCAACCGCGTGGCTCCATCGCTTTCCTGATCACCAGCGATGAGGAAGGGATTGCGGTCAATGGGACGGTTAAGGTTGTGGAATGGCTGGAACAGCGCGGCGAGAACATTCGCTGGTGCCTAGTCGGTGAGCCGTCCTGTTCCGCTGAACTTGGCGACACGCTGAAAATTGGCCGACGCGGGTCGTTGAACGGTCGGCTGGTGCTGCGTGGGACTCAGGGCCATGTGGCCTATCCGCATCTGGCGCAAAATCCGCTTCATGCGATGGGCGCGATCCTCACGGCACTGGTCGATGAGGTCTGGGATCATGGTTACGAAGCCTTCCCGCCGACCTCGTTTCAAATTTCCAACCTGCGATCTGGAACCGGCGCAACGAATGTCATTCCCGGCGATCTGGAGATGCTCTTCAATTTCCGTTTCTCGCCGGCGGTCACGGTCGAGCAGCTTCAGGAACGCACCCAGTTGATTATTGATACCGGTTTGCTGAATGAAGAGGTCAAGACCGGGCAGGTTTTTCAGTACGATCTCGAATGGAATCTATCCGGGATGCCGTTTTTCACCCTGCCCGGTGAACTGGTAGCGGCGGCGGTCGACGCGATTCAGGCCGAGACCGGTCAGCCGCCTGAATTGTCCACCAGTGGCGGCACATCGGATGGCCGGTTCATCGCGCCCACCGGCGCTCAGGTCGTTGAACTGGGACCGCTCAACGCCACCATCCACAAAATCAATGAGCGGGTCACTGTGGACCATCTGGAGCGGCTCAGTCGGCTGTATCAGGGCATTCTGACCCGATTGCTGACCTGATCCGCCCGGTTGGCGAGTCGCGAACCTTCGCTACTTTCCTTGCTGAAGCGCCCTCTGTATGTCGTCTGGCAGTTGCAGCGACTCCTTGGGCTTTTCCTGTTTTGGTGGAGACCCACGCTGCAGCGTTTCGGGAGGTTGCTCCCGCTCGCGTCGCTGTTCCGGGGGCGGCTTGGAAGGTGGAGACCCACGCTGCAGGGCATCGGGAGGTTGCTCCCGCTCGCGTCGTTGTTCCGGGGGCGGCTTGGAAGGCGGGGACCCACGCTGTAGCGCTTCGGGAGGTTGCTCCCGCTTGTGTCGTTGTTCCGGGGGCGGCTTGGAAGGCGGAGTCCCGCGCTGTAGCGCTTCGGGAGGTTGCTCCCGCTCGCGTCGTTGTTCCGGGGGCGGCTTGGAAGAGGGAGATTCACGCTGCACCTCCGGTAATTGAGACGGTTCAATTTCCCTGGGTTGCTCAATCTGCTGGGGACGGTTTTCTCTATGGGGCTTAGTCTGCTCGATAGGCGGACGAGGACGGTTTTCTTTATGGGAATCCGTAGTATCAGGACGATCTTGTCCTCGCCCTTCTTTCGATGGCGTCTCGTTCCGAAAATTCCGTGGAACTGCGTCTCCCCGCCGAACGGCACTCGGTGAGGCCACGGCCGATTCGGGTGGTCGAGCCTGCTCCCCACGGTCCAGCACTCTGGGACGAAACAGCGGAATGCTCCCCTCGCCTGTCGAACCCGGTTTCACAGTTGGACGATCCACATCAATCGCACGATAGCGAGTGACACGGGTCCGATGGTCTCGTTCGTACCGGTCAATGTCGATGCCGCGATTCACAATCCGCCGGTCGATCACCTTATAGTCAGTGAAATGTCGGGTTCGGTCGATCATCGCCCGGTTGCGCGGGCGGGGCAAAATCGACCGATGCACCCGGTGACTCAGCAATTCCGGCTCTGAGACAAAGGACCATGCAAACCAACTGATCTGGAAATTTGCACTGGGTTGGGAAAACCCGACCACCGGATCAAAATGGACCTCTGGCGGCAGTGGTGCCCAGCCGACAACACCCTCGCCGCTCCGCCAACTGACCCAGGCTGGCCCCCAGACCGTGCCGGGTATCCAGGCCCAGCCACCATAATCACTATCATAGAACCAGCGGCCATAATGGTAAGTCATCCAGCCCCAGGGTTCTTCGGAAACCCAGGTCCAGCCATAATCATTGGTGAATACCCAATGGCCTACCGTATAGGGCCGCCACTCATCATCGACATCCGCGGGATACCACACCCATCCGTAGGGTTCATGCCGGCTCCAGTATCCATAAGGCGCTAATTCTTCATAGAAAAATCCGATATCAATCTGGCGAGGCCCGGCTTGGGTCGTTGCGCCGCCCAGTGCGACAAACCGCGATGAATGGGTCCATTCCAGTCCACTGGTCATCAACACCCCGGCGGTAACCAGCGTGAACAGTATTTTGGCTTTCATAGATCACCCTCCATTCAGACATGCAATTGACTTTCAGCGCATTAAAGCAAAGGTACGATGAATCCATAATGAACATACTCCGAAACCTCGCAAGCTGCCGACAACCGGGTGATCTATGCTTAATATTGCCTTTCCGGCTGATCAGCGGACTTCCCGAACCACCCCGGCGCTAACGCGCCACCCCTCCTTTGCCAAGGAGGGGAATCCGGAAATCCGGCTTTCACCGGAAAAAGCGATAGATCAGGAAACTGCAAGTCTGGCATGGAATTCGCTGAAGCTATTCCCTGAAGCAAACCCTACCCCTTTGAGGACACGAACATGGCGAAGAATTACCGGGCGACGAAAGCGATTCAACAGTTTGATCCGACTTCCTGCTGGGCGGCGACGCTGGAATGGTGGGCGCGGGCCATTGGCAACCGGGTCGTCATCACGGAAATGAATCTTCTAAATGTCTATTTGAGCTACTGGGATTCCTCCAATCCGGATACCAATCCGAATTATGGAACCGTATCCCGTGCCAATTTGATTGCGATTATTAAGGATACCCGCTGGCGAATGGACTGTGAGACGGTGACCGGAGCTAACTTTACCTGTCATTACGTCAACCAGAAGATGAAACACGGGCCGCTGGTGGTCGGCTATCGTAAGCCCGGAATAGGCAATCATGTGGTCAGCGTCTATGGCGCATCCAATACGCACATTGCCTGCATGGATCCCGATGGCGCACAATTCCGGGGACCGCTGGCCAGTCATTTTCAAGGCGGTGATGTCATCGTCGGTATTCCCCGCTAACGATAGATTGAATCAACGGGCTGGACCTGGACAACCCTTCTTCCGCCAGTGGGAGCAACAAGATCACCTTGGAACTGACTCTGGATTTCACCACGATCCTGTTGCTGGGCGGTGTGGCGCTGCTGGCGGGCTTTATTGACGCCATTGCTGGCGGCGGCGGGATGCTGGTGATGCCGGCGCTGCTGGGGATTGGGATGCCGCCGCATCTGGTGATTGGCACCAATAAGCTGGTCGGCACCTTTGGCACGTTCAGCGCCTCCCTGACCTTTATCCGCAAGGGCTTGTTCCAGCCGGCGCTGTGGTGGGCGATGAGTTTCGGGACAGGCGTCGGTGCGGGCCTTGGCGCGATACTGATTTATCTGATGAGCGCCGGAGTGTTGAAGAAGTTGCTGCCGCTGGCGATTCTGCTGGCGTCCGCCTATCTGATCTGGCCGCGCCGCACCGCGCCCGCGCTGACTTCCCCGGAATCCGCCTTGCCCCAGCCACCCCGGCGCAATCTCAAACTGCTCACCGGCGGGCTGATCGGTTTCTATGATGGTTTTATCGGCCCTGGCACGGGCGCGTTTTGGATGGCGGCAGCGATGAAACTGTTTCATCTGGATCTGGTCGCCGCCGCTGGCGTGGCGCGGTTCATGAATTTCATCAGCAACCTCACCGCCCTGGCGACCTTCATGCTCCTCGGTAACATCGATTACGCCTTGGGCCTGAGCATGGGCGTCTTGCTGATGATCGGAGCGTTTATCGGTGCCCATAGCGCGATCCGCTACGGCGCGCCCTTTATCCGTCCTGTGTTCCTGATCGTGGTCGCGCTGATGGCGGGACGGTTGCTGATGACCGGCTGAAATAATCGGTTCTTTGACAGAGAACTTTCAAACTGAGTCGAGGAGCGACGGATAGTCCCTGCGGTAGCCATTTTCCGGTAGTGCGAGTTCTATCACCGCATCACCGCATCTGGATCGCTAATCGCCGCTCGCCAGCCGGGAATGAGCGTAGCCACCAGGTAGGGCAGCACCGTCACCGCCAGCAGCGCCAGAATTTGCGCTAAATCCACGGCTGGCGTCAGCGGGAATTCGGGATACAGCACCGCCCAGCCTTTCAGCACCGGCGTAAACAGTCGGGCACCGCCATAAAATACCTGCCCGTAAGCCAACACATAGCCCGTCAAAAAAGCCGTCAGCGACAACAACAGACCTTCCCACAGTTTCATGCGCAGAATATCACCGGTTTCCCAGCCAATCGCCTTGAGAATGCCAATTTCCCGCTTCTCCTCAGCGCTCAGTCCCGCCGCTTTGTCCCAGGCCAGAATCATGAACGCCAGCAGCAGCGATCCCAGCGTGATGAAGAGCATTCCTTCCCGCCAGTTGAATACCGCGTCGTAAGTCCGCAGGATTTCCTCCCGCAGAATCGGGCGGCTATCGGGCAGCGCCAGGGCGATCTTCCCCGCGACGGTGCGCGCTTCACGCGGATTGCGCACCCTTAGCACCGCATCGGTATAGACATCCGGCGGCAGGTTGAACAGGTGCCGGTAGCCGGTTTCAGACAGCAGCAACAGATCAGCGCTGAGCAGTTCCGAGGCAAAATCCAATACGCCCGCCACTTTGAGGGGCAGGGCTTGACCGGTTGCAGAGCGCAGGCTGAGATAGTCGCCGACGCCCAATTGACGCACTCGCGCCAGCCCCGCGCCGATCTGTATTTCATTAGCGGCCAGTCCCCGTTCCGGGGCGACCATCAGCGTGTAGTTCGCCTTCACCGCTGGATCGTAGTAATAGCCCCACAGTCGGCCTTTCACCTCACTCACTCCACGGAGGTGTCGCAACGGCTCCAGCCAGGCGGCGGGCAGCAGATCGTGACGCCCAGCGACCAGTTTCTGCACGATCACTTCCGGGGCGTCCTGCAAAAGCAGCGCCGTTTCCCGTCGCAAACCTTGACTGAGCAGCAGCACGGAACTGAACAGGAAGACCAGCGACGTGTAGACGAGCAGCAGTCCCAGGTTACGGGTCTTGCGCCGGAGCAGGGCAGCGAGCGTGTAGTCAATCAGGTATTTTTGCCGTTCGAGAAAGGTTGTCATGTTGGGATTATCGAGACGGTGCCAGCAGCGAACCGGTCGGGAAGTGTTCCAGCGCCGCCGGGTGATCCTGAAATGCAGAGTGCTGATCCGCTTGAGTGGGATGGCGGGTATAGCGGGCTTCGGCGAACAGGGCCAGATCGCTCAGACCGAGTTCCCGAACCAGCGCCCGGTTGGCCGTTCGATCAACGGTTCGGGACCGCCAGGCGGCATCCGCCAGACTCAAAGCAAAAAGCAGCAGCAGTATCCCCAGCAGCGGCAGGGCCAGGCGGGAGGGACGAAGTGGGGGAGGGTTCACTGGCTTGTCGTTTAAATTCTCTGATTTGACCAGCGCATAATAATCATTCCAGCGCTAAAATGAATTTTTTAAACCCAGTTAAAAGTGGCGGTATCAATGTCGCGTGTTCAAACGGGCCTGGAAACCCTGGTCAATGAATTTCCTGAAAAAATTCGTGGCGCACGGATCGGTGTGGTTTGCCACCCGGCCAGCGTCGACGCTGAATTGCGCCATGCGCTGGATTTGCTATCGGCGGCGGGTGCGAAAATTGCGGCGATTTTTGGCCCGGAGCATGGCGTGCGCGGCGAGGCTCAGGATATGGAACGGGTTGATGATATCCCTATCGATCCGCGTTTCAAGGCACCCGTCTATAGCCTGTACGGCGCAACTTTCGCCAGTTTGACCCCCCGCCGCAAGTCTCTGCGGGGCCTCGATGCGCTGGTTATTGATCTACAGGATGTCGGCACCCGGTATTACACCTTCATCTGGACCATGGCGCTGTGTATGCAGGCGGCAGGCAAAATTGGGTTGCGGGTGCTGGTATGTGACCGGCCCAACCCGCTGAACGGGATTATCACCGAGGGCAATCTGATCAAGCCCGGGTTTGAATCCTTTGTCGGGCTTGATCCGTTGCCGAACCGGCATGGATTGACGCCGGGGGAAATTGCCCGTTATCTGCAAAGTCGGCGGGGTGTGGAATGTGAACTGGATGTATTGCCACTGCGCGGCTGGGAGCGCGAGATGTATTTCGAGGAAACCGGCCTGCCCTGGATTTATCCCTCGCCGAATATGCCGACAGTAGACACTGCTCTGGTGTATCCCGGCCTGTGTCTGGTGGAGGCGACTGAACTCTCGGAGGGGCGGGGAACCTGTCGGCCCTTTGAAGTAGCCGGTGCGCCGGGCGTCGATGCCGAGGCGTTGGCTGAGGTGCTGAATGCCCGTCAGTTGCCGGGTTGCCGGTTCCGACCGCTGTATTTCCGGCCCTTGTTCCAGAAACACGCCGGGAAAACCTGCGGTGGCGTACAAATTCATGTCACCGACCGCCGGGAGTTTGATTCGATGATGACCGGCATCTCGTTTTTGCAGTGCGTAAAACAAGTAGCCCCGGAGACGTTTGCCTGGCGGGCCAAGCCTTATGAGTTCGTAGATCTGATTCCCGCCATTGATTTGCTGGCTGGCGACGATCAGTTGCGTCTGGCATTGGACGCTAATATGGATTTGACAGAATTGGCCGAGCAGTGGACGCAGGAACGGGCGGTCTTTGAAACCATTCGCCAGGAGGCGTTCCTGTACTGATTCAGGTTCCCGCCAATTCCGGCTTGGCGTGATAACCGCGCGGGGTATAAACCCACGGACCCACGCGCCGGGTTTCGCTGTTGCCCACCAGCACCAGCGACAGCATGTTCAGCGGTTCCGGGTCGAGTTCGCCCAGGGTGGTGATGGTCAGTTGCTCGCCCTTGCGGGTGACGTTGAAAGCGACGATGACCGGCGTATCGGGTTGGCGATAGCGCAGCAGGGTTTGTCGGGCTTCCAGCAACTGCCAGGAGCGTTTGTTGGAGACGGCGTTGTAGAGGGCGATGGCGAAGTCGCCCTGACCAGCCAGATCGATGCGTTTGGCGATCAGTTCCCACGGGGTCAGCAGGTCAGATAGGGAGATGACGCAGAAATCATGAGCCAGCGGTGCCCCAACACGAGCCGCCGCCGCCTGCATGGCGGAGATGCCGGGGATGACTTCAATCTCGACCGTAGCCCATTCCGGTTTTGGTTTGCGCGCCAACAGTTCAAACACTACCGTCGCCATGCCATAAATACCGGCGTCGCCACTGGACACCAGGGCAGTGGTGCGGCCACTGGCAGCCAGATCGAGCGCCAGCGTAGCGCGGGCTAGTTCCTCGCCCATTGGCGTTTTATGGCGAGTCTTGCCGTTGGCGAGTTCGCCCAGCAGATTCAGATACAGGCCATGGCCGGCCAGGTCGGTGCAGGATTCCAGCGCGGTGCGGGCGGCAGGGCAAAGATAGTCCAGCCCGCCGGGGCCAGCTCCAATGATGTATAGGCGATTCATGGGGTTCCTGAAGTGATAGGGGTGAGGGCAACGTCGCGATTGCCGTAAATCCGGGCGATAGCCAGCGTTGCATCAGCATTTTTCTGCTTGGGGATCAACAGTTCCGCCCGGTAGTCGTGATTGACCAGATCTTCGGCATGAGCCAGCGCCGCCGCTTCAGCGACTCCGTAACAGCCGGTTTCGCGGAACACAATGTCTGATTTGCGGGTGAGCCGGTCGCCATAGTCCCGAAGTCGCTCAGCGGGGTAGAAGGTGATTGGCAACTTCAGCGCGGACGCCAGTTGATGCAAACCAACCTCATCCTGCTTTAAGGCAATGCTGGCCAGTCCGCGCAGGTCGCTGCGTTGCAGACCGTGGCGGTTCAGCGTGTCATCCAGCAGCGCCAGCAACGGTTCCAGCGGACAACCGCGATTGCAACCCAGACCAGCGATGAGCAGGGGATGAGTATAGCGTTGCGCCCCGGTAATGACGGATTGGGTGCCCAGAAATTCAGCGATCTGGCGCGCCCATTCATTAGCGCCGCCTTCATGGCCGGACAGAATCGGCACGACAAACCGGCCATGTTCATCCAGGATGAGTACCGCTGGGTCCTGATATTTGTCGCGCAACGCCGGGGCGAGCGTTCGCACCGCAATGCCGACCGCACAGAGCAGAATCAGCCGACGGCCTGCCAGAAAGCGCTCGCGCACCGCGTCCTGAAAGGGCTGAGGTCGATGCAAATGTTCCGCATCGGGCAACAGGGTTAGTAACCGCATAGCCAGCGCTTGACCGGGGTCGGTCAGGCTGATGATCGTCACTGGGCGCATCGGGGAATGGGGCAGTTTCTGCATGGGGGACAAATTATATCAGCATTTTAAGACCTAACGTCCCCATGTATACTATGAAGTTAAAATTTATGATACTAATGATATTAATGATATTAATGATACTAATTGCCTGGTAAAACGGTATGGGAGTAAGAGGCTGTACTAAAAATTTCCCTCTCCCTCCGGGAGAGGGGTTCTTGGATAGCCTCTAAGCTGTAGGATCACCGGTTCGACCCTGTGGGGACGTGATTTGAACACGTTCGAGAATTTTCAAGCATTGAGGAGGAGACATGATCCGTAATCCGAAGCACTGGACCGGCGCCGCCGATCCCCTCTGGTACAAAGACGCCGTTATTTATCAACTGCATGTCAAAGCGTTTGGCGATAGCAGTCAGGATGGCGTCGGCGATTTCCGGGGTTTGATCCAGCGACTGGACTATCTCCAGGATCTGGGCGTGGACACGCTGTGGCTGATGCCGTTTTATCCCTCGCCGTTGCGCGATGATGGTTACGACATTGCCGATTACCAGCAGGTCCATCCGGACTATGGCACGCTGGCCGATTGCCGGGCCTTCATTCGTGAAGCCCATGCGCGGGGGTTGAAAGTCGTGACCGAGTTGGTGATTAACCACACCTCCGACCAGCATCCCTGGTTTCAGGCCGCCCGTCGCGCACCGCGTGGATCTCCGCAACGGAAGTTCTATATCTGGAATGATGATGACCAGAAATTTCCGGAAACCCGCATTATCTTCACCGATACTGAAACCTCAAACTGGGCCTGGGACCCGGTGGCGCAGCAATACTATTGGCATCGCTTTTTCTCCCATCAGCCGGATTTGAACCATAACAATCCCGCGGTGGTGAAAGCGGTGATCCGGGTGATGCGTTTCTGGCTGGATCTGGGCGTCGATGGACTACGGCTGGACGCGATTCCCTATCTGTGTGTGCGCGAGGGGACGCCGAACGAAAACCTGGCCGAGACTCATGCCGTCATCAAGCAGATGCGGGCGGTGGTCGACGAACATTATCAGAGCCGGCTGTTTCTGGCGGAGGCGAATCAGTGGCCGGAGGATGTGCGCGACTACTTCGGCGACAATGATGAATGCCACATGGCCTACCATTTTCCGTTGATGCCGCGCATGTACATGGCCATCGCTCAGGAAGATCGCCACCCGATTGACGATATTCTCGAACAGACCCCCAGCATTCCCGACGCCTGCCAGTGGGCGATTTTCCTGCGTAACCATGATGAGTTGACCCTGGAAATGGTCACTGACCGCGAGCGGGATTATATGTACCGCACCTATGCCGCTGATCCGCGTATGCGGATTAACGTCGGCATTCGCCGCCGGTTGGCCCCGTTGATGGATAACGACGTCAGCAAGATCAAGTTGATGAACAGCCTGCTGTTGTCGATGCCGGGCACGCCGATTATCTATTACGGCGACGAGATCGGCATGGGCGACAACTTCTATCTGGGCGACCGCAACGGCGTGCGCACACCGATGCAGTGGAGTCCCGACCGCAACGCCGGTTTCTCCCGTGCGGACCCGCAGTTGCTGTACCTGCCGCCGATCATGGACCCGATTTACGGTTATCAGGCGGTCAATGTCGAATCCCAGCAACGCGAGCCGGCGTCCTTGCTGAACTGGATGAAGCGGCTGATCGCCGTGCGTCGGGCCAGCCAGGTGTTTGGCCGGGGCGGACTGGATATGTTGCGGCCCGGCAATCGCAAGATTCTGGCCTACTTGCGAACGTTTGCCGATGAAGAGGTGGTGCTGTGCGTCGCCAATCTGTCCCGGTCGGCGCAACCGGTAGAACTCGATCTCAGCGCTTACAAGGGGTTAACGCCGGTCGAGATGATGGGTCAGACGACGTTTCCGCCGATTAGTGAAGCGCCTTACCTGCTGACGTTACCTCGTTACGGCTTCTACTGGTTTCGCTTGAGCCGGACCGCGCCGCCGGCCTGGCATGAAGAGCGACTGCCGGGTCTGGATTTGCGGGTGCTGGTGTTGTTTCAGGGGTGGAACAGCTTCTTCCCGGAACGAGTGGAACCGCGTCGGCGGGAGTTGGCGGCGACGCTGCATGAACGACTGGTCCGGCAGGTCTTGCCGGATTTCCTGCCGACCCAGCGCTGGTTTTCCGGGAAGGGCGGGCGAATCGAAAAGGTCGAGTTCGAGCGCTACGATCTGTGGCCAGACCGGCATGAATGGTTGTTGGCGCGGATTCGGGTCTGGTTGGCGGGACGCCCGGAACCCCAGGATTATCAGTTCCCGCTGGCGCTGGCCTGGGGTGATGACACCGACGAGAAATTGCGCCCCTTGTGGCCCTATGCTCTGGCCAAGGTTCGGGTGGGATCGAAAATGGGCTTGCTCTACGGCGCGTTCGCTGATGAACAGTTTTGCCAGACCCTGGTCGGCCTGATCCGGGATGGTGCCCGGATTCCGCTGGGTGATGGGGAACTGCGCTTTTCCGCCACCCGCGCCTTCGCTGATCTGGCTGGCGAGGCTCCGGAAACGTTGCCCGTGAAGCGGTTGGCGCTGGACAGCAGCAATACCACCATCGCCATCGGCGAGCGCTTGCTGATGAAAGCGTATCGCCGCTTGTCATCGGGTCTGAACCCGGAACTGGAAATGGGGCGATTTCTGACCGACGCCGGGTTCCCGAACATTGCTCCGCTGGCCGGTGCCCTCGAATATGTGGGTCAGAATAGCGAGGGCCTCACGCTGATCTTGTTGCAGGGCTTCGTACCGAATCAAGGTGATGCGTGGAGCTATACCCTGGATTATCTGAAGCGGTTTCTGATGGACTGGTTCGAACAACCGGAGGCGATCCGCGAGGCGGGTGAAAATGCGCATGCGGTTTACCTGCTGTTCGTCACCACACTGGGCCGACGCACCGGTGAATTGCA
Organism: Pseudomonadota bacterium; assembly: GCA_030917925.1. GTDB lineage: Bacteria > Pseudomonadota > Gammaproteobacteria > Competibacterales > Competibacteraceae > UBA2383. The sequence goes on from JAUPTV010000051.1 coordinate 11,629, forward strand.
TCAGGCGCTGGCACAGCCGACGGGTGATCCGGCTTTCGATCCCGAGCCGATTAGCGCGGTGGATATGACCAGTTGGCTGGACCAGATTCGGCGCGAGGTCAGCGGAACGTTCGAACGGTTGACATTGGCGCGGCGGCAACTTCCCGAATCCACACGCGCTCTGGCGGATCGGGTATTGGAATCCGGGATTCGTTTACCACGGGCAGGGCGCTACGCCTCGTTGGCCGAACAGGTTCTGGAGTCGCGGGGTGGGGCAGCGGCGCAGCTTGCGTTAGTGGAAGCCCTCACACCCGATGCGGTGAAAATCCGCCATCACGGCGATTATCATCTGGGTCAGGTCTTGGTGGATAAGGGCGACGTGATCATCATTGATTTCGAAGGCGAACCGTCGCGGTCGCTGGCGGAGCGCCGGGCCAAACATTCGCCCTTGCGGGATGTGGTCGGCATGTTGCGCTCGTTCAACTACGCGGCCCATACCGCCCTGCGTCAAGTGACGGCGGATGGCACCTGCGATCCGGCAGCGCTGGCACCTCATGTCAGCGACTGGGAGCAACGCACCCGGGCGGCGTTTTTGGAAGGTTATCTTGAAGCGGTCAGTGACAGCCGGGTTTATCCAGCCGATGCCGATCAGGCCAGGGTATTGCTGGAATTGTTGACCCTGGAGAAGGTGTGCTACGAGTTGCGTTATGAACTGGATAACCGGCCAGACTGGGTGGATATTCCACTGCGGGGCTTGTGCGAGTTATTGAGCATAACCGGCTGAACTGGACCTCGGCGCAGCCCTAACGGGTTAGCGCCAGGAACTTCTTATCAGGGGTAACTTGCGGTATTTGCCGACCCGATGGCGTTGTCGCCATGCAGACAATCTGCCGGTGGTGATTGGGTCCGAAGCTGACATGCACCGGCAGGTCGGGACCGTAGAAGTAGAGTCGGTCAAAAGGCGTGTTCGCCACGATCCATTGCGCGACTTCCAGCATGTTTTCATCCTCGATCAGAAAATCCACAGCAGCTCCCAGCCGGTCACAGACTGGGCGGTGCTGGCGGTTGACCTCGTGGGCAGCGTGCTGATCACGTTTCGGATCGATGCGTCCGGGAATCTGCCGGGCCAGCGGCGCTGAACAGAAGCCGTAGGTCAGGCGGATCATGCCGAAGTAGTTGATCACCGGGTCCAGAATATTCAGCGCCAGATCCAGCAGAGCGGTGTAGCTGTCCGACTGTTCCGGGCGATTGGCCAACCCGGTCAGCGCCCAGGTTTCGCCGCATTCGATGAGTTGTCGGAAGGTCAGATATGCACCGCAGGGCGCGTCGAGATCCGGGAGAGTTGATGCACGTTTGAGCGTGAAGCCGTCTACTTGCCAGCGATGCCGGGCCAGCGTCTCCTGAAGTTCCGTCGGTGGTGGTCCATAACCGGCGAGATCAAAGAGTCCCAGGGCGTCGAGGGCGGCTTCGAAGGCCAGTTGTTCCGGGTAATTGGGAAATTCTTCGTTGATATAGCGGGATTTGTGGTGCAGGAACGGCGGTTCGTAACGGTCGCCGTAGGCGAAATAGTCGATGTTCTGCTGCCGGAGTTTGATTTTGACCCGTTCTATCAGGCGCGGCAGTGGAGAATTTTCAAAGTTATCAAAGCGCAGCAGGCTGACTTTCCCGGACGCAATGTGGATTTTGACCAGATCGGCGTGGCGGTAGTCGCCGTACAGCACCACCGCGCAGCCGACGTAGATGCGCAATAGTGGCGGGAGTTGCTCGACCAGGTGGGTATGCAGTTGCAGGGATTGTCCGGCTTCCAGCCAGCCCAAGCCGCGTTCTGCAGCGGATTGGCAGGCTTGTTCAATGGCGGCCACATCGGCGATTTGGAATAACCGTTCCCGTGCAGTGGACTGGGCGACGGCGTAGTCGCCAAAGAAGGTCTTGATGTCGCGTTGCAGGCCGCGTTCCAAATAGGCGTAGGGCTTGCGCCGCTCGAACTGCGTCAGGGCGAAGTAGACCTCAAGGTCGGCAATGCGACCCGCACGGCTTCGCGCCAGGTCATCGGGGTCGTGACGCGCCGCCATGAACCGGAAGGCCTTTTTCAGCGATCCGAAGCCGGCGTTCAGCGTTTCCAGGTCATCAACTTCGGCCGGTTCGGGCATCCGCCCCAGCATCAGGCTCCGTGTCCAGAGTTGCTCCAGAGGTTCCTGATATTCAGCATATTTTTCCGCAGGCCGGTCGCGGCGCGGCGGTGCGGAACGTTCGGCGACTTGGGTAGCGGGACGGCGCAACACCGTCCGGTGACTGCGGTAGCGTTCCATGAGGAACCGCTGTTCGGCATCCTTGTCCCGGAAGATGTAGAGCACCCCTGGTGCGACCGGGATGGGTTCTTCGTCCAGCGTTGCCTGGATAAACGCCTTGATCTCGGCTTGGGTATAGTACTTCTGGAAAGTGCCGCGCTGGGTGAGAACGCCATCGCGGAATCGTTCGCCTCGCGGATCGTTCTGGTTGGTCAGCATCACCGAAACCACCAGCAGGCGTTCTGCCAGCGACCAGGCACGGGTCAGGGCTTCAAGACGTTCGTCGAAGTTCTCAATGACGTTGATGACAAAGCCGAGATTGACCAGATCGGCGGTATGAATCGGCTGATCCGGCGCGTAATACGGGTCCCAACCGGCGGCGTTCAACCCATTGTCCCGCAGACCGCGCACGTCATCGCCGCGCCCGCAGCCGTAGTCAAACAACGAGAAGCGCCTGTCGAGAAAGCCGTAGCGAGCCAGGGTTTGCACCGGAGCCGAGAAGTTGGAGCGCACCAGGGCCGTGCGGTGCCGGGCCGTTTCCCAACCCGTAGCGGGCAGAGCCAGATTCGCGTCGGCGGTTTCCTCATCCCCGCTGTCCACATTCCCCAGAGGAACCAGGGTATGGCCCGCGATGCGATAGCCTTTCTCGCGCACCAGCGCCAGCCATTGCCGTTGATAGCCGATGCGGGTCGGCTGATCGAACAGGCCAATCACTTCCGCCGCTTCGGTCAGCGCAGCATATTCGGCGCGGCGCGGATGGTTGTCCGGCAGCAACAGTTCCTTGCGGTGCAGGATGGGCGGATTGAGGGAATCGGCGTAGGTGCGGTAACTGACGGTCTGACTTTCCAGGTTGACGAGCCAGCTTTCCCGCAGGGTCGGGAAGGGTTCGTCGAAGAAGCCGGGGTAGTTCAGGAGGGCAATACAGGGTCCTTCAACGTCAATGCGCACCAGGTTATAGCGTTCAGCGCGGGCGATGCTGGCCAGGTGCTCGGCGGCGTTCCACCGCTCGGCCCAAGCCGGGTTGAGTTCCGGCCCGGCGTCAATGTGAAAGTAAGTGCGTTGCCCGACCATTTTGCCGGGTGCCTCGTGCGCTTTCATGACATCTCAATCTCCCATCGCTCCATCAGCAGCGCCAGAAGCTGACGCTGGCGGGCGACCGGCAATTGTTCAATACGGTTGATGATTTCGTCCAGGCTCATCTGATCCAGATGCGCGGTTAATTGCGTGGTGATCGGTTGCAGGATCGCCCGTTCCTCGGGACGCAATTCATCTGGTGGATGGCGCAACGCTTGCAACAGGCGCTGCGTTTGATCCTTGTCTAGCGTACTGACGTCGTTGATCGCCAGGAAACCCCGTAGCCAGGTTCCCACTCGCGCTCGCCGCGCCTGTTCTTCCAAGCGGGAACGTTGCCGCCGCACGGTCTCCAGTAATTGTTCAACCTGCGTTCGGTCGGCGCTGGACAGGTAACTCGGCGCGGCCTGCAATTCCTGTTCAAATTCGCGGCATTGCGCTGCATTAAGCGTGTCGATAGCCTTTAACACGCGCGGTTGCAGCCAATCGGTGGAACGCTGTCGCGCCGCATCGAGGCGTTCATCAGCAAGCGCCTGGAAGATAGCGGCCAAGTCCCAGGTGGGTTCGATGTCCTTTTCGGTCAGCAAGGTGTGCAATTCCGGCCCTTGCCGCTCAATGTGCCCCTGTAGCAACTCCTGCACCCGCTCGACGCTGACTTCGCCGGTTTCCCAGGCGGAAACTGCCGCGAGGAGGCTTTCCAGTTGCAGGACCATCTCGCTGATTTCGCCCTGATCCCGCGTGTCAACGAAAATCCCATGCAGGCGTTGCACTTTAATCAGTGCTTCCTGCACTGCCGCTTGGTGAGTCAAGGGCCAGTCATACAGTTCGCTCAGGGTATCGCGCTGCTGTTTGAGGCGCTCGTTCAGGCGTTGCTGGCGCTGTTGAATCGCCTTGACGCGGGCGTTGATCTCGTCAGCACTGAGGGCGCTGGCCGTGGCCCGGACCGCTTCAATCAGTTCGTCGCCCCGGACGATGTCATCCCGCAACTCCCGCACCGGCGTGGATTCCGAGGGATCGGGTTGTCGGGGATAATCGTCGCTCTCGTCCAGCGTCAACTTGAACTGTTGCCGCTTCTCGACTTGCAGAATCGTCTGCTGTGCCTGCTGTTCAAGTTTCCGCGCCTCGGCAGGCAGTTGGAGGAGGATCAGGCTTTTCGCCGCTTTTTCCATGCGACGTCCGAAGTCACCGACCTGCCGGATATTCTGGCAACTTTGCCGCAGAATCCAGTCCATAGCGCGCGGGGTGACAAATTGGCGGACCGCCGCTAACAGGGTTTCCGCATCATGCCGATAGCGCTCTGGCCAAACCACGACATTTTCCAGTTCGCGCCGTTGCTCAGTCAGTCGGAAAGCGAGTTTCAGCAACCACCCGACATCCTCTTGGCGTTCAGCCTTTTCCATGCTCCGTTCAATGTCATCCAGTTGTGCGCGAGCTTCGTGCAGTTTTGATGAAATTTCAACGGTTTGGTCACAGAGATACCGATAGAGTCCTTCCTGGGTTTCCGGCAGCGGATCGACCCTGGTCAAGCGCCGGGCTTCCTCCCCGAGCGTGACTTTGCCCTGATAACTTTTTTCCGCATCCCAGCGACTCAGCAGATCCCGCCAACGCTGCACACTGTCTTCGGCCAGGAAGCGCAGGGTGCTGCTTTCGAGAACGCCCTGGTTCAGATAGTGGCTGCGGGCATTCGGAAACGCGGCATCGGCCCAGTCACTGGCGGCGATCATTTCGCCCTCCTGTTCAATCCGGCGGGGCGGGTTGGCGATGCCGAGGAACAGGCCGAGCAGCACTTGGGCGGAAGCGGCGTTCATCCCATAGGGTGGAGCGATCAGCGCCTGATGCGAGGTCCACAAGGTCCGCTGGGGTTCTTCCTGATGGGCGTGTTGCAGCCATTGATAAACCGCCTGAACTTTGGGTTCCTGCGGTGCGGTCAACTGCCCGGAGGGCAACAGCGCTCGCCAACCCTGCGCCAGTAGCGTATTCACCCGGTTCTGCAACTGCCGCTTCTGCGTCTGCACCCACGCGCCATCCACCTGCCGGGCAATCAGGCTGCGCGTCAACTGGGCGCAATCAGCGGGACCACCGCCCGCCGTCGTGGCGAACCCGTCAAAGGGAAAGGGCAGGGCTTCGGGGTAGACCTGCGCAAAAATCGCTTCGCCGACGGCTTTCAACCGCCCCGTTGGCGCGGTCGGGAAACCGGCGACCCAATACAGGCGCTCCTTGATCAGCGCCGCGACCGCCTCTTGCAACGCCTGGCGACTGCGGGCGGTTTCCTCGGGAATGAAGCGGCGAAAGCGCTCACGATCTTCGGAGGTTAATTGTTCTTCAAACACATACAGGCGGCCCAGATGCTCGGCCAAAGTTCCTTGCCGATCCGCCAGCCCGA
>JAUPTV010000052.1 GCA_030917925.1 Pseudomonadota bacterium
GCCATCGGCTTCTGGCACCTGACGCCGGGATCGGGTTGACCTCCGGCTTGATCAGCAACGAAGGCGCATCATCCAAATGAAATTCCTGATCCAGAACCACGCCCTGAGCCAGCAGATCCCGAATACGCGCCACCGCCTGCTGCATCTCCGGGTCGGCGGCATCCTCCGCTTCCTTGAGCATCGTCTGGAGATAACCAGCGTCCTTGCGTAATTGCGTCAGGTGAACGGGCTGCCCGCTGAGGCGTTCCAGTCCCTGTTTGATCTTCCACAGTTGATGCAGTAATTCCAGCCGCAGAGGATCAACTTTCGTTTGAAATACCGGGATTTCATCAAGTTTTTCCGGTGATTGAATGGGTTGCATCGCTGCTCCTTCAAAAACGAACGCTTTCGAGCCTGGGGAAGTTTCCCGGCGTTTTTAGAGAAATCAGGATACTAAAGCGAGTTTGTGAAGTAATGATGAAGACGGCTCTCGGTCGTTCATAAAATTGCAAGGATGATCTGGAAGACTATCCATCACCATCATGCATCGCTGCCGCAGACAGGGATGCCGCGCTGGACATCCTCGAAGAGAGCATTGCGGTTGTGGAATCCGAAACCGCTGGCTGACATGCGATTGAAGTAGAAAGTTGTGAATTAAAATTTTCTGTAGGTGGATCAATTCGGACTTTGATCCCGTTACCGCCCTTCGTGGGGCAAACTATGCTTTGGAGTTCCCTGTTATGCATCAGGAAAACATCTACAACGTGCTGTTTCTCTGCACCGGCAATTCCGCCCGCAGCATCCTGGCCGAAGCCCTGATGAATCACCTAGGCCAAGGCCGCTTCCGCGCCTTCAGCGCCGGTAGTTTTCCCACCGGCAAGGTCAATTCTTTCACCCTGAAACTCCTGGAATTGCAGGGCATTTCCATTGAGGGTCTGCGCAGCAAAAGCTGGGACGAATTCGCGGCCCCCGATTCCCCACCGCTGGATTTTGTGTTTACGGTCTGTGACCGGGCGGCGGGTGAAACATGCCCGATGTGGCCCGGCCAGCCGATGTCCGCCCACTGGGGGGTCGACGATCCCGCCGCAGCGGAAGGCGATGATGCGCAGAAGATGTTGGCGTTTCGCAAGGCGCTACGCGAATTGGAAAACCGCATCAAAATTTTCATCAATCTGCCCATTTCATCGCTGGACCGGATCAAGCTGAAATCCAGACTGGACGAAATCGGCCAGATCACCCTGGAGAACCCGTCGTAAACGCCGCTTGCGCTTTGGGTAAAACCCTGCACACCTTCCGGGGTGCGCAGGCTGCCCGGAATCTTCTATGAGTTTCGGTTCCTTAATTGCTGGACATCAGGTTTTAATCCGCTTCCTGCGCGTCGCCTTAATGGGTTCAAGCGGACTGGTGATGTGCTGGTAAAGCTCAAACAGAAACGCTATCCGGTCGCTGTCGCCGGTGAATTTCCGATGGGCGTAGGCCGCATCTACTGCTGCATCCAGTTTCTGGTGAGCCTTGGTCAAGGCTACCGGCATGGTTAAGGGATCATAAAGATCAGCAAGCGTTGCCGTTGGGAATTGCGCCCGCGCATCCAGAACTGCTTGCGCCGCATTTTCAATGGCCTGCTTCTGCTGATCAGTTGGGGTCTGTGGCCAAGGGAACGTGTTGTAAGTGAGTTTTGCAGAATAACGGTAATCACTTTTAAGACGGCCACATGAAACAGGCTGCCGAAAATGGCGGGAGAAATCCGGCTCCAGTCCAGCGCACAACAATCCAGCAGAAGTAGCCGCATACAAGTATCAAAGGCGGCATGGGGCAATAGCTCGGCAAACAGGCTGCCATTGACATAGGGGAACGCGGCAAGTTGCTCATCCAGTTTTTTAAGGCGCTTGTCTAGCGGGACATTCAACACTTGAAACAAGCTTTCCAGCCATTGCGCGAGATCACGCCCGTCCTCTGCGGTGCTTTGTTCAATCAGGTCTTGAAACTGGCGGCGCTCGAAAATACTGGTGTCTTCGGCAAACAGACAGAACAGCAGGCGAACCAGATAAAGCTCCAGCGAGTGATCGATGTAACCCGTCTCTTTGAGCTTGTCATGCAATCGCCCCATCCGCTCGGCAGCCTGGATATTAACCGGGTCTTGTTCTTTATAAGTCGTGGTTTGATAACCCGCGATAAAGCCGAACAGCCGAACGTTCTTATAAAGCTCCTCAAGGACAAACTCATGCTGTTCCCCTTCCCCAAGGTCGTAAAGCCGGAAGCGGGCAAAGTCGGAAACCAGAATATAACGGGGCGCATCCCGATCCTTGAGTCCGGGAAAATAATCCCTGGCTTGCTGAAAGGCACGGTCTAAATCCTTGCCGCGTGACTTTTGCTCAATCAACAAAATGCCTTTCCACAGTAAATCAATGTAACCGCTTCTGCCGTCCTGTTTTTTAATCCGCTGTTCAAAGGTGTCGACCCGCTTACGAGGAACGCCAAAAACATTGAAAAAGGCGTCCAGAAAAGATTTGGCTTCGGCGTCTTCTGCGGATTCATCCGCCCATTCACGGGAGAATTGCAGGGCGCGGTCTTTAATCTCATTCCACGATAAGGGCATGAAATAACCTTTGATTGATCCAGATAAAAAATTCTGAATTCATTGATTCAATGGATTATCGGATGAGCAGCGTTCTCTGCGCCATCTATGCGGCGGATTGCGACTATGCCTTTTATGTCCTGCGCCACCGACCTCACCCTCACCCTTCCCGCAACGCCCGCCACGGGGGCTGATTCAACGCCGAACGGGCACCTAGCAATCCGGCCAGTCCCACGCCCAACACACCCGCGCCCGCGCCCAATACCCACACCCACAGACTCCATTGGTAAGGGAAGTCGAAGATCTGTTCCGCCAGGAAGTAACCGAGCACACTCGCCGCTGCCGCCGCCAACACCCCGGCCAGCAACCCAAGTGTCGCAAATTCCGCCAGCAGGCTGTGCCGCACCACCACTCGTTGTGCGCCCAAAGTCCGCAACACCGCGCTTTCAAAGCGGCGCTCATCCTGTGTGGCCTGAATCGCCGCATACAGCACCACCAGTCCCGCCGCCAGGGTGAACAGGAAAACATACTCCACCGCCGCGATGACCCGTTCCACAATCTCCCGCACCTTGCCCATCAGCGCCTCGACATCCAGCACGGTGACAGACGGGAATTGCCGCACCAGTTCCGCCAGTACCGGCTTCTGGTCCGGGGGTAGGTAAAAACTGGTGATCCAGGTCGCTGGATAGTTCTCCAACACGCCGGATGGAAACACCACAAAGAAGTTGGCTCGGAATGAATCCCATTCCACGCTGCGCAGACTCATCACCTTCGCCTCGACATCCTGACCACCAATCTGGAACCGCAACGTATCGCCCAGGGCAATCCCCAAATCCTTCGCCAGTCCCTCCTCCACCGACACAACGCCCTGCCCGTGTTCGCTCGCGGTCCACCAGCGGCCGGCTAGAATACGATTGTCGGCTTGCAATGCATCTTTCCAGGACAGGTTGAATTCCCGCGCTACCAGTCGCTGGGCGCGAGGATTGGTATAGTCCTCCGGGCTGACGGCGCGATCATTCAACGCGGTCAACCGGCCCCGCACCATCGGTAGCAATTCCACATCGTGCAGGCGGCGCTCGCGCAAAAAGGCGCGGACGCCCTCTACTTCACCGGTTTGCACATTGATCAGAAAATGATTCGGCGCATCGGGCGGCAGGCTGGCCCGCCAAGCGGTCAGCAAATCGGTGCGCACCAACGTCAGCATCAGCAGCGCCATCAGACCCAGCCCCAGCGCTACGATCTGCGTCGCGCTGCCGGGACCGCGCCGGGCGATATTAGCCAGACCAAACCGCCAGGACACCCCGACTTGTCCGCGCAACAGGTTCAGCGATTTCACCAGTCCCCAAGCGGCCAGGGAAAGCACCACGAGCGCCCCGGCGACTCCGGCGCAGACATACAGCGCTAATCGCCATTCGCCTGCCTCCCAGACCAGCAGCGCCGCTGTCGCGACAATCGCGGGACCGTACAGCGCCAGCAGACGGGGATTCACCGGTCCCAAATCCCGGCGCAACACCCGCAGCGGCGGCACTTCCCGCAGTCGCAACAGTGGCGGCAGGCCGAAACCGAGCAGGGTAATAAAGCCAGTGGCCAAAGCGGGCAGGACCGGTGCCCAGGACGGTGGCGGCAATTCGGTACTGCTAACCAGTTGCCCGAGAACACCGCTCAACCCGTACTGCGCCACATAGCCGACGATCAAACCGGCGACTCCCGCCAGCGCCGCCAGCGCCAACAGTTCCAACACAAACAGCCGAATAATCAGGCTCTCGGTCGCGCCGACGCAGCGCAGAATGGCCACACTGTCCCAGTGACGGCCCGCGAACCGGCGGGCGGCAATGGCGACCCCGACGCCAGCCAGAATCACGCTGACCAGCGCCGCCAGATTCAGAAAGCGCTCCGCCCGATTCAGCGCTGACCGCAATTCCGCCCGGGCTTCACGCACTCCTTGCAGCTTTTCCCCACTCGTCAGCCGGGATTCCGCCCAGGTCTTGAAACGACTGAGTGCCGCCGGCTCACCCGCCAGCAGCAGGCGATAATTAACCCGGCTACCGAGTTGAATCAGTTCGGTCGAGGGCACATCCGCCAGATTCATCAACAAGCGCGGCGCGATGCTGAACACATCGCCCGCCCGATCCGGTTCATCCACCAGCACCCGCTCCACCTGGAACGTGCGAGCGCCGAGATGGACCGTATCGCCGATTTTTAGCCCCAGGGTCTGAATAAGCCGCTCATCCCCCCAGATCTGTCCGGGACTGGGAATGACCTTGACCTTTTGCGGAGGCGCAAAGGGCGCATCGCTGACCTGCAAGACGCCGCGCAAGGGATAACCGGTGCTCACTGCTTTCACCTCGGTTAATTGCGTCTGCTCGCCAACGACTACGACACTGCGAAAATTCCAGGTGTCCGTCGTTTGCAACCCCTGTTGCTGCGCCGCTTCCGCCAGTCCCGGTTGCAGCGGATTGGCTGAAGACACCACTAAATCCGCGCCCAGTAATTCACTGGCCTTGCGTTCCATGGCCTGCTGAATGCGGTCAGTGAAAAAACCGACGGCGGCGACGCTGGCCACCGCGATTAACAGCGCAATTGCTAGCACCCGCAATTCACCGGACTGCCAGTCGCGATGCAGGGCGCGCAGGGCCATAAGGCTGATGTTGCGCCAGTTCGGAGACGCCACAGTTCCCGGATTAGCCATGAGGTTGACTCCCCGCTGACGGCGTTAACGACGGCTGCCGTAACCGCCCGTCATCCAGTTCCAGAATCCGGTCGCAATACGCCGCCAGTTCCGGATCATGCGTGACCAGCACCAGCGTTGCGCCCTGTTCCCGGTTCAGCGCGAACAGTAATTCCACAATTCGATGGCCAGTCTTCTGATCGAGATTGCCAGTCGGTTCATCGGCAAACAGCACATCGGGATTACCGGCAAAGGCGCGGGCAATCGCCACCCGTTGCTGCTCGCCGCC
>JAUPTV010000053.1 GCA_030917925.1 Pseudomonadota bacterium
ACCCCTTCCCTTCCCGAACAGGACCGTGAAACGAAACCGCGCCGATGATAGTGCACTTCCCGTGTGCGAAAGTAGGTCACCGCCAGGCTACCCCATAAAAACACCCCCTAAGCTAAACAGCATCGGGGGTGTTCCATGTCTACAGCACCCATCGCAAAAACCCCCTGAATCCAACGAATAGCAGGGGGTTCCTTTTTCAGTTTTTTCCCGCAACGTTGCGAGAATGCTGTTGTCGGATCTGTTGTGAACCTTAGATGCCGGTTTTTATCGTAGTGGAGAGGGGGGGTATGGTTGATTCTGTAGCGGTATTTGGCGGCGGCTGTTTCTGGTGTCTGGATACACTATTTCGTCAGGTCCGTGGTGTAGAAGAGGTTGTGTGCGGCTATGCAGGAGGGGCAACGGAAGCGCCTACGTACGAAGCTGTTTGCAGTGGCCGGACTGGTCATGCAGAAGTTCTGCGTATCAGCTTCGACTCAGCGCGAATCAGCTATCGGGAGTTGCTGGAAATCTTCTTTTCTCTACATGACCCGACGACGCTTAACCGTCAGGGGCATGATGTCGGTACGCAATATCGTTCGATCATCGTCGGTCAGGATGCCGATCAGCGAATGCAGGCTGAGGACGTGATCGATGAGTTTAACCGCGCGGGCTATTGGAGTCAGCCGATCGTCACCGAAGTGATTATGGATGCGCGCTTCCATCCAGGCGAGGCCTATCACCAGAACTACTTTGAAAGAAACCCGGACCAAGGCTACTGCACTTTGGTTATCGCGCCCAAACTGGCTGACTTTCGCAAGAAATTCTTGTCACGCCTTCGCTCCTAGGAGGCAAAGCGCAAAAGATCCTGCGTGAAACGTTCGCGTTGCCACTGGTGCGGTGAGTGGTCCGTGCCTTCATAGATATGAAGGATCGCCTCTGGTATGCAGTCACGGACAAAGGTTGCGGTGCTGCCATGGTAAAAATTACTTTCGCCGCCGTAAATCAGAAGCGCCGGTATCCGGATTTGCTCCAGCACATCACGATAATCGGCTTCTGTCAGGCTTTGCCAGCACGTAATCAAGGGTTTTGCATCCAGCTGCCCTAGCCACGTCCGCGATTTTTCCCAGCCTTTGGCGTTTTCCAGATATTTTTCCCGTGCTCGGGCATTCAGTCCTAGCGCACTGAGCCTGAGTACCGATTCTGCGAAATTCTGTTCCAGTTCGGCAACAAACGAATTTGCGCGGCTGCGATCGAAATTGCCATAGATCCCGTTGGACCAATCGTCATCAGTAAGCAGGCGGGGAGACTGATCGATCAGGCAGATTTTTCCGAGGCGAGCCGCTGAAAAGTCGCGGATGTACTGCCAAAGGGTCAAGGCTCCCATGGAGTGGCCGACCGCGCATACGTCGGCAAGGTCGAAATGCTCCAGCAGGTTGAAAAGATCCTTTGCCATGCGTGAGACGGTTGGCGCTGTGCTCGTCAGCAGACTATGACCACCGTGCCCCCGGGCGTCCCAGCGGTAAACGGTGTGGTGCTTGTTGAGTTCGGCAAGGAATGGAAACCACTCCTGGTGGCTGGCTGTCCAGCCGTGAAGCATCACCAGTGGTGGGCCTTCACCCGAGATTTTCAGATGAAGTTTTTCGCCATCATCAGCAAAAAAATGACTCATAAGATTCCGTAATGCGGAAAAACGCGAAGGTTGTCACAGGCGAAGTCGAAGAGCAACTATAATCGCCACCTCGAATCAGGAAGTATCATGTTGCCAACCATTTTTCAGTATGCTCATGGGGTCAGCGCCATCGACTCCGGCTATGTGCGTGCCCATCACGCCGCCATCCACTTCATTGTTGAAGACGGTCGGGTCGCGATTGTCGATACAGGCACCAATGAATCGCTGCCGCGTGTGCAGGCCGCCTTGCAGTGCATGGGGCTTTCAGCCGAGAGTGTCGATTACGTCATCCTGACGCATATCCATCTCGATCACGCGGGTGGTGCTGGTGCGCTGATGCGAGCTTTTGCCAATGCCCGGTTGGTCGTGCATCCTCGTGGCGCCCGCCACATGGCCGATCCGAGCAAGCTGGTTGCCGGTGCTGCAGCCGTGTATGGTGCTGCCGAGGTTCGCCGCATGTATGGCGAGATCCTGCCGATCGATAGTACGCGGATCATCGAGGCACCGAATGAAACCATCATCCGGCTAGCCAACCGTGAGCTGGTTTGCCTGGATACGCCCGGCCACGCCCGTCATCACATCTGTATCGTTGACCGTGGAAGCGATGCGATCTTTACTGGCGATACTTTCGGACTGTCCTATCGTGAGCTTGATACCGACGGGCGGCAGTTCGTCTTTCCGACAACAACGCCGGTTCAGTTCGATCCACAGGCCATGCACCAGTCGATTGACCTGTTGATGTCGTATCAGCCGCGTGTAACTTACCTCACTCACTTCAGCGAGTTGCGGGATGTCGAGCAGAAGGCTGCGGAGCTCCATCGGCTCGTCGATGCACATGTGGAGATCGCTCGTCGGGAATCCCGACCGGGACCAGACCGCCATGCCCGAATCCGCGCCAATCTGGCGCATCTCGTTGTCAATGAGGTCGAGCGCTTTGGTTGCAAACTCGCACCCGCCGAGGTGTTGCAGCTATGGGCAACGGATATCGAGCTCAATGCACAGGGCTTGGATATCTGGCTCGATACCCTCTAATCGAACGCGCCCTAGCGCAGCAGTCGCCGCCGCCAGAACAGCGCCAGCATCAGCAGGGCGACGCAGGCCATCGTCGATAGTGCCAGCCAGAAACCGTCAGGGGATTCCAGTAAAGGCATCTGGCGGAAGTTCATGCCGAAAATGCCTGTGACCAGTGCGGCGGGCATGAACATCGTGGTTACCACCGTCAGTGCTCGTACTTCCATGTTGACCCGGTTGCTGACGCTACTCAGGTAGATGTCGAGCAAACCCGTCAGCAGGTCACGCAAGTCTTCCAGCTGTTCCAGCAGATGCACCGTGTGATCATAGATATCGCGCAGGTAAAGCTGTGTTTCTGTACCAAAAAACTCCGCGTGGTTGCGCTGCAATGAACTCATCACTTCGCGCAGTGGCCAGATCGAACGCCGCAGGTGGGAAATCTCCCGCTTCAGGGCGTGCGCCTTCTGGAGTGCCCCGCGTTTGGGTACGCCAAGGATTTCCTCTTCCAGCTCCTCGCACTGATCGCCCAGTCTTTCGATGATGCTGAAATAACCATCGACAACTGTGTCGAGAAGTGCGTAAGCCAGATAGTCGCAGCCCTCACGTCGAATCGGGCTTTTCTCGATGCGCAGACGCTGGCGTATCGGCTCGAAGGTGCCGGTGCGCCGCTCCTGGAAAGTAAGGACCACGTCGTGGCAGATCACCATGCTGATCTGGTCGGTGGCCAGATCGGTCCTCACGCGGGAGGGGTCGTAAACCTGGGTTACCACATACAGATAGTCATCATAGGCGTCGACCTTCGGGCGCTGGTCGGTGTTGAGGATGTCCTCCAGCACCAGAGGGTGCAGGCCGAATCGTTTGCCGATGGCGCTGAGCAGTGCGGCGTCGTGCAACCCGTAAATGTTGAGCCAGCGTACTGGGAATTTTGCTTCAATGCTGTCCAGTGCGGCGAGATCTGACAGATCGAGTTCCACCAAACCGTCAGGCCCGTAGGTGGTGAGCGTCATCGCAGCGGATGGTGTCTTTACGTCCCCGATGTGGACCAGCGCGCCGGGCGGAAGCCCTGCCTTGGCCGATCGACGCTTCTTGTTTCCCGCCATCACTTGCTCTCCATCAAAAGGCGCAGCGCCGCTGACACTGCAAACAGGCCGAAGCTGGCGGTGATACACATCGAGGAGCCGAAACCGGCACAGTTGAGGCCGCCGGAAGGCGTGCGAACTTCACACTCCTGGTTTGCCTGTGGCTGGCGTACCGCTTCCGTCGAATACACGGCGGTGACGCCGAACTTGCGCTTTGCATCGCGCGAGAAACCGTGCTCCTTGCGCAACAGCGAGCGCACTCTGGCCAGCAATGGATCCTGCACCGTCCGTGACAAATCGTCGAGGCGCAGGCAGGTGGGGTCGATCTTGCCACCGGCGCCGCCG
>JAUPTV010000054.1 GCA_030917925.1 Pseudomonadota bacterium
TCCCTCCCCGGCCTAAAGGCCGGGGTCTCTCGCGGAAAGTCTGATGAACACAGCTCAAAATCGATGAAGAATCCTGGCGACCCTGGCGACTTGGCGGTTCAAAAAATCGAGTTATGACATGCAAGATAGAACGCCAGCACCCTTGACGATTCGCGCCTTTCGCCGTCGGGTGCTGAAACCGACGGAGGGCGTGTTTCTCTTCCATCCCCGAGTGATGGAGCGGTTGGTGCGCCTTGACCGGGGACCGGGATTGTCAAGTCTGGCGGTTCCATCACTCAGTCATTATCTGATGCCCCGTGCGGTGTTTCTGCGTGGTCTGGAAGACGAGAATCCCGATGCGTTGTCGGTCATTGAAGGACTCAGTTTGCCGGAACTGGTGATTCTCCTGCCGATGCCCTCCGCTCAGGAACTGGCGTCCAGTGATCCGGAATGCCTATTGCGCAACTACTGGGGATGGCGCTTCGAGGCCGAGGTTGCGCGTACCTGGCAGATCGCCCGCAACGATCATCAGGATCTCAACCTTTTCGGCGGGCGGGGACTGGCGCAGTGGATGGGCGAACCGGCGTTTCGCGAAGTCCGCGAACTGCTGGAACAGGATCAGCGGGTCGTGCTGGATCTGGATGACGATGCACTGTGCCGTCAGTTCGTCGGCTTCGTGACCGGCCTGCGCTATTTCGCACCGGGGACGCGCGGATACCTGTTTCCGGCGATTGGCGACTGGGGGAAACTGGATGACTGGCTCAAGGACGGCGGGCTGGATCTGCCGCCCCGGCACAGTCGCCACTGGCCGCAACTGCTGGTCAAAAGCCGTCCTGCCGGATTCCATGGCGCGCCGGACTATGAGCCGGAACTGCCGATGGGGTTGCCTTTTGGTCGCCATGACCCCGATTTAGCCGATGGCGCTAATACCATTTTGCCCCTAGCGTCGAAATGGTCGGCCAGGGGCAAAACGGGTGTGCAACAAAGCCCTGAGCCGTCAGTGTCCAGCCAGCCCTGGTCCATCGCCAGCCGTTGTGAGGAGGCGTTGCGGCAGTCGGTCACGCTGACCCACCCGCCAGACTGGCTCACCGGGTTTGGCCACACGCTGACCACGTTCCTGATGCCCATACTCGTGAGGTTAGCCCGTGGACTGGATCGCGGGGCCACCGCCGACTGGGCGGTCATCCTCCGGCTGCGCCTGTTTCGCCACAGCGTCCGGGCGGCGTTCCGCGCCGAAAGAGCCGGACGCTATGGAGCCGCGCTTCGTGACTTGAGCATCGCCATCGATCAGTATCAACAGCTTCAGGGCGCGACGTCCCTCGCCGATCCAGTCGTTCAGCGCTTGCAAACCTGGCAGCGGGAACGGGTGGAAACGTTGATCAATAACCTGGCGGTGACATGGCGGCTGGAACCCTCCGCCAGTCGCATTCTCAAAATGGGCGTCCGGCGGTTATTGAATGAACCCGATGTGGCGCAGCGATCCAGTCGGCCTTCCCGGCTGCTGGATGATCTGGAGCAGATTGACCGGGAAGGGCGCACCAAGTATTACCGCCTGCAACCGCTCGTCAGTGCCTGGCGTCGTAAACCCGTGCAACTGGGACTGCCGTTTCAGGGGTCGCTCAAGGCGTTACGCGCGCTGAACGCTGCTAAAACCCGGCTGGATCAGCTCCCCTGGTCCGGGGCGGAGGTGGTCTATTTCAGCGCCCCCTTGCAGGTCCTCGGCGAACGGATTGGCCAGCAGCTCCAGCAACAACTCCAACCACGTCTGAGTCAGCTTCTCGATCAAGTGGGCTTCCTTCCCGCTGATCATGCGCAACGGGTGGCGCGGAATCTACTTCAGGAAGATCTGTTTGAAATCATCCGGCGGCGCTGGCATTTGCGGTTCGCGGATCTGCGCGATGCGGTAGCCCGCAATGAAGCATTCCGATTGCCGGATTCGGGCTGGCGCGAACTGGCGCTGGGGGATCGCCTGGCGCACTTTGACCGCCAGGCCCGTGTGGCGTTGCCGGGGGTTTATCAACCCGGCGAGTTTTATCTGAAAGGTTTGCAGCAACTCAGCGCCCCGCTGTTTGGCTCGGCTCTGGGCCGGTCGATCACCCGGTTTCTGTTGTTACCCCTGGGCATCGCCTTTATCGGGCTGGAGGCGCTGACCTATCTGCTCAGTCTGATCTCGCCGAATACGCGGGAACTGGTGAATGTTGGGTCCGTGCTGGGGGTGAGCGCTGGTCTGTTCATCGCGTTGTATACCGAGCGGGGACGGCGTACTGTCGAGGCGTTGCGCCGAGGTGGGCAGTGGCTGTGGAACGACTGCCTGTACCAGGGATGGCGGCGATTCATGCATTGGCAGTGGATGGCCTATTGGCTGCGCCAACCATGGGTGTGCGCCGTTTCCCGCTATCTGCTGGAGCCGTCGCTGATCGGAGCGCTGGCCGCGCTGCCGGCGCTCAGCGTGGCGAGCCGACTCGCTCCCGACCTCGAAGGACTACCAGGATTTCTGCTGATCCTCGGATTCATTTTTGGAACTTTCCTGCGTAACAGCCGAGGGGGGCGGGAATGGCTGGATAGCCTGATGACCGGGCTGATTAACTTTTGGCGTCAGGTGCGTCATACATTGGCGATAGGTCTGGTGCGCTGGGTGATCGACCTGTTCGATGCGCTGATGCACAGCATCGAGCAGGGATTGCATCGCGTCGATGAAGCGGTCAGCCATCATCGCGGAGAAGGGCGGGGTGCGATGACGGTCAAGGCGGTGATTGGCCCCGTGTGGAAGCTGTTCAGCGACTTCATTCATTTCTATGCGGCAGTATTGGTGGAGCCACAGATCAATCCGATCAAGCACTTTCCGGTGGTGACGGTTTCGCACAAGCTGATGCTGCCCTTTTTGCCCGCGCTGACGACCTCGCTGCTGGCGCTGCTGGATCCGGTGCTGCCCCAGGTCATCAGTCTGCCGCTGGTCACCGTGACCATCCTGTTGTTGCCGGGACTGTTCGGCTTTCTGGTCTGGGAACTGCGCGCCAACTGGAAGCTCTATCGCGCCAATCACCCTGACGCCATCCAGCCGGCGCGGTTTGGTCCGGCGGGCGAAACGTTGTACACCCTGCTGCGACGGGGGTTTCATTCCGGCGCGTTACCCAAGGCGTTTGCCCGATTGCGGACGGTGATCGCGCAGGAAAATGACCAGCAGCGCAACATTCCGCAGGCGTTGCGCCGGGCCGAGGCCCGGTTAAACAGGATTCTGGAAGCAGTGCGGACGTTTGCCTCACAGGAACTGATTTTTGCGCTGATGGATCGGAGTCAGGAAACAGGGCATCCGGTGACGGCGACGATGGACCGGCTGGAAGCGGCGACGGCGTTGCTGGCGGTGCAGGTCGCCTTGACGCTCCAGGACCAACCGGAACCGGGTGAACCACTGTTGCTGGAGGTGCGCTTTGCTTTGGCGGACGAGGCCCTCAGCGGCGAAATTACGCTGACCGGGCCGGTCGAACGCTTCGGCGATCTGGCGTGGCTGGAGGAGGAGACGGCGCGGTTTCTGCAACGGGCGGCCGTCGGTTCCCGATGAGGCGGGCCATCCTGGCCATGTCTGCATACATCTCGCTATATTCCTGGGTCTCATTGGCTTGCGCTTCGCTAATGAAAGCGGCTTTCAGGTTTTCTTCCGTCCGGGAGCCTTTCAACGGCATCGGGTTAGTCCTCTTGAATTGGATAACCTAATGTTGTCTAGGGTGATGCCTGGCGGCTATTGACTTAAGGATGCTCATGGACACTATCAAAATTCGCGGCGCACGCACCCACAATCTCCAGAATATCGACCTGGATCTGCCTCGCGACCGGTTGATCGTGATTACTGGCCTATCCGGGTCCGGCAAATCGTCGCTGGCGTTCGATACCCTGTACGCCGAGGGTCAGCGCCGCTATGTGGAATCGCTATCTGCTTACGCCCGGCAATTTCTGTCGCTGATGGAAAAGCCGGACGTTGATCATATTGAGGGCTTGTCCCCGGCGATTTCCATTGAGCAGAAATCGACGTCGCACAATCCCCGTTCCACGGTCGGCACCATTACCGAGATTTACGATTATTTACGGCTCCTCTACGCCCGGGCCGGGATTCCACGCTGTCCCGATCATGCGATTGATCTGGACGCGCAGACCGTCAGCCAGATGGTCGATCAGGTGCTGACGTTGCCGGAGGGTGAACGGTTGATGTTGTTGGCGCCGGTGGTGAAGGAGCGCAAGGGTGAGCATTTGAAGTTGTTGCAGGGCTTGCAGGCGCAGGGCTTTGTCCGCGCCCGGATTGATGGGGAAGTCGTGGAACTGGACAGTCCGCCGCCGCTGGATTTGCGCCGCAAACACACGATTGAAGTTGTGGTCGACCGGTTCAAGGTGCGCGGCGATTTGGCGCAGCGGCTGGCGGAATCGTTTGAAACGGCGTTGCGGTTGGGGGAAGGCATTGCGCGAGTCGCGTTCCTGGATGAACCGGAACGGGCAGAATTACTGTTTTCCGCCGGCTATGCCTGCCCGGTCTGCGGTTACAGTTTGAGTGAGCTGGAGCCGCGCCTGTTCTCGTTCAATAACCCGGTGGGAGCCTGCCCGGAATGCGACGGTCTCGGCGTCAAGCAGTTCTTTGATCCGGAGCGGGTGGTCGGTCATCCGCATTTAAGTCTGGCCAAGGGCGCGGTGCGCGGCTGGGATCGGGATAATTTTTATTATTTTCAACTGATCAAAGCGTTGGCAGCGCATTACGGCTTTTCAGTCGATACTCCGTTTCAGGATCTGTCCGCCCCCCTGCGCACGATCATTTTGCAGGGCAGCGACGGTGAGGTCATCGACTTTGCCTACACCAACAGTCGCGGGGAAACGCAAGTCCGGCGTCACGCCTTCGAGGGGGTGATTCCCAACATGGAGCGCCGTTACCGCGAAACCGATTCCAACCTGGTGCGGGATGATCTGGCGAAATATCTGAGCAGTCGGCCCTGTCCGTCCTGCCAGGGAGCGCGGTTGACCCGTTCCGCCCGCCATGTGTTTGTCGCGGGCCACAGTCTGCCGGAGATTGTCGCTCGTCCGATTGGCGTTGCGCAGGGATTCTTTGCGGAGTTAGCGCTACCCGGCCAGCGAGGCGCGATTGCCGCCCGGATCGTCAAGGAAATCAGTGAGCGGCTGAACTTTTTGGTCAACGTCGGCCTGGATTATCTGAGTCTGGAACGGAGCGCCGAAACCTTGTCCGGCGGCGAAGCGCAACGCATCCGGCTGGCGTCGCAAATCGGCGCGGGTCTGGTCGGGGTGATGTATGTGTTGGATGAGCCGTCCATCGGTCTGCATCAACGCGACAATGCCCGGTTGCTGGCCAGCCTGCGGCGGCTGCGCGATTTGGGGAATACGGTGATCGTGGTGGAACACGATGAAGAGGCGATTCGCACTGCCGATCAGGTCGTAGACATGGGACCAGGCGCGGGCGTGCATGGCGGACAGATCGTGGCGCAGGGCGTGCCTGCTGACATCATGGCGCATCCCGACTCGTTGACCGGGGCTTATTTGAGCGGCCAGCGGCGGATTGCCGTGCCGGAACAGCGGACACCGCCCGATGTGCAGAAGGTGCTACGGATCGTCGGGGCCAGCGGTAATAATCTGAAAAACTTGAACGTGGACATTCCGCTAGGGTTGTTGACCTGCATTACCGGCGTTTCCGGCTCCGGGAAGTCCACACTGATCAATGACACGCTGTACCGCTATGCCGCCCGCGATTTGAATAACGCTAATGAATCGCCCGCACCTTGCCAGGATTTAACCGGGCTGGATCAATTGGATAAGGTGGTGAATATCGACCAGAGTCCGATTGGCCGCACGCCGCGTTCCAATCCCGCCACCTATACCGGCTTGTTCACGCCGATTCGGGAACTGTTTGCCGGGGTGCCAGAATCGCGGGCGCGAGGTTATCCGCCGGGTCGGTTCAGTTTCAACGTCAAGGGTGGGCGCTGCGAAGCCTGTCAGGGCGACGGGGTGATTCAGGTGGCCATGCACTTTCTCCCCGATATTTATGTCCCGTGCGATCAGTGCAAGGGCCAGCGGTATAACCGGGAGACTTTGGAAGTGCGCTACAAGGGCCGCAATATCCACGAAGTGCTGGAAATGACGGTGGAAGACGCGCTGGCGTTTTATCAAGCGGTGCCGGTCGTCGCCCGCAAATTGCAAACGCTGGTTCAAGTCGGGCTGAGTTATATCAAGCTCGGGCAGAATGCGACAACGCTCTCTGGGGGTGAAGCGCAGCGAGTGAAGTTGGCCCGCGAGTTATCCAAACGCGATACTGGCCAGACCTTGTATATCCTGGACGAGCCGACGACCGGACTGCATTTCCACGATATTGAGCAGTTGTTAAAAGTGCTGCATGAACTTCGGGATCGCGGGAATACGATAGTGGTGATTGAGCACAATCTGGATGTGATTAAAACCGCTGACTGGATTATTGATCTGGGACCGGAAGGCGGCGGTGGGGGCGGAGAAGTTGTGATAGTGGGGACGCCGGAACAGGTGGCCGCGCATCCCGCCAGCCATACCGGGCGGTATCTGGCAGGGGTGGTGGGGCGCTGCTTTGATGAACCAAATGGGAGGTTTTAAAAAATGATGGTGTGCCGGGTCGCTAATGGTTTAACTTCCTGCTCCAACCGGTCACCGATCTGTTCCAGCGCCACTTGCAGATCGTAATGACTTTGCAAGTTCAACCAGAATTCTGTCGAGTTGCCGAAGTAGCGCGCCAGACGCAGTGCTGTATCGGCGGTAATTGCACGTCGGCCCCGCACAATGTCCAGAACACGACGTACCGGTATACCCGTATCTTTGGCAAGATGGTTGGGCGCTAGTTGATAAGGTTCGAGAAATTCCGATGACAGAATTTCACCAGGGTGAATGGGTGGAAAATCACGATCTTTCATTGGATTGAACTCCTTAATGGTAGTCCACGATTTCAACTTGTTCAGCCTGACCTTGATTCCAGACAAAACAAATCCGCCATTGATCATTGATTCGGATGCTGTGCTGTCCGATACGGTCGCCCTGTAGGGCTTCGAGACGATTTGCGGGCGGTATGCGCAAATCATCCAAGGTGTGGGCGGCATGGAGGATGTTGAGTTTTTTTACCGCTGATCGTTGAATGGTCTGCGGTAATTTAGCCGAGAAGCGCCCGTGAAAAAGCTTTTCAGTTTCCTTGCAGCGAAACGAATGAATCATGCAGATTTCCCTGTTTCACTGGCGCGAAATTTTAAATGGTTCTTCGAGGGTTCTTGTGGAAATTAGGGCTTTATGTAATATAAAAATTGCATTTCAATAAATAGCTCATCAATAAATAACTGATTTGTAATGATAATAATTTCACTATGCGCCAACTTGGCGGGCCAAAACCCGTTTTTAGAATCGGCTCCACAAGAACCCTCGAAGAACCAATAAGATATAATAAGCTATGGATCAATTCAACCAAAAAGCTGACCGTGCTACGCACGGTGCGCTATCCCTTCCCGCACTAAAGGATGGGGACCCTCGCGGAAAAGCTGATGATGAGTGTTGGACTGATCTGACCTAAAATCCACGAAGCCTCTTTTCATCTAATTACCAGGTCCGCTCTTCATGTCCCCTTGCTATCCCCGATTCGCCCTGTTCAGTGCCCTGATGGGTTTTGCAACGCCGGCTTTCACGGCAGCACCGCTGCTCCTGCATGATTTTGAACGATTCGCCAGTCCCACGCCGGGGGTGGCGATGAGCGCCTGGACGACGGATCCCGAGCAGCCGGCGGGACAAATCCGCTATCGGCTGGAACCCGTGCAACGCGAGGACAGTCAGCGGGCGCTGTATCTGCAATACCGTTTCCAGCCTGGCGCGACTGAAGCCATTGGTTGGCAGTTAAGCCTGCCGAATTTGGATGCTTCGGCCTACGATCATCTGGAACTGTGGATTCGCGGCGATGAGCAGGCCGGTTTTGCCGAGGCGCTGAAACTGGAATTCAAGCAGCCGCTGGCGGATGGGCCACTGGGGTTGTTGCGGCAGGGCAGTACGGTCATTGAAGGCATTACCGGCGACTGGCAACGCTTTCGGACGCCGTTGCGCACGATGACCGGCATTGAGGATTGGACGCATCTGCGCCAACTGGCTTTGGTTTGGCAGCCGCGCCGGTCGCCGGTCATGCAGGGCGCGTATTGGCTGGATGATGTGGCGCTGGTGAAGACGGGCCAGCCGGGTCCGAGTATTTATGACCGGGTGATTCCACCAAAGAAAACCGCTTGGGAAGCGGCGATGGGCGGGAAGGAGGCGGCGCAACCGCATGTTCACGCCCGACTGGCGGGTTGGCCGGAGCGGTTGACGGTGCCGAAGGCGGAATTGCCTCGGGAGGATCGGGTGTTTCTGGAACGACTGGCTCGCGATACCTGGCGGGGACTGGCGGCGTTTAGCGACCGGGAGCATAACCTGCCGCTGGATACGGTGCGCCTGAATGGTTCGGTGAACCGGGAAAGCGCCTGGGTGGGCGATTATACGAACGTGACCAACATTGGCCTGTATCTGATCGACATCGTGGCGGCGCGGGAACTAGGGCTGATTGATGCGCAGGAAGTGCGGGAAAGGTTGGATCGGACGCTGGACAGTCTGGAGCGGATGGAGACGTGGCGGGGGTTTTTCTACAACTATTACGACACGACCACGCTGGAGCGCACCAGCCACTTTGTATCCTTTGTTGATTCCGCCTGGTTGAGCGCGGGCTTGATGGTGGCGCGGAATGCGGTTCCCGAATGGGCTGAACGGTGTACCCGATTGATTGACCGGGAAGATTACGGGGTGTTTTATGACCCGGTTGATCAGTTGATGATGCACGGCTATTACGTTCATCTGCCGCACCGGGCGGAATTTAACTATGGTCTGTTGTACAGCGAGGCGCGACTGGGCAGTCTGATCGCCATGGGCAAGGGCCAGGTTCCCGAAGAACACTGGTACCGGATGGCTCGCACCTTCCCGCGCTATTTTGACTGGCAGTCGCAATCGCCGAAGCATCGGGTCGCGCAAACGGTTAATGGCTATACCTTTCCCGGCGGTCATTACGCCTGGAAGAAGGTGAAATATGTGCCGTCATGGGGCGGCAGTTTGTTCGAGGCGCTAATGCCGATGCTGGTGCTGGATGAAGCGCGGTATGCGCCAGCCAGTCTGGGGCGGAATGCGGTGGCGCATACGGAAATTCATCGCCGGTTTGCCCTGGAGCATCTAGGCTATCCGGTGTGGGGGCTGTCGCCGAGTTCGCGTCCGGCGGGCGGGTATGGGGAGTTTGGGGTGCGAATTCTCGGGGTGCGCGGCTATCAAGGGGGCGCGGTGACGCCTCATGCGGCGGCGCTGGCATTGATGGTGGAACCCAAAGCGGCGACGGCAAATCTGCGGCAATTGGCGGAACGCTATCCGATTTATGGGGATTTCGGGTTCTATGATGCAGTCGATCCGCAGACCGGGCAGGTGGTGTACAACTATCTGGCGCTGGATCAGAGCATGACCCTGATTGCGCTGGCGAATCATTTGCGAGATGGGGTGATTCAGCGCTATTTCGCCGCCGATCCGATTATGCAGCGGGTGTTGCCGCTGTTGGGCGCGGAACGGTTTTTTTGATTGAATGCCGGGTGTGGTCCCAATCTTTAAAAGATGCCCGATTTTCCAAAGGATAACGTCTGATGTTGCCGTTGAAGCCTCACCACAGGGCCATTCGCGCTTTCTTTCAGGAACTGGAAACCCTGCAACAGGCTGGCGCTTGCCATGAAGGTGCAGTAGCGCCCGCTTTTGCGGCGGTGTTGCGGGCGTGTGCGGGGTTAATTCCTGGTCTGAAACTGGTTGAGCAGTACGCTATTCCCCGCGAGGGGCGTCGGCCCATTCGCGTCGATGGGGCGATTCTGGACCGGTTTGATTTGCGGTTGGGCGTGTGGGAGGCCAAGGATCATCAGGATCATCTGCGCCAGGAAATAACGAAGAAGTTTGCGGAAGGCTATCCCAAAGACAATATTCTGTTTCAGACGCCGGATCGGCTGGTGTTGTGGCAAAACGGCGCGGAGGTTTTTGACGCCCGGATCGATGCGCAGGCTCCGGAGGCGCTGGTCGATGGCTTGCAATTGTTTTTTGGCTATCAGCCCCCAGCCTACGATCAATGGCAAGCAGCGGTGGCGGGTTTTAAGGAGCGCGTGCAGGAATTGGGGATGGCGTTGCTCAATGTGATTGCCGAGGAGCGGCGCAAGAATCCGGCATTTATCGCTGCGTTTGCGGCTTTTTTGCAACTCTGTCGGGATTCGATGAATCCCCAGTTGTCCGAAGCGGCGATTGAGGAGATGCTGATTCAGCATGTTTTAACGGAGCGGATTTTTCGCAAGGTTTTTAACCATTCCGATTTTGTCCAGCGCAATGTGATTGCCCGCGAAATTGAACAGGTGATGCAGGCGCTCACCGCTCGTTCATTTTCGCGGGAGGCATTTCTACAGAAACTGGATTACTTTTATCAGGCGATTGAAAAAACAGCGGCTTCGATCAGTCACTATGTCGAAAAGCAGAGTTTTTTAAATACGGTGTATGAGCAGTTTTTTCAGGGGTTTGCCGTTAAAACTGCCGATACGCACGGGATTGTCTATACGCCGCAACCGTTAGTTGATTTTATGGTGCGTTCGGTGAATGAACTGTTGCAGCGGGAATTTGGGCGTTCGCTATCCGCTGAATCCGTGCATGTTCTCGATCCCTTTGTGGGAACCGGTAATTTCATGGTGCGGATTCTGCGGGAATTGATGCCGGAAGCGATTCAGCAGAAGTATCGCCATGAATTGCATTGCAACGAAATCATGTTGTTGCCGTATTACATCGCCAGTTTGAACATTGAACAGGCGTTTTTTGAACTCACTGGCGCTTATCAACCGTTTACGGGAATTTGTCTGGTCGATACGTTTGAATTGGCCGAAGATCGACAACATGAATTTGGGTTTCTGACGCCGGAAAATACTGAGCGCGTCAATCGCCAGAAGGCTGCACCTATCTTCGTGATTATTGGTAATCCGCCCTATAATGCCGGACAAATCCACGAGAATGATCATAATAAGAATCGTAAATATCGAATAGTAGACCGCTGGGTTGCAGAGCGTTATGTGGCCGCTTCCAAGGCAACAAATTGCAACGCGCTTTATGATCCGTATGTTAAGGCGTTTACCTGGGCTACAGAACGATTACGTCATCAATCACAAGGAATTGTTGCTTTTGTGACGAATAACAGCTTTTTGGAAGGAATTGCATTTGATGGAATGCGCCGACAGCTTGCTCAAGAGTTTTATAATATTTACTTGCTTGATCTAGGTGGGAATGTTCGGAAAAACTCCAAGCTTTCTGGCACAACGCATAATGTTTTTGGAATACAAGTTGGCGTTTGCATAACATTTTTAATTAAAAAACCAACGACAGAACCGACTAAAATATATTATGCGCGTACTGATGAATTCTGGCGAAAAGAGCAAAAATATATTTTTCTGGATGAAAGTCATGGTTGCTTTGGGATAAAATGGCTTGAGATTCAGCCTAATAAAAAATCTATTTGGCTAACTGATGGATTGCAGGCTGATTTTGAAGACTTGATACCTATAGGAGATAAGGAACAAAAAGCAGCTAAATTAGATAGTGAAAATGTCATTTTCAAGATTTTCAGTAACGGTACAAAGTCTAATAATGATGCTTATATTTATAATTACAACAGGGCAACTTTAGAAAATATCGCCAGGAATATGGTTGAAAATTTCAACTCGGAACGGGATCGCTGGATCAGGAATGGAAAGCCTGAAGCTCTTGAGGATTTCCTGAAAGTCAATGAGAAAGTTCTGAAGTGGATACGCAATACAAAACGCACTTTGTTGCGTGGCCATGAAGCCCAGTTTCAATCAAATAAAATTCGTTTATCTTTGTATCGACCATTTGATAAAAGATTCTGCTATTTTGAAAGAATTTTTAACGAAGAACTCTATTTATTTCCCAAGATATTTCCTGACGAATTATCTGAAAAAGAAAA
>JAUPTV010000010.1 GCA_030917925.1 Pseudomonadota bacterium
AATACCGGTCACTTTGTCGCGGGTGGTGCGGGGATTCGTCCAACTCACGCCGAACGTGCCCAGGTGATCGAGAGTGACGCTGCCGCCTTTACGCACCACGTCCTTGAGCTTGAGAAACAGGCGGTAGAGCGCCTGATCGATGATCGTAGGGCCGTTAGCCGGGAGCGTACCGAGCTGCGCCAGTACCGCCGTGCGGAGTTCAGTACGGAACGCACTGGATTGACTGGGGGCGTTGATCGCGCCAGACAGTGTGCGGGCGGTGCCGGCCTGAAGGTCGGGTGTGCTGACGGTGTTGATGGGTTTGCCATCGCTGGCCTGAATCAGTAGCGGCGTCTCGCACCAGCGAATGGGGCTTTCGCGGCCACTGCGCAGGCCGGCCACACCGAAGTAGACCGGATAGCGCTGGTTGTTGGGGTAGGGAAAGCGGACACCGACGCCTTCGGATAACAGGCGGGTGTCCTCGCGGTCGGCGACGCCGAGGCGGGCAGTGACCCAGTAGCGCCGATCTTGTTTGCGCAGTTGGGCGATGGTAAAGCCGTCCTGCGGGAGTTCGGTCGCGGCGATGCGCAGCACCGCGGGTAAACCGCTACTGGGATTCTCCCAGGTAAAGGCCGCTTCCACCGTGGGGCCGTCATCGACGCGCACCGCCAGATGCAAGCCGGGCGGGGCGGTGTTGACCCAGACCGATAGCGACTGCTGGAGCACGGCGTCGGTCAACCGGTCGCGGAGGACGTTCAACCGGGCGGATAACCCGCGAGGCACAACGGCGTGGGCGGTCACGGTGAACGTGGCCTGGGCGCGAAGCGGCGTCGGGCGGCGTAACCGGCCCTGAGCGGTGAGGGACAACGTGGCCACGGTGCGCATGGTGGTTAGGCCAGCGTGATGACCAGGTCGCCGGGCGTGAACACCAGCGGCGGATCGCCCGCTTTGACGAAGAGCGGCGTTTCCAGCGGGGCCAGAATCAGGGCGTTACCGCCGGTGAGGGCGTCATACAGGCCAAAGCCGATGACCGTGTGCCAGTCGGTGGTGGGTGCGCCAAAGGTCACGGCGATCAGGTTGCGCAGTTCGCCGTTGCCGTTACTCGGGGCGCTCCAGTTGGCATCAGCCGGGCCATGGCGGACACGGGCATAACCGCCGCCACTGACTTCCACGCCCTGCTGATGCGCCTCATCGGGCAAGGTGTTGAACAGCGCGAGGTAGTGCGCGGCCGGTTTGAGCAGGCTGGCACTGCGGAAAAACCGGGCGATCAGGTCTTCAAGGTAGTTCGTAGCGTGGCTCATTAGCGGCAAGGCTCCCGGTGCGTGAAATCCCCCCCGGCCCCCCTTTGGCAAAGGGGGGAGTCCGGCGGCGTAGCGGTTAGGCGGGTTTGGCTTGGGCGTCGGTCAGGATGGTGCCGTTGCGGGTGCCGGTCTTGAAGCCAATCGATGGGGCGAAGTCCTGAGAGCGGTAGGCGGGCACGATGATCGGTTCGCCCGTAGCCGGGTTACGCGCCTGACGTTCCTTGGTCCATTTGGCGGCAAAGGTGCCCAGGTCGGTGAAATCGACGCTGCCGCCCAGGCGCACCACGTCTTTGATCTTGTAGATCACTTGGTCAATCGCGCTGTTGACGATGGCGCTGGCTTCGGCGGGCAAGGTACCCATGGCGGTCAGCACGTCGCTGAACACTTCGGCTTTGAGCGTGGCGGTGTTGAGGTCGCGGGCAGTCCCGGCCACTTCGTCGGGCGTGGGTGGTGCGACCGGTTTGACTTTGCTGGTGATGTGCAGTGGGGCGGCGGCGAAGGTTTCGTCGGATTTACCGCTCAGATTGGTGGCGACGATGGCAAACCGGTAGGGCTGGGCCAGCGCCGGGCCGGTATCCTGGACACTGAACCGCGAGAGGTTGTCAATCCGCGCCTCGGTTTCCAGACCGTTGCTGCTGTAGATCGTGTGCTTTTTGTTGAGCGGGTCGTAGACCACAATCTCCAGGCCGTCGCCCGGATTGTCGGCGGCTTTCGCCCAAGTGACTTTGACGACATCGGGGATGGTGTCCACGCGGTCGCGCAGTAATTGCGCCGTCAAGCTGGCCGGGGCGTTGGGCAACGGCAGGGGGTAAGTGAGCATGGCGTTGCTGGTTTCGGCCCAGGTGCCGACATCGCCGTGGACGTTGTAGCGGACGCGGAACTTGACCAGATGGGTCAGGCCGTCTTGCGGGACGATCTGATCGTTGACCTGCACCAGACTCAGGCCGACGCTGCTTTCGGCGTAAGTCGTGCGATTGATGATCGGGAAGGGCAGATAGCCGCGCGGATCGGTGATGTCTTCGATGTCGGCTTCCACTTCGGCAGCGGTCGCCACGTCGCCATTCCAGCGCAGCAGGATGTCGTTGCCGAGGCGCAGTTCGCCGGTGAGCGGGTCTTTGCCGAGGGCTTTGATGAGCGCGACCGGGGCGACCGGGGCTTTGACCGTGTAGGTTTTGATCCCGCCACCAAGATCCGTGGCCGTGTACAGGCGGAATTCCTGCGCAGCGGTGACGGCGGGCGTGGGCCGGCCCGGTTCGGCACTGTTGAACACGGTTTCGTCCAGGACTTTCTGGAACGCACCGGCGTCATCGCGGCACAGGTACAGGCTGACCGGGCTGTTCGGATCGCTGAAGGTGGGCGTGGCAAACAGCGGTTCACTGGCGGCGGTGAACGTCAGGACTTTAGACTGGAAGCCGGCCGGGTTGTCGGTGCCATCGGCGAGGGTTTGCGGCAGGAGCGCCGCGCCGGTGGCGTCAAACAAGCTGACGGCGGTGAGCGTGTTGCTGGTCGGGTAGAACAGGCGGAACGTAGTGCTGGGGCTGGACATGGGGGAAGTCTCCGAGTGAGTGGGGGTTAGGGGCGTTAGAAGGTTAGGGTGCAGTGCGCGCCGAGGTCGGCGGTCATCCACGCTGAGAGCCGGGCGGGCGGGTTCAGCCACGGGTGGCACGGTAACGCGGCGCAGTCGTGCAGGGGCCACAGCAGGCTCAGGCCGATCAGGCCGACCCGGCGCCACAAGCGATGTCCGGTCGCGGGGGGGTTGCCGTCTGTGCCGATCATGGCGTGAGGCTCCGGGCGCGGTCGTACAGGCGGAACAGGCGGCGGTACCAGCCCCGGCCAAACGTGGTGATATTCGGGGTGCTGGCGTAGCGCAGGGCGCGTTCGGCGCTGTAGTGGCCGAGCAGGTGCGGCAGGGCTTTACAGGCGGCGGTGATCGTCAGGGGACCCATGCGACCGTCTTCGTTCAGCTTGAGGGTGCGTTGCAAGAGCTTGATGGCGGTCGCTGGCCCCATGTTGACGGCGGTATCGAGGAGCAGCAGCGCCAGACCGTCCGGGAAGGCATCGCCCTGGATTTTGTCCCAGTAATCGACGTGGTAAATCGCCAAGGCGTCAGCCTGGGTCAGCCCGGCGATGTTCAGGTGCGGATAAGCGCGTTTGGAAATGCCGAAATTCGTTTCACCACCGGGATCGGTGGGATGGTTTACATACCCGCCTTCCTCGGCGAGGATGAAGTCGATACAGCGGTGAAAGTCGCCCATGGCGGTCTCCCTGAAAAAGTTCAGGCAGCATCGGGGAGACGGAACGGAAAGGCGCGTTGATTGTGGCGATTGTGGAAAGTAGCGGAAAAATCGGGCAGAAGGGGCAGGGGAGGCGGGGCGGCGTTGCGCCCGTCACTGGGCTTGGCGGACCCGGAAGTATTGAACGCACGGCTGAAACTATTGGAAACTGCGCAATGAAATAGGGATGGGAGGAAGGAAAAGCGGGGGATGGGTGTTATTTTTGGTGACAGGATTGTGCACAGTGGCTTTTTTTTGCCGTATAATTTGTTGGAAGTACTGTGTCGTTTGGAACGCGGGACGCTTGTAGCCGGTGGGGTGTTTGCTGCCGGGTTTAGTGGGCGTTTCGGCGGCGAGTGACGCGGTAAATCAGTCTGTTGGCGCAAGAGCGCCCGATATAGGCGTCAAATTCGACGCAAAATAAGGCGTCATTTATGATGCCTACTTCATGTTAGTTGCTACAAAAAGGAGAATGAAATGACCGAACAAACACAAGAAGAATTTGTGCAAGCTGTTTATGGGCATGCAGCGGAACTAATGAGAAATGGTGCAAAAAGTGAAAGCATCATTAATAATTTGATCGAACAAGGCTTAGATGCTGAGTCTGCCAAAGTAGTTGTTAGCAATCTTGATGAAGCTAGGAAAAAGCAGAAACAAGAGCAAGGGCAGAAAAACATGGGCTTTGGCACCTTGTGGTGTATCGGTGGGCTTGTTGTTACGGCTGTAACATATAGTGCGGCCAGTGGCGGCGGGCATTATGTTGTCGCGTGGGGTGCAGTTGTATTTGGAGCAATCCAGTTTTTGCAGGGGCTATTCCAGTATTCAACTGCAAGCAACTAACAAATTGCTCCACACGGAAAAATTACTCGCTGCGCTCTCTGCCTATCAACTCACTGGAGCGGTAATCGGCCTAATCACCTTCAAGTGCCTACGCACTTTCCGGTATTAGACCGATTCCGCTCAGTTCGCGCCCCGTTAGGCAATAGAACTTAGTAAGCTTAGCCAATGACCGATTGTAAAAAGTAGAGAAAAACGATGACCGAAAAGAAAAATGAAACATCAACTGATAAATTTGAAACAGGTTGCGGCTGCCTCTTCATGCTTGTTCCAGCATTTATTGTCTATTGCTTGCTTTCTGCATTTCTGGTTTTTCCTGCGGGATGGAATGTATCTGAAGTTTTCGAAAACAAAGTTGTGCATAAGGTGTTGATGGTACTACTGCCTTTCCGCAAGCTATCCGGACGTGGAAATGAACCAAATTTTCATTTTGTTGTCAATCGATTGTAGATGTTACACGATTTTATTAACTGAGTGGAGGAGTACGATCATGAACGCTGATTGGATGCTGGATGCGCGTAAAATACCCGATGAAGTTATGAACTATCTGCGGCGAATTGCCGTTCGTGCAGTAGAAGAGAAACA
>JAUPTV010000055.1 GCA_030917925.1 Pseudomonadota bacterium
AACGCCCCCAATTCCACCGTCAGTTCAGCTTCGGCGGCCAGTTGCTGTTGATATTCCTTGCGCAGCGCCGGATCGGGATTCAGATACACCCGGCCCTGATAGCCATCAATAATAATCTCGCGGCCTTCAAAGCGGCCCAGTGGCCGGTCGCCCAGACCCATGACCGCCGGGATGCCCATGGCGCGGGCCAGCAGCGCGACATGCGAAAGGGCCGAGCCGCGCAGACAGACGATGCCCGCCAACCGCTCAGGTGTGGTCGCCGCCAGATGCGCGACGCTCATTTCTTCCGCGACCAGAATGCAACGTTCCGCCGTCAGTTCCGGTAACTGAGCGGCAGTACCTGTGCGTAACTGATTCAAGACCCGTCGGCCCAGATCACGGATGTCCTCCGCCCGGGCGCTGAGGTAGGGATCAGTAGCCTGTTCCAGTAACCGCACCCGGGACTGGATCGCATCGCGCCAGGCGGCCGGTGCCCAGCAACCGCTCTGAATGCGCGTCAAGGTATCGGTCAGCAGGCTGTCGCTGCTCAGCATCATCCGGTAAACCGTGAACAGCGCCTGTTCGGTCGGCGGCAACAGGGGTGCCAGGCGCTCGCTGGCTTCGCGCAACTCCTGCTCCACAGTGGCCATCGCGGCCTGGAATGCAGCGGTTTCGGCGGCGGGATCGGCAGACTGTCGGTCAGGAATATCATCGAGATCCGCCATCAGGTGAGGGACGGTGACGACCCCAATGGCGATGCCTGGTGCGCCAGCCACGCCCTGTAGCGCCCGGGTCCCGATGGTCAGCGGATTGAGCAACTCCTGAGTCGCGCCGCTGAGAATGGCGTGATTCAGTGTGCTGGCCAACTGGGCGGCGATGGTCACCAGAAAATCCACTTCGGTGGAATGAAACTGGCGGGTTGCGGTGTGCTGAACGGTCAGTACCCCCAGCACGCGCCGGTACTGAATTAAAGGTACGCCCAGGAACGCATGGTAATCCTCCTCGCAAACTTCGCAGACCGGGTAAAACCGAGGATGGCGGGGGGCATCGGGCAAATTCAGCGGTTCCTGCCGGTCAGCGACCAGCCCGATCAAGCCTTGCTGGCGGTGAAGCCGCACCCGGCCAATCGCCTGAGGATTCAGTCCGGCGGTCGCCATCAGCACATATTCACGGTTGTCTTCATCGGCCAGATAAACAGTGCAGGCCGCGACTTGCATCGCATCCCGAATCCGGTTGACCGTGATCGCTAGCGTACTGGACAGGTCGGGGGCGGCGCTGACATCCTGGACAATACGGCGGAGAGTTTCGAGCATGCGTCAGGAATCCTTAATAACAAACAAGCAGGGTCAGGCAATTTCTCGCAAAGAACGAACCCCGTCAATCGGATCTCCTGCTTTTGGAAAAAGAGACCGGGGGATTTCACTAGGGCATCGACCGTCGCGATGGGCGAAAGCCGGTTAGAATAGTCTGACTTTCGCTGAACCTGGCATTGAATAATGAATGAACCTGATAAATTGACCTGCGATCCTGGCCAAGCGGGACGCCTGCTGCGCTGGGCGACCTACGCCTCGGTATCGACCGCCATCTTGCTAATCGCCGGAAAACTGGCCGCCGCGCTGATGACCGGCTCGGTGAGCGTTCTGGCGTCGCTGGTGGATTCCATGATGGATGCGGCAGCGTCGATCATTAATCTACTGGCGGTGCATTATGCCCTGCAACCCCCCGACCGTGATCATCGTTTTGGCCACGGCAAAGCCGAGCCACTGGCGGGGCTGGTTCAATCGGCCTTTATTGCCGGTTCAGCGGTGTTCCTGATCCTGCACGCCGTTGATCGGTTAGTCCACACCCAGCCCTTGCAAGCGGGGTGGGTGGGTCTTGGGGTGTTAGCGTTCTCGATGGTCGCCACGGGCGCATTGTTGCTGTTTCAGCATTATGTAATCCGCCGGACCCAGTCCACCGCGATTCGCGCCGATGCGCTGCATTACGCCACTGATCTACTGACTAATGGCGCGACCATCGTGGCGCTGGGACTGGCAATGCTGGGTTGGCCGATAGTGGACCCGTTGTTCGCAATTGGCATTGCCCTGTACATTCTCTACAGCGCCGGGCAGATCGGCCACGAGTCGATCCAATTGCTCCTGGATCGGGAACTACCGCCAGAGGTGCATGATCGCATTAAGGAAATCGTGCGTAGCCACGCGCTGGTGCGAGGTATCCATGATGTGCGGACCCGCCGCTCCGGGCCGACGTACTTTATTCAGTTGCATCTGATGCTGGATGATCAAATGCCGCTGGTGGAGGCGCATCGCGTTGCTGATGACGTCGAAGCGGCCATTCTGCGGGTCTTTCCCAATGCGGATGTGTTGATTCATGAGGACCCGGCCAGCGAAGCGCCGCCTCCGCCCTTGCCCGCATGAAGCGTCGCTCGGTCTTTTCCGTGTCCGCACCGGCAAATCACGGTTAAGATAACGCTATTCCCATTCCGGCTTTCCAGGAGATTTTTTATGACTTTTGTCGTTACCGAAAACTGCATCAAGTGCAAATACACCGATTGTGTAGAAGTGTGCCCGGTGGATTGTTTCCACGAAGGCCCGAACTTTCTGGTCATCGATCCCGATGAATGTATTGACTGTACGTTGTGCGAGCCGGAATGCCCGGCGCAGGCGATTTTCTCCGAGGACGATGTACCGGCAGATCAGCAATCATTCCTGGCGCTGAATGCGGATCTGGCCAAACAATGGCCGGTGATTACCACCCGGAAGGAGCCGCCACTGGATGCGGTCGAATGGGATGGTAAACCG
>JAUPTV010000056.1 GCA_030917925.1 Pseudomonadota bacterium
ACCTCCTGATCAGCAATATTAAAATCGGGGTATCCTAGAAATTCAACATTCTACACTAAAAAATGCCTTCTATATGATGTTGATTAGTAATGACTTTTCAAAAGACCGGGAACTGCTGATAAATTTGCCAGTTTACGACGTTGGTCAATAGCGCCCAACGAACACCGGCATAGGCAGCATAGGAGGTCGCTTGAAAAATTTGCTTGTCGCGCAAGGCGGCACCCAGGCGCTTGGCTTCGATGACCAAGGCATCAATACCGCCTGGCGCTAAAACATAATCTGCGACCCGCCCTTGAATCTTCTGCTCGGTCTTGATTTCGTTCAAGGCATAGCCGAGGACATCTTGCAGAATGCGATCCAGCAATAGCCGACTTTGGCTTTCATTCGGGCTGTCCTGCATCGCCCGCTTTAACAGCGGTGAGAACATGCGGTAACGAGTTTTGATGTCCTCCACCTGCGTAGCCAGGACATCTTGCAATGAGCGCCGACGGCGTCGTTTTAGGCCGTCAGTGGCCGATAACTCTTCCTCAGCGTCCTTGTCCAAGGTCAGCGTCAGGGATGAAAACGCATCGTCAGCGACCACCACATGGGCGCTCGGTGAGTCTTCATCGGCAACCAATACGCCAAAATGTGCGGCCAGCGCCCGCAAACCACCGGCGAACCCTTGCCCAACCGCCCGGAATTTCCAACTCTCGCGGTGGCGGTAGAGTTCGGCCACGATGATCGCGGTTTCCGCGCCCAGTTCGCCACTGCTCCGGTAGTGCATCAGTTCCTGACCACTGGCGGAGTTAACCGCCCGCGCCTGTATCCAGGACACCGCGCCGAAGGTCGCGTTATGGGTGTTGGTATCCAGCGTCAAGCAAAAGGCCAGGCGCTGCACGTCATAGGGCAAAATAGGCAGGCTCACAACAAAGCCGTCGCGGTCGTCGGGAGTCCGTTCTACCGCTGGAATCCGATACACCGCGCCGCTGGCGTCGGTTTCCTGGTTGTAGAACACAAAATCCTGGTCATCACGCACTACACCGGACGCATTGAGCAAGAACAAACTGGCGTCGATCTCAATTTGCGGTGTGGTGGCAGGCACTTCCCAGTTCAGGCCAATAAAAACCGTTTGCGCCGTAGGATCGACTTGGGCAAGGGCAGCATTGCCACCTTGGGAGAGGGAAAGGGTCATGGTCAACAGTCTAGCTTCTTAATCATTATTGGATTTTCTTAAAGGATTCTTGTGGATTTTAGTGGAGTTAATCACGCCAATGTTGGTTTAAACAGGCCAAACAACTTTTAAAATTAGAAGTTAGTCATTTTATCTAAATGAGATGGAATTGACTATACAATTAGAAGAATTTTATTCATCATCTTCTCCGGCTGGAGGAATATCAATAATTGTGGTTCTGCCGTCAAATTCGGTAATATGTTTTTTTAATTTTATAATATTATTTTCTAGATCTTCGTTAAGAGCACCTGATATTAATGAAATTTCAAGCAATTTTAGTAGCTCTTTTGCTCTTTGGCTATTGATAATCTTTGGACTTTTTATATGTAGAAAATCTCGATACTGATCATGCATCCGATGTCTTAAAATAAACGCACTTAAACGTATTGCTAATTTAAAAGGATTCCTGTACTTACCATTATTAACTTGCCACTTCAGAGCATAAATCATGGCATCTGCAAGCGAATCAGCTAATCTTGGATCAAGAATTTTACCTGCATTTTCTCGGTAGGCGAGCGCATCGCCGGCAGCCTTAACAACATACCATGAAAGGTTATTTCCATCCCGATGCGCTTTACGGTAGCGGCGTTCACAATACTTGAATAAATCAATCAAATCCTGTTCACTGCTGAAAACTTTACCTGCATACATGACTAATCTTGACATGAATAATCTTGAACTGATATCTGGTGAACTTACGACTCGTCGATAGTAGCCGATAATCGCTTCCGGGCAACCAGTATAAAGTGTTGCTCCCAAACGGGCTAGTTGTTCAATATGGTTTATATTCCTGTTCCTTGCAGTATTAGCAGTAATAAAGTCTTGTTTAATTTTTTCAAGAAATATGTTAAATTCTTCTACAACATCCAAGTTAATTCCCGTAGGCAGATGGCCTTCCGAATCAACAGCAGTGTAAATGTATTTATCTGGATCAATACCTCCTGTTAGGACAAATGGACTGATTCGTGTGCCAACGTATCCGCGTGTACTCAAATGCTTTTTTTCGATAGCGCTATCGTAATAGCGATCTCTGATTGGGATCGTATTGATATTCCGCATTGTGGCTAATATATCAGTTTTCTCCCAAATCAAACGGTGCGCATATTGCGGCAAAGTATCTGGATATCCACCAAAATTTAGACCAGCTAGAATTTGTTCGCGTGTTCGATAATCTACAGCCATTGCCGCCCAATCTAGCAGGATTGGCACATTACCCAATGCACCTCGAACCTCGGGACAAATTTCAACTCGTGCGTAGCCTTGAGCAGGCATTTGGGTAACATGCAGACTAATCTTTACTTCACCTTCGGGTGATAGCGTGATTTCACTACACCGGGCCGTCTGTTCATCTTCCTTCAACAAGTAGAAAATAAGATTTTTAGCCTCTTTATCGATTTGATAACGATCAGCCAGTGTATTAGAATAAGTTTTTCCACCTTCAACGCGATCATTTTTATCAATTAATGCAGCAAAGACATGTTCGCCGCTGCGCAGCACATTAATTTCAAGCATCGGCAGGAAATCATAATAAGTAATCTGCCCTTTTTGTTGGCGCTCTGCACAAATAGCCCCACCTCGCGCCACCAAACCCGCCGTTGTCGGTACCGCAATAACATGGGCAGCAGATAGAGGCGCGATGAGAACTTTAATGAAGTCTAATAACCGTGTAGCCTCTCTCAATTGAGGTTTAATGGATGCATGCGCTAGTGGACCTTCAATCAAAATCACGGAAGCCTGCCGCAGCGCCGACTGATCTTCTTTCAAGAGCTTCTGAACGGTTGCAGAAAGTGCTTTGGCTAATTCACCCTGTAAGTTGGAGACCCCACCGACCAATCGCCAACCACTGGGTGATTGAGTATCTGGCAACAGATCGCATTCAGCAGGATGGCCAAGGAGCGCATTCCAGGCCCAGGCGCTGGCCCACAACAGGCGTTGATCGGTAATGCCCATTTCGGCAGCAAGCAGGATCGGCAACTCACGGTTTGAGTACGGATACAGCTTTCGGAGTCCTTCTCGCCGCCGCACCGGAACCAGGGTTAGCTGCGCATCCTGTTCCACACACTCCAAATCCAATTCACTAACCGCAATTCCCTCGGGTAGAAGTTGCAGGATACAGGCGCGTTTCCCTTGCAGATCGAGCAGTTGCTTAGGGTTCAAGTCTTCACCCCATCCCAATAATGCCGCCACCGGACGCCATAACAGGCGGGCGTTGACTCCACACTGCGATGCTCCACTGAGTAATCGATCTCGGGCGCGTTCATTGAATGTTGGTATATCGGGTACGGCAATAACACAACTACGATTTCCTTTCGGCAACAGACTATGGAGATGTTGCCCCATCTGGCGGGGCGCTTCGGGGTCGGCGCTGTCCAGTTCTAGCGCTCGCAGGAGTTCTAATATGCTGGTGCGGCATCCCACTGTCTCTGCCAGACGGGGACGGCCAAAGGGCGACAAGATCGCTTCCTCGCCTGTGAGTATTCCTTGCGGTAAATCGGTGATAACTATAGGTGGAACGGGTGCATGGTGCAGCTTTTCATCAGGATAAGCAACGGTATCGAGTACACCGTTTAAATCAATGCCGATAGCGGTATTCATGCGAATAACCTGTCAATATTATCCTTGAGAATCGCATCAAACCAGATAAATGTTTCACTGATTCTGTCTGGATCGACATCCAGAGTGATGCCATAAACAAGAGTCCCTTGTTCTGCATCATTCGCACTCATATTAGTAAAATCAGGCGTTGAACGAATGACTAAACCGCGTGCATTGACTCTTTGTCCAGTCCGTCTTCTTTCTTGGGAAAGCACATCTTGTAATGCTTCGTCAGCAGAGCGAACAAGATCAATCAGCGGAAGTGGCTCAGTCGCCGTACCATGTACACCCCAGACACACAGACTACCACTATACCCATTATCAAAATCAGTCAATCGCACAAATACCACACAGCCGAGTCCATAAACCCAAGAGTCTGGCCGTGAATATCGATCCTTATCTTCATTTGGATCATCTGGAGGTACGTCTGTTATGTCGAGAATCTCCACAACTAGAAGACGATTACGGAACGTCAGCATAAATACCGCCAACAGCGGATAGGTATCTGACCAGCGCCCATTAGTTTGTCCAGAATTTATATGTAGCGGTGACAATGCAATACGCTTCTTTAAGGGCAGTTGATCGATAGCGACCACCACGGCTAATCGCGTAAAATCAGCCCATAAGCGGCGTTGCCAGCGCCAAAGGTCATCTTTTCGCTGCTCGCCGCTGAGAATTTCGCGGTAGGCATTCCAGATAATGCGGTAGCGGGAATCGTGTTGTAGAACATAATTAGGGTTTATTGGATGTGTGGGGCGGAGAATACCAGCATCATCTAAATCGCGATAATGTCGGCGGCATAAAGAGCGGTAACGGTTAACGAGTTTAACCCGTTCGCTATTACCATATCGTTTATTTGCTTGTGAGTAAGCACGCGCCTCATTTGCGCTCAGTCGTAATAAATCTTTCAGTACCCGATTTTCAAGTGTGTCGAGATTTTCTTCGCGGGTCACCCCGAATAAACGCTGGCGCGGTCCAGCTTTTTCGGCCACTGAACGCCCTGGCTGGCGGATCAGCCATTCAATACACGCATTGTCGAGTTCCTGAATCCGGTCAATAGCCATCAATTCTCGGGTTCTTTTTAATACACGCCGGGGATACGAAGCCGTTTCATCAATACGGCGGGGAAGCCGCTCCGCATGTTCAACAATTAGATCAATTGGCGCTTCTTCACCACGCACTTTTTTTGTAAGCCAAGCTGCTTGAAGACGATCCCACCCAGTCATTGATGCGCCCCAAAATTCTGCTGGATCGTGTTTGGATTCTGCTTCGCGAATACGGGCCAGAACCTGCAAGATGAAACCATGCATCATATCGGCAGGACTCGCATCTTGCGTACTGTTATGGGTACCACATGGTCTTAGCAGGTGGTTGTCAATTTTCAGAGTAACGCTAAGAATCTGCCCGTTTGCGTGAATCTCAAGCCCTACTTCCTGTTCCTGATCTTGTGCGGCAATAGGCAATGCACATAAACGAAA
Source organism: Pseudomonadota bacterium (assembly GCA_030917925.1). GTDB lineage: Bacteria > Pseudomonadota > Gammaproteobacteria > Competibacterales > Competibacteraceae > UBA2383. The sequence goes on from JAUPTV010000056.1 coordinate 5,287, forward strand.
AGGACCATCGAACCACGGAAATTCACCTCCTTCAGATTGTGGACGCCAGTTGCGACAAGTAAAACGTAATTCTGCCATTTTCGGTAGAGCCAATATTGCGCCATAACGGCCATCCACTGTGATGGTATCGCCATTTCGCAATGGATGGTTGACATTAAAACCAGCAACAGGGGTAGTTGCATAAAGCCCCCAAGGCACTGTCAAAATGAAAGGGATCATTTCTCATCACGCCTTACGCCCATCCATACGAATGGTCGACCACTGCCATCATCACGCACCGCCTTGTTAAATGCATCAGCCAGTTGTTGATCATTGAGCTTGTTTGATATCAAATCCTTAATCCGATCCAAGTGAGGTCGCAGGATTTCATTGTCCAGCTCAATACCACGCAATTTTGGCAGGATACGTTGCGCCAGCAGATCGGCGAAGGCGAATTGAGCGCTTTCTGTCTTGCTATGAATGACTGGATAGTTCGCAACATAGGCCAGGATTGCCTGATTAACCCGATGCGCGAATGGCCTGCCTAACCCATCAAGTGCATCATTCAGTTCTTTGATCCATTCCCCAATAGAATTGCCAATGCTTGGATCAATCGTGTCACGTTGCCATTGATGCCAAACCTTTGCGGATAAATAACCCGTTGCTGGGCATCCAGCTTCATCTCTCAATGGTTTGTCCATTAGTTTTGCCGGTCTGGAGAAGCGCAGCAAATTAGCACGGTCAAGAACTTTATCAGAAAGTGTCTGGGTTGATTCATCCTCATTCATCGTTCCAACAAACAGCAGGTTATGGCCGGGATAGATACGCCGTGATTCGCTGCTGCCAATATCCAGAATGATAGTTGAGTTGCGAATATGGTCTGGATTAATATTTCCAGGTTCAGGGCGACCTTCAAGTTGGCTTAAAAACTCGCTGAAATAGTATTCGACCCGGGCAAGATTCATCTCGTCAAGTAGCACCAACATCAAGCGATCCTGGTACTTTTCCGCGAGATCTGGCCAATGATAAGGATCAAAGTGGACCAAGGCCCGCGCTAATTCAGTTGCCTTGTAGCGACCCTCCAAGTAGTTATAGAACCCGAGCATATCTTGTGGACTATCCCATCGCGGCTGTACCGGAATCTTCAGAAAGTGGATACCCATAGCTTCAGCATAGCGCCGGGGAAGTTGGCTCTTGCCGGTTCCGGAGATACCAGCTAATACAGTAAGTGGACTAATTGCAGCAGTTTTAAGCGCAGTATGAAAAGCATAAAGAGTGCGTTTTGGGAAATACAAGCCCAGCTTTTCCATATGTTCAAGAACTTTGTCGAGTGCTTCCGCCTCAGTAACTTTATGCTGTGCATGGGGTAATACTGCAATTTGTTGCCCGTCTCTTTGCTCGACCAGGCAAGCGGGTGGGGACAGCAGATTAGCAATCTTTTCATCGACAGGTAGTGGATCACCCGGTTGTGTTCCTGCTAAGTCCTTGCGAGCTTTAGCCACTTCTGATTCAATAACGGCGCGGGTGGCATACAAACCAGTGACCTCGTTCTCAAGTTCCTGCTGTCGTTCGCGTCCGGTGATGATTTCCCTGCGTATATTTTCGAGTTCCGCTGACAGTGGTTCGCGTTTTTCTTGCAGTTCCTCCAACTCGGCTTGTACTGTCTCAACTGTTTCTCGGTTAGTAGTGATAGCCGCCTCGATATTGGCCCGCAAAGCCCGCAGATTAGCCAATTCCTCTTGATGTTCCTGCGATTGATGGCGCACCGTGGTTAATTCTTGGCGAGCGCCCTCTAGCTCTTGGTAAGCCCTTTCCCGTTCACCTTCAAGTTGTTGCAGATTTTCTAACTCAATTTGCACGGACTCCAACTCCGCTTTAGTAGTTGCAGTCGTTGCTTCAATGCTGGCGCGAACAAATCGCAAATTGGCTAATTCATCGTCAAGTTCTTGCCTTTGCTGGCGAGTAGTCTTGAGGTCTTGACAAACGGTTTCCAGTTCTTCACGGGTTTTATCAAGTTCTGTTGCCAGCGGATCAGACTGTTCTTGTAGTCGTAATAATTCAGCCTGTAACGACTCTATCTCTGCACGCTTAGTAGCTAAGACTGCTTCATTACTAACGCATATTGTGTTTAAACGCGCAATATCTTCTGCTTGTTTTCGTAGATAATTTTCGTTTTCAGCCAGTTGATGCTGAATGGATTGCAGTTGGAGAACAGCCAGTGCCTGATCCTGCCGCGCTGGTTCCAACTCCGCCTGTAGTTTGATTAATTCGGCACGGGCAGTCTCGGTAGCGACCTCAGTTGCACCTCGCACAGTACGCCAGTGGGCTAATTCATCTTCAAGTTCCTGCCCTTTCTGGCGATTAGCCCTGAGTTCCTGGTGAGTGGTTTCCAGTTCCTGACGGGTCTTTTCAAGTTTATCTGCCAAGGGTTCATGCGCTTCCTGCAACTGCGCTAACTCTTGTTGCAACTGGATTTTTTTATCCTCAATCCGCTGGGTTTCCGCCAAGGCTTTTTCCCGATCGGCAGTGAAGCGCTCGGTTTCAACACGAGCCACCACAAGCTGACGGTTAGTATATTCCAATTCTCCACGCGCTTCGGTAAGGCGGGTACGCGCCTCATGCTCGGTAATAGCAAGGGCTTCGATTTCTGCCTTTCGTTCATCGAATAAAGCTATTTGTGCCTGTGCCCGCTCTGCTGCGATGACCAATTCGCTATACTGCGTGCGGCGTTCAACCAAATCACGCAAAAGATCGGCTTGCTGAATGCGCAACTCAGTCAGTTCATCACGAACCTTTAAAATTTCGGCTTTGCGTCCTTCAAGAGCAATCAGTTCATTTTTTAGGTCTTCACTTTCTGCATTAGTAGCGTCACGATGAGCAATAATGACGCTAAGTTCAGCCTTGAGGGCATCCCGTTGCCCTCGCTGTTTTTCAGACTCCGCTTCCACACGTTCGAGTTCTTCACGCCCATTCTTCAATCGTTCTGCGACGTTCTCAAGAGCTGTTGCGGCGGGCATTCGCCGCAAGTGGGCGCTGTAGCGCATACCGGCTAGTAGCGCTATGATCACGCTGACCATGCCGGCGAATGCGCCAGCAGAAGCCATCCAAACCATCATCTGCGTATCCATGAGGGACAGTTCCTGAAGTTAGCGCCCACTAACACCTGAATTAGCGGCAGGGGCAAGACGTGTTGAGGGGGCAGATTGTAGGGACGCGAGTTCGATACGAAGGCGCTCGATCTGTTCACGAAGAGCGTTCAACGTACCGGTGTCCTCTTGTAGACGTTTACGCAAGGCGTCTGCTTCCTTGCCCCGAGGTTCCAACGCCGCAACCTCGCGCTCCAATTCAGCCCGGCGCAGGTTCAACCGCTCCAGATCAATCATCAGTGCTTCCCGCTTGGCTTTAGCCTCATTGAGTTGACCCTGCGCCCGTTCCCCTTCAGCCGTGACCGTGGCCAGTTCCGCCCGCATGGTCTCCAGTTGTTTGCCTGTCGTATTGAGCCTTGCCAATTCCGTATCCAAAGCTATCTTTTTGGCTGCTAGGTCCCGATTGTTCTGTTCAGCAGTAGCCACATCGCGCTCCAGAGCAGTGCGGCGCAATCCCAGTCGATCCAACTCACTAACAAGGTTTGTTCGCTGACTTTGTACCTGCTCCAATCCAGCATTGGCGTTCGCCAAATCGGCTCGAGTGGTCTCCAGTTGTTTGCTGACAGTGCCTAACTTCGCCATGTCGGCTTCCAGGGCAGTCTTTTGGATGGCGAGTTGGCGGAGGTTCTGTTCGGCAGCCGCCACGGTGCTTTCCGCTTCTTTCTGTCGGGTCAACAACTTTTCAAGCGCCGCCTTGGCTTCGGCGGTTTCACGGATGGCTCCAGCAGAGGCGTCCTTTTGCGTCTTTAACCGGGCGACTTCCGCAGACAGGGCGGTTTGCTGACCTTGGGTTTCGGCCAGTTGCCCTTGGGCCGTTTTCAGGGCATCGCGGGCAGTAGTCAGGGTTGCGTTGATTTGCGCCTGTTCCTGTCGGGCGACCTCGGCGTTGCGCCGGGCTTCGGCAACGGTGCGGGTATCCTGTTCCAATTGAACGCGCACCTGATCGAGTTTCTTGATCTCGTCACCCAGCCGTTGCGCTTCGCTTTGGAGGCGGGTCTGTTCCTTGCCCGTCGCCGCGACCGTATTGGTCAACTGAGTTTCCTGGCCGCGCAACTCAGCGACACGCTGCTCGACGACTTTCTGGTCTTGCAGCAGTTGCCCGGCGCGTTGCTCGGCGGTCTTTTGCTGGCTGATCGCCTCATTGCGAGCCTGCTCAGCTTCGGTCTGTCGCACTTTAGCCGTTCGCTCGGCCTCAGTAGCCGACAGACGGCGATTCTCGGTATCCACCGCCTGCTTTTCCGCGCTATCCCGGCGCTGTTCGAGATCGGCAATACGGGTTTCGGCGGCTTGGGTCTCCGCCAACAGTCCATCCCGACGCTTCGCTAAGGAATCCCGCTCTGCCCGACTATCGGCCAATTCCCGGCGCAGACTCGCGGCCTCATCGCGTAATTTCGCCGCATTGGCCTGTTCGGTATCGAGTATGGTGTGCGTTCGGCGCAACTCGGTCACGGCTTGATCCAGTTGAACCCGCTCAGCGTTCAGCGCCTGCAAGTTGGCTTTAGTCACCTCACGCTGTTCACGCCAAGTCTGCCGTTCCAACCCATCGCTTAGGACGCCAAACAGCACTGCGCCAAACCCGCCCAGGGTCAGCGTGAAGGCTAACCAGAGCGCAACTTGCCAACGCCGGTGCCAAGCGGGCGGCGTACCGGCCAACGGCAACAGCCGGTCAGCGGCAGAGGATTCAGAGTTCGGCGAGGATTCGCTCGACGCAAGCATTCATATTCTCCCGGAGTTCATAGACCCAGAAGCGCACGACAGTCCAGCCGAGCGCCCGCAGTTGGTGATCCCGCCATAGGTCAGCCATTTTGCGCCGACCGTCCGGGTCACGATGAAACCAATCGCCATCCACCTCGATGTCGAGGTGGCGGTCGCCCCGAATCAACGCTAGATCCAGCCGACGACCGGCGATGGGGTATTGGGTAATCGTTTCAATGCCACGCGCCGCCAGCGCCTGCCACAAGCGCTCTTCCCAAGGGGAATCAAATTGAGCAGTGGTGGTTGGTCGTTGCGGTTGGCGGCGAGCCAGCAGGGTTTCGAGATAGGGAATCCCGCACTGTGCCGCGTAGTCCAGATCGCCGAACACATGGCAAATGGCGCGGGCGCGACTGATGGCAACGTTGATCAAATTGCCGGTCTCGCGCAGGAACTGCCGCGCCTGTTCCGGCATCTCCGACCCGACGCACAGGCTAAACAGCATCACATCGCGGGCGTCGCCTTGAAAGCCATGTGCGGTATGGACTTCCAACCGGGTGCTGGCAACCTGATCCACCGGCAGCACCCGCTCCACCTGATCGCGCAACCGGTTCGCCTGCTCACGAAACGGAGTCACCACGCCGATCGTGCCCGCAAACCCGCCCGGAGCCAGTAACCGGCTGAGTTCGGCCAGGATCGCGTCGATCTCGGCGGGTGCCCAGCAGCCAGTACGAGCCGGCTGAAGGGAGCCGCGCACCTCAGTCCAGTGAAAGCCAGCAGTTTTGCCGGGCGGTGGGCGCAACTGCCGTGCATCCGTGAGCGGGCGCAAGCGATGACCGTAGAAGGTCTCGCTGATGTAGTCGGCAATGTCATCATGGCAGCGAAAGTGATCGCGCAGCAGGTGATGATCGCCGGACGCAGCGGCGGCGAAGTGAAACAAACTGTTGGCGGAAAAGGTGAACTGGCCAATCCCTGGCACTCGCAACCCGGCAGCGCGCAAGGCGTCGGCTTCCCATTCCGGGCGAACCTGGGTGATATGGGTCAGTTGCGCCGGATCGCCGATGATGATCGCCCGCCGTGCCCGCGCCAATAGTGGCAAGGCTGAGGCGATGTCGCATTGAGCGGCTTCGTCCAGCACCACGTAATCGAATAATCCCGGTACCAGGGGAATCCGGCTGGCCGCGCCGAGATTGGAGGCCGCCCATAATGGAAACTGGTCGAGGATCACGCTGCGATGGGCGAACCACCGGTCACGAGCGCGAGCCGCACCGGCTGCGCCTTCATTCCGCAACAGCGCCAAGTCACCCCGCAATGCCGTCAGCGCCTGTCGGTGTTCGGGCGCACATTCAGTCAGTGCTTCGCTCAGTTCCAGCAGGCAGGCGCGAGCCGAGGTTTGAATCTGTTCGCTCAGAGCCACCGGATCCGGCATGGTCTCGGTAGTGGGTGGTTGCCGAATCGCGGTTTCGAGCCGTGTCCGACCCTCCCGCAGGCGTTGGAGAGTGCGCAGATCATCCACTCGCCGCTCATGCAGCGCGAGCGTCGCCGCACTGGGTGCCGCCAAGCCTAACCGCGCCCAGTCCAACGCGAGTCGGCGCATCCGTCGCAATCGCCAGAACCGCCGCCAGGGAGTGAACCATGGCGGCCAACCGGAGGTTGCTGGGGGGTCGGGCGGCGGTAGGGGATTAGGCAGCGGCGCGGTAGCGTCCAGCCCCATCGCCGTTTCCAGATCGCCAATCGCGGTTTCCAGCCGGCCCAGTTCATCCGCCTGTTCCGCAACACCCTGAGCCTGATCAATGGCCGTAGCGCGGGCGGCGTCCAACCGGGCGAGTGCGCTACAGGAGACGGCAAAGCGTTCTCGCCGCCCTGAAACGCCGGGGCGAGCCAGAATCGCATCCATCGCCCGCTCAAAGCTGAATCCTTCCCCACCGTCGCGGGTGTTGGCGCGGATCAACAGTGGGTGGCGCTCCACCACGTCCGCGAACCGATCCACTACGGCGTCAATCGCCTGATGATTCCGGCTGGCGAATAACACGCTGCGCCCTGCCAAAGCGGCGCTGGCCATCAGCGCCACCGCAACCTGGGACTTGCCGGTGCCGGGCGGGCCAGTGACCACGGTTAAGGGCCGGTTGAGGCCATCACGCACGGCGCGTAACTGATCCTCGCCCAACGGCAGCGGCTCCAGCACCGACAGTGGTGCATCCGCGGGTTCCACACCCTGGGTTGCGCCGCCAAAAAAAGCAGCCAGCGCGGTCTGCGCCAGTTCGGCATCGGACCATTGCGCCAAATCCAGCAAATCCCGCACGGTGCGCCGGGCAAACTGGAGATCGCTGGATAGAAACAGCGCCAATCCGCCGTAGACACCCGCCAGACCACCACAGTCTAAGGCCGGTAACGGGTGAGTCAGGTCGAGAGGCGTCCGCAACTCGGTAGGAACCGCGCCGGCCAACCGCTCGGCGAATGTTCGCCAGTCTACAAACGAACCGGTTTGCCACACTTCGTCATCGGCGTTGACTTCAAGCGCATCGAGCAATTCACGCACTCGCCGCCCGCGCTGACGCTGGCCACGCACCCAGGCCCATTCAATGGCGGGTGTTGCTGCGCTCAGTTCCAAGCGCAAGGTCTCGGCATCCAGCACCCAGTCGACCGCCACCGTCGCTACAGGAACCACAAACGGCGGGCGGGTCGCATCGTTGGAATGCACCAAGGCAACCGGAAAAGCGAGATGAAGCGGCTCACGCCCCCGTCGGGCTAATGCGGTGAGAAACGTCGGCGGTAATAAAGCCCGCGCCACATTGAGGATGGCATATTCACCTTCACCGGGCCACCACCGCCCGCGAGGAGCCAGGAACAGGAACAATTCGCCGTAGCGGCGGGCATCGCCCAGTAACAACGCCCGTTCGTTGCGGGCCAATGCCTCGCGATAGTAGGGCAGGAGTCGGCGCAACAGCGCCCAGGACGGTTCAAGCCGCTCAGTGGCTTCAAGGGTCGGTGTGGCAGGCGGTGCGAGATGCGAGTCCCCGACAGTAGCGGGGATGGCGGTCAACAACGGGCCACTGGTTAAGCGGGCTGACCCCGCACCCTCCAGCGCGTCCCGGTTGGCGGCGGATCGTGTCAGATGGGGCGAAGGGATGGAGTAGGGGGACCAGCGCCGCAACGCGCCGATTTGCGTCAGATTAGCACGCTGTAAATCCAACAAAACGGCGGCGACCTTATCTACTCCGGGTCGCTGTCCATCTTGGCAAAGCCGACTTCGTACTTCTTCAAGATAAAGCCCTTCGGGATGCCGCTCGATCACCGTGAGGATTTGGGTCGCAAGCGAACCGTGCTGTCCGTAGCTCATGGATCAATCTGACGGGTATCGACGACAACACGGCTCAACATTATGGCGTTCTTCATAATTTATTCTCTGATGAATTGATCGTGAGCTATCTCTACCCCACCCCAAACACTTTCAACACTTCGTCAATGAGGAACGCATCGGAAAATCGTTGATCTTGGCGATTCACCAGCTTGTTCAACGCCTGCCACGCGATCAACATGCCCATCACGACCGTCTTACCGCTCCCGGTCGCCATTTTGGCGGCATAGCGGGGTAACGGCGTATGGCTGTCCGGGGTGGCTCCCGCGTTGGCTTGCTTGAAGCGTCCCAGTATGGAAGTCCCATAGTTGGCGTCTTGCTTCGGCGCAATCTCGGTCAAATAAATCAGCGTTTCCACCGCTTCAATCTGACAGAAGAACAATCGCCGCTCGCGGTCTAGCCGGGTCCAGTACTCCAGCAAGCGCCGGGTTGTGGCTGTGGTGTAAGGCCGTCCGGCTTGCCGCCAATACGCCACACGCTCCCGCAAGTCGTTAATCAGCTTGTTCTCTTCGGCGCGGTGCTGAATCGCCAGATCCAGCGTTTTCTGAACGGTCTTCAGCTTCGGCTGGGCGATCGGGATGAAATAGGTACTGCGCCGCCGACCTGGCACAATCTCGTCAGTGATACCGTTATCGTCAAAGCGGAAATGCCGCTTCGGTTCCTCAAAGGGCGAATTGATAATGGGGTTTTCAATCAAATCAGCCATGCAGGCTTCCTAATGGGACGGCAGACCATCTTTGCGTGATGGGAAACACACACAACAAGGGCGATGGTTGACCGGAAAGCCCTGACATACGCATTTACCGCGCCATTTTTTTCACTATGGGCATAATCCATTGCTGATGCACGGATTAGGCATCGCCGGGTCATCGCTGATGGAGACTTGCTTGTTTCATTTTGAAACAAACCTTGTTTCACGGTGTTTCAAGTTGAAACATGCGCCCTTTTCCTCAAAGCCCGTTGACGGTGAGTCTTGCTACCGTTCTATATGGCAAACAGTGTAGCGCATCACTTTCAGGTTTTTGAGCCGTATTTGCACATTTTCCACCATAAAACTCACGAAGCCCGCCAACAAGTGCCCTGTCCAAGACCGGTCTGTAGGTTGAATTCCGCGAAAATGATGAAGTGAAGCGCTTCGGGGCGTACTGGCACCGTGAACAACGGCAAGGGTACGTTTCGGCAGGCCGGAATTTAACATCTTTTGCCGGCTGGCTGCGGGATTGGATACGGTCCGTCAATAAAATCGCCCGTTTCGCCGGTAGTGGGTTTCCAATCTGATTGACACCCGCCCCGCACTGTCCTAACGTAGCGCCACTATCAATCACAGCGGTCATCGCCCGTTATAGCGGTGGTTCACGATCACACATCCATACATGGACGTGAGAGCGCGGATCGTCTGTTTTACCCCACGGGCGTGGTCGATAGGGGGAAATAAGGCGCGGCTTGCCGTGGATGAATAACTCCAACCGACTGTGATCGGTAGTTGAGACCATGCCGCCCTCAACCTGCGCGGCATTGTACGGAAACCGCCGCCATGTCTGCACATCCCACCGTTTATGCCCCGCTATGCCTTGCGTCCGCTGCTACTGTTGAAAAACGCGCCCGCGCCAAGTGCGACCGTGATGTAAAGCTGCACCTCCCCGAAGCCCTCTATGACGATTTAGCCCAACTGGCTCGTGCAGATAATCGGGCTGTCGGTGAATACATGCGGGTTATTCTGGAACGCCATGCTTATGGAGCGTTCGGCGTCTATCGGGGCTAACGTACTGAGCGAATAGGTCGCTCAATACGAGTTGTTGCCGTATCCGGTAGGTTCTGAGACCATAACCCGCTTGCGGGGATATGGCGGAACACTTGAACGACCTGTCGGAGTTGCTGGAGCAGCAGGTAGGCCGCGTGACGTGATCGTGACGGAACCCAGTCACGTTCAGAGCTTTCCTGGCCATTCGTGACAAATAGGCGTGGGGCAAATGGCGCTAAGTAATTGTTTAATCTATACCAGTGAGTAACACACTGGATTCGGGAGGCAGAAGTCGCAGGTTCAAATCCTGTCACCCCGACCATTAATCAAGCAGTTACCGCTAAATCTGGCTCGCATTGCGAATGCTGCCGGCGTATTTCGCGCTGGATCCAGTGTAACCCCCGCCTGAACGAATGCCAAACGCTCGAGTTAGCAGGAGCGTTGGTGTCTGCGTTTTTAAGTTTTCTCCACGCATCCTTCCATCTGAATACCTACGCGAAAAAGAAAAAGGGTTTGCAGAGAATATTTAAGAGGAACCCGAATGTCTGGCTATCATCGGGAAAGACAATAAATTGATTTTAAAAAAAACCCGCACTTGGCGGGTTTGAAAATTCACGATGGACGGCTATAACGTACTAATTGGCGGAGAGAGAGGGATTCGAACCCTCGTTAGAGTCACCCCTAAACAGCATTTCCAGTGCTGCGCCTTCGACCGCTCGGCCACCTCTCCGAAAGACTGTCCGCTTCCCTGCCGTAAGAAGCGGGATTGTAATGGAAGCGGTCGCGTCAAGGCAAGGCGCGAATCGCTTTCCTCACCCATTCAAACCCTTCATGGTCAGACGAATACGGCCCTGTTTGTCGATTTCCATGATCCGCACCTTGACCACATCGCCGACGGTCAGCTTATCGCTAATGTTTTGCACCCGCTCCTCGCAGATCTGCGAAACATGCACCATGCCATCGCGGCCCGGCAGAATGGCGACAAACGCGCCGAAGTCCATGATGCGGACGACTTTGCCTTCATAGACCTGCCCGGCTTCCACATCCGCAGTAATCTGCTCAATGCGGCTGCGGGCGGCATCGCCGGCAGCCTTGTCCACGGCCGCGATTTTGATCACGCCATCATCGGTAATATCAATGGTCGCGCCGGTTTCCTCGGTAATTGACCGGATCGTCACGCCGCCCTTGCCGATCACATCCCGAATCTTGTCCGGGTTAATCCGCATAGTGGTGTAGCGCGGCGCGTATTCGGACAATTCCTTGCTCGGCTGATTGATCACTGCGCCCATCTTGCCCAGGATGTGCAACCGACCTTCGCGGGCCTGGGCCAGCGCCTGTTCCATGATCTCATGGGTGATGCCGTCGATCTTGATGTCCATTTGCAGCGCGGTAATACCTTCCGCTGTACCGGCCACCTTGAAATCCATGTCGCCGAGATGATCTTCATCGCCGATGATGTCGGTCAACACTGCAAAGCGGTCGCCTTCCTTGATCAGACCCATGGCGATACCGGCCACCGGTGCCTTGATCGGGACGCCTGCATCCATCAACGACAGACTGGCACCGCAGACCGAGGCCATAGAGCTGGAACCGTTGGATTCGGTAATTTCCGACACCACCCGCACCGTGTACGGGAACTGTTCGGGTTTGGGTATCACCGCCTGCACACCGCGCTTGGCCAGCCGGCCATGGCCGATTTCGCGGCGCTTGGGACTGCCAACCTGCCCAATTTCGCCCACTGAATACGGGGGGAAGTTGTAGTGCAGCAGGAAGGGCTGACGGTATTCGCCTTCAATCGCGTCGATGATCTGCGCATCGCGGTCGGTGCCCAGCGTTGTCACCACCAGCGCCTGCGTTTCGCCACGGGTGAACAGCGCGGAACCATGAGTACGCGGCAGGACGCCGGTGCGGATGGTGATCGGGCGAACCGTGCGGGTATCGCGGCCATCGATGCGCGGCTGACCGGCGATCACGCGGCCCCGGACAATCTTGCTTTCCAGCGCCTCGAAGGCGCTTTCGATGACCATTTTCGTCCAGCGCTCCGGCTCCTGGGCCGTCAACTGGGTAACTAACTGCTCACGAAGTTCACGCACCCGCTGCTGGCGCGACATCTTCTCGGCCATCTGATAGGCCTCGGTCAGCGCCGGTTCAATCGTGCGGACTGCGCTTGCTAATGCTTCATCCTTGGCTGGCGCTTGCCAATCCCAGGGCTGAACGCCGGCCTCGACGGTCAATTCCTTAATGGCGCGAATAGCCGCCTGCATCTGCTGATGGCCAAACAGCACCGCCCCCAGCATCACCTCTTCGGACAGGCCATCGGCTTCGGATTCCACCATCAGCACCGCCCGCTCGGTTCCGGCCACGACCAGATCCAACTGCGAGGTCTTCAGCTCTTTGCGGGTGGGATTGAGCAGATACTGACCATTCGAATAGCCGATCCGGGCCGCGCCAATCGGACCGTTGAACGGGACGCCGGACATGGCGACGGCCGCCGAAGCGCCGAGCAGTGCCGGAATTTCCGGGTCCACCTGACTGTTGAGCGACATCACCGTGGCGATGATCTGCAATTCATTGGTGAAGCCGTCGGCAAAAAGCGGTCGTAACGGCCGGTCGATCAGTCGGGCAGTCAGGGTTTCGCTCTCGGAAGGCCGACCCTCGCGGCGGAAGAAGCCGCCAGGAATACGGCCCGCTGCATAGGTGCGTTCCTGATAATCCACCCGCAACGGGAGAAAATCCCGTCCGGCATCTTCCCGGTCAGCAACGAAAGTCACCAGCACGACGGTATCCGCCATATTGACCAGCACGGCACCGCTGGCTTGCCGGGCGATTTCGCCAGTTTCCAGCGTGACGGTGTGCTGGCCGTATTGAAAGGTCTTTTTGATCGGGGTCACGGAAACATCCTGTGCGGCAAAAGAGCGGTGAAAACCATTAACGACGCAAGCCAAGGCGGCTGATGAGTTCCTGATAACGCGGTAAATCCTTCCGCTTCAGGTAGTCGAGCATTTTGCGGCGCTGATTGACCATCTTCAACAGTCCGCGCCGGGAATGATGGTCTTTCTTGTGTTCGCCAAAGTGGGGCTGTAAGCCGTTGATCCGGTGGGTCAACAGCGCGACCTGCACCTCCGGGGAACCGGTATCGGCAGCGCCCCGTTGATAATCCTGCACGATCTGCAATTTTTGCTCAGTTTTAAGCGGCATGGGGGTTACTCTCCAACGTAGAGGGATTCAACAATTGATTAAGAGGACACTTTAGTTGCGTATCACGCACCTTGATCGCCCTGGATTAGCGATGGCCGGCCAAGAGTCGGCGTGGCCCGACCCGGCCATCGTCGAGAATTTCACCGAGGCCCAGGAAGTTGTGTTCGCCTTCATACAGGCGCACCCAGCCCTGAGTGGGCGCATGCGGCACCAGGACCGGTTGGCCTTGCCGCAGGTAAAAAGCTACATCGCCGCGCACCCGCACCGCCGGCCATTGCATGACGGCGCTGTCCAGCGGTAACAGTACTTCATCCAGCGCCGCCAGCCCCTGTTCTGCCCGATCACATAAAGCATCCAGCGTGACCATGCGGCTGGCGTCATAGGGTTCCACGGCGGTCCGGCGTAACGCCGAGATATGCGCACCACAGCCCAGCGCCTCGCCCAGATCAACCGCCAGGGTGCGAACGTAGGTGCCCTTGGAACAGCGCAGGGTACATTCCAGTTCCTCGCCTTCCAGCCGCAGCAATCGCAGTTCATGAACGGTGACCTGACGGGGTTCCCGCTCCACTTCGATGCCTTGGCGGGCCAGTTTGTACAGCGGCTGGCCGTGGCGCTTCAGGGCGGAATACATTGGCGGAATTTGTTCGATCACACCGGTAAACGGTTGCAACGCAGCTTCTACCTGCTCGCGGCTTAACGGCGCTACCGGACGGGTTAAAGTGGCCTCGCCTTCAGCATCGCCGGTCGTGGTCACAACCCCCAGCCGACAGGTGAACTGGTAGCTCTTATCGGCGTTCAGCAAAAATCCTGACAGCTTGGTCGCTTCGCCCAGACAGATCGGCAACAGACCACTGGCTAACGGATCGAGGCTACCGGTATGACCGGCTTTGGCCGCCTGATACAGGCGCTTGACCGTTTGCAACGCCGCGTTGGAGGTTAAGCCAATGGGCTTATCCAGCAACAGGACCCCATCAACCGAACGGCGGGGACGTCCGCTCACGGCGCAGACTCATCATGGTGATGGCTGGCATCGGCAGCGACCGCGGCGTCAATCAGCGCCGACAGCCGGGCACCCTGCTCGACCACTTCATCATAGCGAAAGTCCAGCTTCGGAACGACCCGTAGCCGCATCCGCCGCCCCAATTCCCGGCGCAGCAAGGGTGCGGCGCGGTTGAGTTCGGCCACCCGCTCGTTGCGCTCGGTTGGATCGCCCATCAGCGTCACAAAAATCCGGGCATAGGCCAGATCCCGACTGACTTCCACTGTGGTCATGGAAATCAGCGCCAGACGCGGATCGCGCAATTCATCGCGGATCAACTCGGCCAGTTCCCGGCGAATCTGCTCGCCGACCCGGCGGGTGCGTGGAATAGTTTTGGTCGCCATCGCGTGGATTCTCCGGCTGCGAACTACAAGGTACGCTCGACCTGTATCCGTTCGAAGACCTCGATGTGATCGCCTTCGTGGATGTCATTGTAGTTCTTCACGCCGATTCCGCACTCCATGCCGGCGCGCACTTCGCTGGCGTCTTCCTTGAAGCGGCGCAAGGAATCCAGTGCCCCTTCAAAAACCACGACGTTGTTGCGCAAGACACGAACCGGATTGTTACGGCGCACCACGCCATCGACCACCATGCAGCCGGACACTACGCCAAACTTGGGCGAACGGAATACCTGCCGGACTTCGGCCAGACCGACAATATCTTCCCTGAATTCCGGCTTGAGCATCCCGACCATGGCCTGCTTGATGTGATCGATCAGCTCATAGATGATGCTGTAGTAGTGCAGCTTCAGTCCTTCTTCTTCCGCCAGTTTGCGGGCGACGTTGTCGGCGCGGACATTGAAGCCAATGATGAGCGCTTTGGCGTTACGCGCCAGATTCACATCCGACTCATTGATGCCGCCGACGCCGCTGGCAATAATCTTGACCCGCACTTCGTCAGTGGACAGCCGGGTCAGCGCGTCGACAATCGCCTCTGCGGAACCCTGCACATCGGCTTTAAGCACCACGTTGACGATGTTGACCTGGCCAGCCTCGAACTGTTTGGATATTCCTTCGATACCAATCACCGGTTTTTGCGACTGGGCTTCGCGCAGCTTGCTCTGCCGGAACAGCGCGATTTCCCGCGCCTTGCGTTCGTCAGCCACCGCAATCACTTCATCGCCCGCCTTGGGTGTCCCGGACAAACCCAGGATTTCCACCGGAATCGATGGCCCCGCTTCAGCGACGGTCTGGCCATTTTCGTTGAGCATGGCGCGCACCCGACCGTATTCAAGGCCGCTTAGAATCATGTCGCCCTTGCGCAGCGTGCCGCTTTGCACCAGCACCGTCGCCACCGGACCCCGGCCCTTGTCGAGCCGCGATTCAATCACCACGCCCTTGGCGGAGCCGTCGACCGGTGATTTCAGTTCCAGCACTTCGGCCTGCACCAGAATCTTGTCAAGTAACTCATCGATGCCCAAACCGGATTTGGCCGAAACATAGGTAAACAGCGTATCGCCACCCCATTCCTCGGAAATCACGCCTTGCACGGACAACTCGCTCTTGACCCGATCAATGTCGATGCCCGCCTTGTCCATTTTGTTGACGGCCACCACCAGGGGCACTCCGGCAGCACGGGCGTGCTGGATCGCCTCCTGAGTCTGCGGCATCACGCCATCATCGGCAGCCACCACCAGCACCACCACGTCAGTCGCTTTGGCACCACGGGCGCGCATGGCGGTAAACGCGGCATGTCCCGGCGTATCGAGGAAGGTAATGACGCCCTTGGGCGTTTTGACATGGTAAGCGCCGATATGCTGGGTAATGCCGCCCGCTTCGCCCGCCGCGACCCGGGTCCGGCGGATATGGTCGAGCAGCGAGGTCTTGCCGTGATCGACATGACCCATGATCGTTACCACTGGTGGGCGCGACAGCGCTTCGCCACCCGTCGATTCGGCGCTTAAATCTTCTTCAAGCGCGTTTTCTCTGAGCAGCTTGTAGGTGTGACCCATTTCCTCCACGGCCAGCGCTGCCGTGTCCTGATCGATCACCTGATTGATCGTGACCATCAGGCCCATCTTCAGGAAGGTCTTGATGACCTCGGTCGCTTTGACCGACATCTTCTGGGCCAAATCGGCGACGCTAATCGTCTCGGGCAGGATCACTTCTCGCACCATCGGCGCGGTCGGTTTGGCAAAGCCATGCCGTTGCGCTGGCGCTGCAGTTTTAACCACTTTGCTTTTGCGAGGACGGCGACGCTCGCCTTTTTCCAGCGCACTTTGCACATCACCCCGTGGGAACCGGTCACCACCAAGGACTTCATCACGGCGGGGGCTGGGAGCATGGCCTTCGCCCCGACCCTTGGCGGGAGGACGAGCGGGCGTATCGGTCCGTTTCCGCGGCCGATTTTCCGGCGTGGATTCGCCAGGTTTTTTAGGTCGGGTTTCAGCGCCTGGGCTGCTGCCGGTGCCCGGTTCACGCCGGGGCGCGGCCGGAGCGCCAGCGCTGGGGGGTCTACGCGCTGGGGTTTCGGCAGGTCGGGCTGATGGGGGACGATCCGCAGGCTTGCGGCGCTGATCGGATTCTGGCCGACGGCGGGGCTGCTCCGTTGCCGGACGGCGTGGGGCATCTTCGGCGCGGCGTGGCGCGGGTTCTTGAGTCGGACGTCGTGCGGATTCCTCAGTACGACGTGGCGCTTCAGCCGGACGTCGTGCGGATTCCTCAGTACGACGTGGCGCTTCAGCCGGACGCGGCGTGGGTTCCTCAGTACCGCGTGGCGCTTCAGTCGGACGCGGCGTGGGTTTTGAAACAAGGGTGGGACCTTCGGCGACCATTTCCTCGGGACGAGCGCCCTCGTCACCCATGACGGGTGGCGACGCTACTTCCAGTTGCGGAGAGGATTCCCGTACTGGCTCCTGAGGCAGCGACGCTTCGACCGCCACAATGGCAGGCGACGGCGTTTCGACCGGAACGGTCGGCCCACGGCGGCGGGTAGTTTCATCATCCACCAGACTGCGTTTGACATAAGTACGCTTCTTACGCACCTCAACGCTGACCGTTTTTACCTGGCCAGGGGTGTTGCCACCCATTTTGATTTCGCTATGCGTCTTGCGCTTGAGAATAATTTTTTTCGGCTCGGACGCGCCCGGCGTGGGCTGGCCGCCATGGCTTCGGCGCAAATGAGCCAAAAGATCCACTTTCTGCTTTTCCGTAATCGCTGATTCCGCACTAGCGACCGTGATACCGGCCTCGGCGAACTGCTCCAACAAGCGATCCACCGGGATGCCGACTACCGTCGCAAACTGTTTGACCGTTACATCCGTCATTCTTTACCCCCAGGCCGCGCCGGGTGACTGTTCATTCTTTGGAAAACCAGGGCGCCCGCGCCGTCATGATCAATTTTGCCGCCTGTTGTTCGTCCAACCCGGCTATTTCATTGAGATCGTCGACCGACAACTCGGCCAAGTCGTCCATGGTCACAATGCCATGGCCCGCCAGCTTAAAGGCCAGCGCTTCGTTCATTCCCGCCATCCCCAGGAGATCTTCCGCCGGCTGGGCGTCACCGAACCGCTCTTCCGCCGCGATCGCCCGCGTCAACAGTACATCGCGAGCTCGTCCACGCAACTCATCGACAATGTCCTGGTCGAATTCAGCGATTTCCAGCATTTCCTGAGTCGGCACATAGGCGACCTCCTCCAGGCTGGCGAACCCTTCGCGCACCAGAATTGTGGCGGTTTCGTCATCGACGTTCAGTTGCTCCATAAACATCTGCTGGAGCGTGTCATCTTCCTGACCACGCCGAGCGCGCGCCTGCTCGCCGGTCATCACATTCAGCGTCCACCCGGTCAGCCGGCTGGCCAATTGGACGTTCTGACCGCCCTTGCCAATCGCCTGAGCCAATTGTTTCTCTTCAGAAACAATAATATCCATACTGTGGGTGTCTTCGTCAACAATGACCGAATCCACTTCCGCCGGCGACATAGCGTTCATGACGAACCGCACTGCGTCGTCATCCCAGCGGACGATATCGACACGTTCACCGGCTAATTCATTAGAGACACTTTGCACCCGTGCGCCGCGCATTCCTACGCTGGCGCTGATCGGATCGATGCGCGCATCCTTGCTCTTGACCGCAATCTTGGCGCGTGAACCGGGATCGCGGGCAGCGCCCTTGATTTCGATCACGCCCTGGTTGATTTCGGGGACTTCCAGGGTAAATAACGCGATCAGGAATTCCGGCGCTACTCGACTGACAAATAACTGTGGCCCGCGCTGTTCACTGCGCACATCCCTCAAATAACCGCGAATCCGCTCACCGATGCGAAACGACTCACGGGCAATCAGATCTTCACGGGCGACCTTGGCCTCGACGTTGCCGCCGACATCCATGATCACATCGCCACGCTCCAGGCGCTTGACGACGCCGCTAATCAATTCGCCCTTGCGATGCAGGTAGGCGTCGACCACCTGGGCGCGTTCGGCGTCCCGCACTTTCTGAACGATGACCTGTTTGGCGGTCTGGGCAGCGATGCGCCCGCCAAAGTCAGCGTTTTCCAGCAGCGATTCAACGAATTCGTCAACTTGAACATCCGCCTTAAGCCGGCGAGCATCGGCCAGTTTCATCTGCCGGTCCGGATGTTCAATCAGCGCCGAGTCGGATACGACCAACCAGCGCCGAAAGGTTTCATAACCACCAGTACGCCGATTAATTGCAACACGCACATCAGGCTCGCCTGAATAACGTTTTTTGGCGGCTGACGCCAGCGCCACTTCGAGAGCGCCAAAAATGATTTCCTTATTGACGCCTTTTTCATTGGAAACGGCATCCACCACCAGCAGAATTTCTTTGTTGCCTTCTTTGCTGTCTTTAATGCGCATGTCGTTCTGCCTCTCAGCCGGTTCCGCCCGCTGTCGTCCCGTCTTAGATTTGGGGAACCAGCCGAGCCTTGTCAATCTGCTCGAGCGGCGCCCGCCATTCCTGTCCCTCGCTGTCCACGATCACCACCTCGCCGTCGCGTATCCCCTGTAGACGACCGATCAGTTTTCGCCGACCATTAAGCATTTCCCGTAGTTGCAGTCGTACCTCCGAACCGGCAAAGCGCTCATAATGTTCCGCCCCGAATAAGGGACGATCCAGCCCCGGCGAAGAGATTTCCAGGGTGTATTGCCCGGCGATCAGATCCTCAACGTCCAGGACGCCACTGACCTGATGGCTGACGCGCTGGCAATCGTCCACAGTGATACCGGCTTTATTGTCAATATAAATCCGCAACAGGGCATTATTTCGGCGAGGATGAAACTCCATACCGACCCATTCGTACCCCATGGCCTCTACGACAGCGGTCAGGATCCGTTCGAGCGCTGACACGTTTTCATGCATTTTGACCACCGGAAATAAAAAAGGGGCCTGCGGCCCACTTGTTCACCCTCGTTTGGTTGACCCGTTGCGGCACTCAATCTATTCATCAATCCCTCATCCAGCGCCATCCCGGACAACGCTGCACACATCCCCACAAAAAAAGCCCTTGAAGGGCTTTCCTTGAAAATTGGTAGCGGGGGCAGGATTCGAACCTACGACCTTCGGGTTATGAGCCCGACGAGCTACCGGACTGCTCCACCCCGCATCTGAGAAAGCAAAGATAACATGAATGGCCAAAACTTTGCAAGCTTATTTCACACCGCCGCCAAACGCTGCGCAACGTCCGCCAGTCGCCGACCCAGCGCCCGACACAAGCCTTTTTCTTCACTATCCAGTCGGGTTTTGGATTCCGGCCCCGAGCAATGGCTGGGGCCGTAAGGCGTACCCCCGCTTCGAGTCTCATGCAGCGCCCTCTCGGTGAATGGCAAACCAACCAACAACATTCCATGATGCAGCAATGGCAACATCATGGTCAACAGCGTGGATTCCTGACCGCCATGCAGGGTCGAGGCTGAGGTGAATACCCCCGCCGGTTTCCCGGACAAGGTGCCCGCCAGCCACAGGCCGCCAGTAGAATCCAGAAAATACTTGAGCGGGGCGGCCATATTGCCGAACCGGGTTGGACTGCCCAGAGCCAGCCCGGCGCATTCCTGAAGATCCTCCAGACGTACATAAGGCGGACCCGTTGCCGGAATATCGTCTTCTACCGCCTCGCAAACGGTCGAGATCGCTGGCACGGTGCGCAACCGCGCCATCATCCCCGGCGTTTCTTCCACGCCCCGCGCAACCTGTCGCGCCATTTCCGCGGTTCCACCCGTCCGGCTGTAGTACAACACCAGAATCTCGCCCATTCGTCTTTACTCTCTCCTGTTGATCCGGGGTTCTCCCGCGCCCGTCTGCGCCTGCCAACTGGCTTGACGACCGGGGAAACCAGTGTTAGCGTTAAATTTATCGTATTCACTCAAGCTTTGCGCCCGGTGGCGATGCTGAATTTCAAAACCTTGATGAACCGACTCATGCCATTCGCCATTCTGATACTGGCGCTGACGGCCTGTGCAACGGCTCCCCCCGTACAAGAGATGAGCGACGCCCGTCAGGCTATCCGCGCCGCCGAGGCCGTCGGTGCCGCCCAGTATTCGCCGGAAAGTCTGACCGCGGCGCAGGTGTTGCTGCGCAAGGCTCAGACTGATCTGGAAACCGGCGCTTATGAAACAGCGCGCCGGTATGCGCTTGATGCCCGGGCGCAAGCTATCAAGGCACGGGAAACCGCGTCCAACAATCCGCAGCCCCGTTCAACGCCAGTCCAGAAGAAAATACCATGAAAACGTTGTGTCTACGCTGCCAGGTTAGCGGCCGGGTCCAGGGCGTCGGTTTTCGCTACGCGACTGTCGATAAAGCACTGGCACTGGGCGTCACGGGTTATGTGCGCAATCTGCCGGATCGGCGGGTTGAAGTCGTAGCCTGCGGCGAGGAACAGGCGGTTATGGCCCTTCGCAACTGGCTTTGGCAAGGCCCGCCCCCCGCTTCTGTGAGTGATGTCCACTGCGAAACCGCGCCCCATCAGGATTTCCGCGATTTCCGGATCGAATGAGAATCTCCGTCTTCAGCAGGCTTGACTTATCCACAGGCTTGTGAAATCCCTGAAATCCCGCTTTCCGGCGTCTGACCCCGCTGACTTCCGCAAAAAATCCTTTCACGATTCCAAGTCTTATCTACAATAGATTGAATAATAAAAATAAAAAAGACTAATCAAAACGTCATTAAACGGTCATTTACACGATAGTCGTCAACAGTCAGACGGCATTCACAAAAGTTATCCACAGAGTTATCCACAGGCACCCGGAGGGCGGCGAACTGAATTCGCCTCTTTTTGCTATTGTCGCCTTTCCCTATGATCACCGGATTTCCGAATTCCCCTCCTTGACCAAGGAGGGGTAGCGCGAAGCTACGGGGTGGTTCTGGATGTCCACTGATCAGCCGGAAAGACTATACGGCGGGGAGGATGTCAAAGCCCTGCCAATTGCCCTTGCATTTCCGCCGCATACTGATCGGCGTTGAGGCCCACGATCAGATGCAGGGTGCCCCCCGCTAACCGCATGACGCCGGCTACCCCCGCCGCTTGCAACGCTGATTCATTTACGGACGCCTCATCATCGACCACCAGCCGCAACCGGGTTTCCGCGCAGGCATCGACTCGCTGAATGTTCATAGCCCCGCCCAACGCGGCAATGAAATCCCGCGCCTTGCCCGCCGCTTCTGGATCGCGCAGTTTGGCGATGAGACCGGCGGGCGCGGGCGCACTCACCGGCGATGGTTCTTCTACGGCATCCGCTTCCGGCCCGGCCGTGCGCAGGTACTCTTCCATATCAGTTTTCAGATTTTCCGACCGGGTGCCGAAGATCGCTTGCAGGCTATTGCCGACCGTGAGTACGCCCGCCGCACCCAGCGCCTTGAGTTTGTCGCTGCTGGCCCGGTTCACATCGTTCAGTTCAACCCGCAACCGGGTAATGCAGGCGTCCAGACTAATGATGTTGCTACGTCCGCCGAAGGCCAGCACCAGTTGCCTGGCGAAGCCGTGCGCGATGTCAGTCGCCACTTCGCTGGAAACGACCGCTTCCTCGATGTCCCGGCCCGGCGTCCTGAGATCAAATCGGGTAATCACCACCCGGAACACCGTGTAGTACAACGCCGCCCACAACGGACCGAGGATCAGCAACCACCCGGCGTGGGTCGATTGCGGGAACAGCAGGATGTAGTCAATCGTCCCGTGCGAGAAGGTCATGCCGTGCTTGATGCCCAGTTCGATGCAGATGAAGTAGGCCACGCCGGCCAGCAGCGCATGAATGACGTACAGCACCGGGGCCAGGAACATGAAGCTGAATTCAATCGGTTCGGTGATGCCGGTCAGCCAGGAGGTGAGCGCTGCTGAAATCATGATGCCGCCGACCTTGGCGCGATTTTCCGGGCGGGCGCAATGCCACATCGCAATCGCCGCCGCCGGCAGTCCCCACATTTTGAACAAGTAGCCGCCCGCCAGGTTGCCCGCAGTCGGATCGCCAGCGATGTAGCGCTGAATTTCCCCGGTGATCATCTTACCGGTGGTCGGGTCCGCATAGTTGCCGACTTCAAAGAAGAACGGCACATTCCAGATATGATGCAGGCCAAAGGGAAGCAACAGCCGTTCAATCACGCCATAGAGACTAAACGCCATGGCCGGATTGCCCTCCGCCGCCCAGTGGGAGAAGGTCTGGATGCCCTGGCCAATCGGCGGCCACACGAAACTGAGGAGGATGCCGATGGCGATAGCGGCGAAGGCCGTGGCAATCGGCACGAAGCGCTTGCCGGCGAAAAAGCCCAGATAGGACGGCAATTCAATCCGGTAATAGCGGTTGAACAAACCCGCCGCCACGCCGCCGATCACAATGCCGCCAAACACGCCGGTATCGATGGCGTCAATGCCCATCAGACTTTTGCTCTCGACGCCCAGCGTTTTGGCCATGACGCCCAGAGTAGCGAGCAGTACGACATAGCCGACGACCGCCGCCAAGGCTGAAACACCGTCATTTTTGGTCAGCCCCAGCGCGACGCCAATGGCGAAAATAATCGCCAGGCTACCGAAAATCGCCCCACCGGACTGCGCCATGACGCTGGACAGCGTTTCGGGCAGCCAGGTGAATTTCGCGCTGCCGACGCCGAGCAGGATGCCAGCAACGGGGAGTACGGAAACCGGCAACATTAACGCTTTGCCGATTTTTTGCAGGAAGGAAAAGGCAGATTGCCACATGACAGAGTTCTCCAGACGCTCAGGCGTGGTCAGGATCGGGGCAGAGCGCCCGCACTTGAGCTGCCGTTTCCAGGGTCAGCGCCTGTTGCGCCAGCGCCTGACAGTCGCTGAACTGCAACCGGCGAATTTGCGCTTTGATGCTGGGAATGATCGGCACACTGACGCTCAGCTCATCGACGCCCATGCCGATCAGCAGGGGCACGGCTTGCGGGTCGCCGGCGATGCCGCCACAGACGCCTACCCATTTTCCCTCGGTGTGGGCGGCCTGCACGGTCCAGGCGATCAGTTGCAGAACGCTGGGATTCAGTCCGTCTACTTTGGGGGCGAGTTTCGGATGCCCGCGATCCATGGCCAGTGTGTACTGGGTTAAATCATTGGTGCCGATGGAGAAGAAATCGGCTTCACGAGCGAATTGCGCGGCCATGACCGCCGCTGCGGGGATTTCCACCATGATGCCGGTTTCAATCGGTTGCGCGTTCAGGCGCTGTCGTTCCTCTTCGAGAATAGCCTTGGCGTCGCGCAGTTCCGACAGCAGACCGACCATCGGGAACATGACGCGAATTTTGCCGAACGCGGCGGCGCGCAAAATTGCCCGCAACTGGGTGCGCAGGATTTCCGGGCGATCCAGCCCCACCCGTAAACCCCGTTCGCCCAGAAAGGGATTGTCCTCTTTGGGAATTGGCAGATAGGCCAGTGGCTTGTCGCCGCCGACATCCAGGGTGCGGATGATCAGAGGCCGGTTCGGTCCCAGCGCTTCGGTAATCGCTTTGTAGGCCGCAAATTGCTCATCCTCATTCGGGGCGGTGCTGCGCTCCAGAAACAGAAATTCCGAACGCAGCAGACCGACGCCTTCCCCGCCCAGGCCGGGAATTTGTTCAGCATCGGCCAGGCCGCCAATATTGCCCACCACTTCCACTACATGGTGATCGCGAGTAACAGCCGGTTTTTGTGCTTCCCCCAAATCGATATGCCGCCGCTCCGCGACCCGTTCCTGAGTCTGGCGAATGCGCTCGACCTCCTCTGTACTGGGATTCAGCCGCAGCGTCCCCTTACCGCCATCGAGAATAACGGGAGTTCCATTCGGCAATTCCAGCACGCCCGGTTCCATGCCCGCCGCCGCTGGAATGTCCAGCGAACGCGCCAGAATGGCGACATGCGAAGTCGCGCCGCCCAGCGTCGTACAGAAGCCGCGCACCTTATGGCGATCCAGGCTGGCGGTGTCGGATGGCGTCAGTTCTTCAGCGATAAGAATGGCGTTATTCGGCGGGTCTGGGCGTTCCGGTTGCACTCCGGTCAGCAGACTCAGCGCCCGCCGTCCCACATCGCGCAGGTCATTGGCCCGCGCCGCCAGCAGCTCATTGCGCAATCCGGCCAGCCGGTCGGCGTGTGTGGTGAATGCCCGTTGCCAGGCGAAAGCCGCGCTCTTACCTTTGGCCAGGGCGGAATAGGCAATGTCCAGCAGATCGGGGTCATCCAACAATTCCTGATGGGCGGCGAAAATCGCGGCTTTATCCGCCGCACCGCCGCCATGCAACCGCGCCTGCAACGCCTCCAGTTGCCGCCGCGCTTCATCGATGGCGTGATCCAGTCGCTCGCGTTCCTGTTGCGGAGAACCCTCGGCGTCTTCCACCACAGTAATTTCCGCATGGCGGACCTGGAACACCACACCCACCGCCAGTCCTGGTGAAGCGGCGACGCCGATCAACAGGTTGGGATCTTCGGAACGGGGTTGCGGGGCCGGGGCGGCGTTAGCGGGGGTGACAAAGCTGGCGGGAGCCGGAGCCGGAGCGCACCCTTGATCGCCCAAGCCTTCCCACAACAGCGGGGTCAACGTCGCAATCGCCGCTTCCGCCTCTTCACCCTTGGCCAGCAGGGTAATCTTGTCGCCCTGATTGATTTCCAGCCCCATAATGGCGACGACGCTTTTGGCATTGGCCTGCGCAGCGCCTTTCTGGATCTGAATATCGGCTTTGAATTTCTTGGCGAGGTTGGCCAGCACTGCCGCCGGACGGGCATGCAGGCCGGTGGGATTGGGGATGAGAATCGCTTCGGACGTCACGATTTTCGCGGACTCCACCACCACCCCGGTTTCAGCGCCAGCCAGCATCAATTCCAGCGCCACATCCCGACCCACGACAACGCTGCCGGTCGCGGGTTTAAATTCCGCCACCCGTTCGCTGTTGGTGATAACGATCTGCGTCAACAGGCTCTTGGCGTGGGTGGCGATGTAGTCGGCGTCGAACTCGATCAGCGCATCGCCCACCTTCACCGTATCACCGACCTTAACGTGAGGCGTAAACCCGGAACCCTTGAGATTGACGGTATCCAGGCCGATATGCATCAGGATTTCAATGCCTTCCGGGGTTGCCACGGTCACGGCATGTCCTGCCGGATGCAACTGGACGATCCGGCCCGCACAAGGTGCGCGCAAGCATTGATCCAACGGGTCGATAGAAATCCCGTCGCCGACCATTTTCTGGGCGAACACCGGATCAGGAACCCGCTCCAGAGGGATCAGCGGGCCGGAGAGCGGTGCAATCAGGGCGAGCCTGGCTGTCGCAGGATCAGCAGGGGTAGGGGTATTCATTGAGAGTTGCTCGGCATTTGGGGGGACAGGAATGTTGTTTTTTTTTAGTCCATTTGCCTGCTGGCGCGACGCAGGCGCGGGGTTGTCCGACGAGGGGCGACCGCGTCCACTAAACTTTAGCAGACGGGGAACCCATGCCGCATCGCAGTCCACCGTCAATCAGCGATCAGCGATCAGCGTTTGCAACTCCCGGGTGCGGCGTATCAGCAATTCGGCGTCGCCGCGTGTTTCCACGTTCAACCGCAATAACGGTTCGGTGTTGGACGAACGCAGATTGAACCGCCAGTCGGCAAATTCCAGACTCAGGCCATCGGTCTCATCCACCATGGGTTGCTGATCCGCCCAGGCGGCGCGAATCTCTGCAACTTTGGCCGACGCATTGGCGACCCGGAAATTGATTTCACCGCTGCACGGAAACGCCTGCATTCGCGCATTCACCAGTGCGGATAACGGTTGGCCCCACTGGCTCAACAGTTCCGCAATCAACAGCCAGGGAATCATCCCGCTGTCGCAATAGGCAAATTCGCGGAAGTAGTGATGGGCGCTCATTTCCCCGCCATACAGCGCATTTTCCTGCCGCATCCGCTCCTTGATGAAGGCGTGGCCGGTTTTGCTCTGCACAGGAATGCCGCCCGCAGCACGCACTTGCTCCATGGTATTCCACGTCAACCGGGGGTCATGGATGATCTTCGCGCCGGGGTGTTGCGCCAGCAGTGTTTCCGCCAGCAGGCCGACCAGGTAATAACCTTCAATGAACCGCCCGGTCTCGTCGAAGAAAAAGCAGCGATCAAAATCGCCGTCCCAGGCCACTCCCAGATCCGCTCCCTGCTCGCGCACCGCCTGCGCCGTCGCGTCCCGACATTCCGGCAGCAGGGGATTGGGAATACCATGGGGGAAGGTTCCATCCGGTTCATGGTGAATTTTGCTGAACTGGAAGGGCAGACCCGGTTCCAGCCCATCAATGATCGTTCCCGCCCCACCGTTGCCCGCATTGACCACAATTTTCAGCGGTTTTAGCGCGCCAGGGTCGATGTAGCCGAGCAGATGCCGCAGATAGTCACCCTTATCCGGCCAATGGCTCAGCGCACCTCGCGCACTTCGCGATTTGACCGGCGGGAAATCACCGGCAGCGGCCAGATCACGGATGGCAAACAGGCCGCTGTCGCCACTGATCGGCTTGGCCTGTTCGCGGACCAGTTTCATCCCGTTGTAATCCATCGGATTGTGGCTGGCGGTGACCATAATGCCGCCATCGAGTCGGTGCGCAAACGTGGCGAAATAAATTTCCTCGGTGCCGCATAACCCGATATCCAGCACGTCGGTCCCGCCCTCCAGCAGACCCTTCGTCAGCGCTGCGCTCAATCCGGGACTGCTCAGGCGCACATCGTGACCGACCGCGACCCGGCGAGGCCGCAGCAACGCCGCATAGGCCCGGCCAATGCGATACGCCAAATCTTCGTTGAGTTCATCGGGAAGGCGCCCGCGAATATCGTAGGCCTTAAAACTGTTCAGTTCGGAACTCAGCATTTTTCCCCCTCGCTTTCTTCCCGCCCATAGGCATCGTCATAGCGCACAATGTCGTCTTCACCCAGATAGCTGCCGGACTGCACTTCGACAATTTCCAGTGGAATCTTGCCCGGATTTTCCAATCGGTGACGGACCCCGACGGAAATATAGGTGGACTGATTCTCAGTCAGCAGAAACACTTCTTCGCCCCGGGTCACGCGCGCGGTGCCATGCACAACGACCCAATGTTCCGCCCGGTGGTGGTGCATTTGCGAAGACAGGCTGGCGCCGGGATTGACCGTGATGCGCTTGACCTGGAATCGTTGGTCGAAATCAATGGAATCATAGCAACCCCAGGGCCGGTAGACCTTGCGGTGCAAGCGCCCTTCGGAACGTTGGCGAGTTTTGAGTTGATCGACCACTGCTTTAACGTCCTGCACCCGCTCCTTGCTGGCCACCAGCACCGCGTCGGAAGTTTCGACCACTACCAAATGCTCAACGCCTACCGTGGCGACCAGTCGCGAACCGGCGTCAATGTAGGAATCGCGGGTATCAATACTGATGACATCGCCACGTTCGATATTGCCCTCCTGATCCCGTTCGCCCGCTTCCCACAGCGCCGACCAGGAGCCGACATCGTTCCAGCCCACTGCCAGCGGCATGACCACCGCGTGATCGGTTTTCTCCATCACGGCGTAGTCGATGGAATCTTTCGGGCAGGCAGCGAATGCCTCGCGGTCCAGCCACAGAAAATCCCGTTCGGGCCGACCAAGAGTCAATGCCTGTTGACAGGCTATCAGCATGGCCGGGGCAAACCGTTCCAGTTCCGCCAGGAAGGCTGAGGCGCGGAACATGAACATGCCGCTGTTCCAGTAGTAATCGCCGGATTCCAGATAATGTTGCGCCGTAGCCGAATCCGGCTTTTCCACGAAGCGGTCGACCGCGTAAACCTGAGCGTCATTGATAGAAGACCCCGCTTTGATATAACCGTAGCCGGTTTCCGGAGCGCTGGGCACAATACCGAAGGTGATCAGGCGTCCGGCTTCCGCGTGCGGCGCAACCTGGAGAATGGCGGCGCGGAAACCGGCGACGTCAGTGATGACATGATCGGCAGGCAGGATCAGCAGGAGCGGATCAGCGCCGGCGCTCTGGGCCTGTAAGGCTGCAACCGCCACTGCCGGGGCGGTATTGCGACCCACTGGCTCCAGCATAACGGCAGCCGGGTGGATACCGACCGACCGCAGTTGTTCCGCCACCATGAAGCGGTGATCCTCATTGCAAACAATCATGGGCGCGGCCATGTCGTGCAGGCCGGCAACCCGCAACGCGGTGTTTTGCAGCATGGTGTTACGGTCCACCAGCGGCAGGAACTGTTTGGGATAGGTCTCGCGGGACAGCGGCCATAACCGTGTACCGCTGCCGCCGGAAAGAATGACGGGAATGATCATCAGCGTTTGCCTCGGCCCGTCGCGTAGCAGGTGAAACCTGGTTCGCGCAGGTTATTAGAATCGTGATTGTTTTTTGTTGGAAGTATAGAAGCCAAAACAGCGAACATGAAAAACTCCGGGCATTTTCTTCGCTGCTACTGGATAAATCCGTTTTCTAGCAATGCCGGAGGATATATGCAACCGGTTCATCCTGAAACCACGCTGTCCGAACTCGCTGCGAGCATCAAAACCTGGGGGCGGGAATTGGGTTTCCAGCAGGTCGGGATTGCCGACATTGATCTCAGCGGACCCGAAGCCCGGTTGCTGGACTGGCTGGCGGCCGGGTTTCATGGCGACATGGATTATATGGCCCGGCATGGCGTCAAGCGCAGTCGCCCGGCGGAACTGGTTCCCGGCACGGTGCGGGTGATTGCGGCGAGGATGGATTACCTGCCGCCCGCCGCCGCCGATCCCTGGGCGGTGCTGAATCAGCGTGATTTGGGCTATGTGTCGCGTTATGCGCTGGGCCGGGATTATCACAAGGTGTTGCGGAACCGGCTACAACGGTTGGCGGATCGCATCACCGCCGCGATTGGCCCGTTGGGCTATCGGGTGTTCGTCGATAGCGCCCCCGTGCTGGAAAAGGCGCTGGCGGAAAAGGCGGGGCTGGGCTGGATCGGCAAGCACAGTAATTTGCTGGATCGTCGCGCCGGGTCCTGGTTCTTTCTCGGGGAAATTTATGCGGATCTGCCCTTGCCGGTCGATCAGCCGACGCCCGGACATTGTGGGCGCTGTACGGCCTGTCTGGACATCTGCCCAACCCAGGCGATTGTCGCTCCTTATCAAGTGGATGCCCGTCGCTGTATTTCCTACCACACCATTGAATTGCATGGGCCGATTCCGTTGGAATTTCGCCGCGCCATGGGTAATCGGATTTACGGTTGCGATGATTGCCAGTTAGTCTGTCCGTGGAACCGGTTTGCCCGACCGGCGATGGAGCCGGATTTCCGCGTCCGGCATGGGCTGGATGCGCCTGATCTGGTTGAATTGTTCGGTTGGGATGAGGCGGAGTTTTTGCGCCGTACCGAGGGCAGCGCGATTCGCCGTATCGGTCATGAGCGCTGGTTGCGCAATATCGCGGTGGCGCTAGGGAATGCGCCTTATTCGCCGGAGATAGTGAGGGCTTTGCAGGCGCGGTTGACGCAGGTATCGGAACTGGTGGGCGAACATATCGTCTGGGCGCTGGCGGAGCAGGGTGTTATGCCTCATCGCCAATCTGATAGTCCTTGATCCGCAGGACTTTTGTTGACCTGCCTTTTTCCGTCGCCAGGACAACTTATTGATAAATTTCCTGTAATTTGACGCATAAATGTCTTGCTGCTTGCAGGCGCAACGCCTCATCAATTTTTGCAACGGTTTTAACGATCAAGGATTGATTCAGCGAAACGATCTTGTCCGTTCTAATCCAACTGGCTTTAGGTAACGTCCCGGATTCGATCAGGTTCGGCAAAATAGCAATGCTGGCCGCATGGCCACTTTGGGATGTAACCGCCATAGCAATGAAATCGCCGTAAGCGTCTGGCGGAGTCATCAGCAATACTGGACGCCGCTTTGTTCCGGTTAAGTCTGAGAATGGGAAGGGAACGACAACCAGACTTCCAGCCTCAAACATCATTCCATATCTCGTCAGTTTCGTTGTCCCAAACCGACTTTAGCGCAGATTCTTGCGCCTTCATCAAGTCTTCCCATTGTGCGCGTTGAGCATGGCTTAGACGACCTTGCGTCGCCATGTAGGCGTTTAAATCGTTTTCAGTAATTCGCCACGAACGGCCTAAGCGAAATCCGCCAAGCCGACCTTGCTGCAACAATTTCCGCACCAAGTTTGGATGCGCCCGCAAAGATTTTGCTGCATCTTGTACCGTGAAAACCGATTGCATAACCACCTCCAGAAAGGAGAACCAGAAAATCAGGGAGCCTGCTCCGATGCGCCTGTTCTTCTCAGCAAGTCAATAATTTATTTTAAATATTTAATTTCTTTGTCTTTATGTTGCAGCAGGATTTGGTGCTTTTGCAGTTCCACGGTTAAGCTCTCCGGTGAGGCATTCAGTGTTTGCAGATTCGTGATTGTGTTGTTATCCCCGCAATAATACAGAATGCTTTTCTCGCCAAAATTCATTAACTCGTTGATGCTAGTCCAAAAAGCATCGGCAATCTGTTCCAGGCGGGAAATCTGAACATCCGTAATCCCCCGCTCGATGTTGGCATAGCCATTGGGCGACATCTCCAGTTTCTCAGCCATCTGCTCCTGAGACCATCCCTTGAGTTGGCGCATGAAGCGAATCTTGTCGCTGACATTCATTTTGGACACCTTTTACTGTAGATACACATAGTCTGACTGTGTGGCGATCATAGGGTTGAGTTTAGCATAATCGCTAATGACAAGTGTTGTCCGCTAAGATAGAACGGGTGGTGCTATCTAGCACAATGTGGAATCTACCATCCATAATTATCCAAGGAGCCAACTATGAGTTACCAAAAACCAACGATTATTGCGATCAACAAGCCTACCGGCAGCTATGCTGCTGGATGTCCTGCTAAGAATAATGGTGGCGATTTTGACTGTAATCGATGTGATCGCGCCAAGTAGAATTTAAAGACAAGGCTTCGTGATTTTAACACGAAGCCTTATATTGGGATTTATTTTTAGGGTAATATCACTATGCTTTATAGGCTTTGTAAAGATACATTTATACGTAATATTAAAGGGTATGGTTATATTTCTTCTCAACTAACTCGCCATGACCGAGTTTACGATCAAGCTGGAGCTTATTTTCTAAGGGCAATTGATCGTACTCCGCGCCATTTTGAAGAAATTTTAGATCGGGCCGCCGCTTTTTTCATTGATGCTCCAGTCAGTGAACTCAGCACTGATTTGCTATCTTTTCTGCATGATCTTGAAGAGAATCAGTATATAGTATCTGGCGAAGACGAAATACAACTTTCATATCGAGAGCCACGATTTTCCTATGCAATGGAAAATCCTAAAACGGCTGTGCATAATTTTCGTCAATCGACTGATATTCAACGTTACGCGGATACTGCTGATTTCTTTTATGGACTTTTTCGTGGTTCTTCGAGGGTTCTTGTGGAGTCGAACGCAGGGATGTATCATTTAAGTGCATTGAATTCTCTTTGGCGAATTTATAGAATTGAAGATAAAGCAATAAAGTGAGGTCAATTCTGATG
>JAUPTV010000057.1 GCA_030917925.1 Pseudomonadota bacterium
GATTTATATGGTTTCCGTCATATTTATGTTAGGTACATCTGCAGAGATTTACCGTCTTCAAACAGGAGATCCAGCAACAGTTACTGCCTATTTCAGGAATTTTTTCTTCCAACTGATTCAGCCACTACTTTGGCCTTATCCTTGGTAAGTCACCGGAGACAACTATCATGCACAGTTCCCCACTAGCCCAGCAACGCCTGACGCTTTATCTGGTTTATGCCACTCTGCTGGCGGATAACTCGACGGTCGAAGACACGGTCGCGGCCCACAATGACGAGGATGCCTATCAGAAAGCCCGGACGCTGTATCCTCGTGACCGGTATGACGTGACGGTTTACCTGCAATCTGCAGATGATGATTGAATTAATGAACCTGCTGAAATATATGATTTTTCGATTCATAACTGCTTCAGGCTTGCTGCTGACTGTTTTGTTGGCCGGTTGCGCCAGTCCCCCCAAGCCAGTTGACCAACCCGCCTCAGCACCCTCAGCGCTCAGTGAGAAAGCCCGCGTGGAGCAACAGCAGGCCGTTTTGAAAATCCGTGATCAGACATTGCGACAACTCAAACGGCTCAAGCCGCCGGTCAAGGCGGAAATTGAACGGGCAGCGGGTTATGGCGTGTTTGAAGTGAATGGGTTGAACGCGGTGCTGGCGGAAACTCATGGGCGCGGCGTGGTCGTGGAAAAGCGAACCGGCAAAGCGGCTTATATGCAACTGGCGCGGACGGATCTTCGCGCTGGCGCGACGGTGCAACCTTACCGGCAGGTGCTGGTATTCCATAATCCACAAAAACTCCAGCAATTTATCACGTCGGGTTCGCCGGCTGACGCTTCCAGCGATCCAGATATCAAGGTTTACCAATTGAATGGGAAGGGCGTTGTGGTGCAGGCCGATTGGGGTGCCCGCTACTTCAGGGACCCTGATTTGAATTAGCCGCTTTTCGCCAGATTTTTAATCCGGTTGGTCAGCGCCGACATCCACGCTGATCGGTTCCAGAATCGCGAGCGCCTCGTCGAAGCGCAGACCACGAATGGCGTGGCCCAATGCTCCGACGGCAGCGCTACCCAGGGTTCCCATAAGCGCCGGTTGCAGTTCCCGGAAAAGACGCAGGGCTTTTAGGTCATTGTAATTCAAAGCCTTGTGCAGGGTCGCGAGGTGTGCGGCATCCAGTGGTGGCAGCTTTGAGCAGGCGGGTTCGGCAACCGTCGTCGCGCTTCCTCGCCAGGGCAAACTGGCCGTAATCAGTGCAGTGAGTTGGCTATTAAAAGCCAATAGCCAGGTCTCAACATCCGCTTCCCCCCGCTCGATAGCCTCCTCCAGCTCTCCTGCCGACCTCATGAGGTCCAGCGCCCCCAGATGGCCAGCATTACCCCGCAGGGTATGCAGCCGATGGATCGCCGCTTCCCGGTCGTCCTGGGCCAGATCGCGGCGGGTCAGCGCCACCGCGTTGGTAAATTGGTCGACGAATCCCGCTAACAGACGCAAGAAGAAGGCCCGGTTCTGGCCGAGAACTTGTGCAGCGCGGACCCGGTCAATGCCAGGGATGTCCGGGAATTCATCATCGGTTCTGGCGTTGCCCGCCAACTCGGATTTCTTCATCTCTGGCGCGGAAAGGTTGTGGTGGGGAGGCTGAAAAATGGCGGCACCGGCAACTTTTGGATTGGAGTTGATCCATTTCAACAGCAAAGCAACCAACCGCTCCAGATCCAGCGGCTTAGCCAGCACGTCATTGACGCCAGCGGTGTGCGCCGCCTGTTGCTGTTCATACAGCACCCCGGCGGTGAGAGCGAGGATGGGCAGCGCGGTCAGGCCCAGTTCGTTGCGGATCAGCCGGGTAGCGGTCAGACCATCCATTACCGGCATCCGTATATCCATTAGTACTGCATCAAACACATCAGGCTGGTTCTGGAGATATTGGACCGCTTGCTGGCCATCCGCCGCCTGGGTGGCCATCGCGCCTTCAAAGGCCAGTACCCGCTCGACAACCTCCCGATTGATGGCGCTGTCGTCCACCACCAGGAAGTGCTTACCCTTGAGGCGCAATTTAGGTGTCGGCAAAGCTAATTCAGCGCTCGGCGAGGCAACGATGGTGGCGATTTCAGCTTCAGGAGCCGATGTGAAGGGTAGCTCAAACCAGAAGGCGCTACCCTGCCCTGCCTGGCTTTTCGCCCCGATTGACCCACCCATGAGTTCCACCAGACGCTTGCAGATGGATAAGCCCAGTCCGGTGCCGCCGAAGCGTCGCGTGGTGCCGGCATCGGCCTGGGTGAAAGGCGTGAACAGTCGATCCAGGGTTTCAGGCGCGATGCCGATGCCGGTATCGCGCACGGTAAAGCGCAGCCACACTGTCGTTTCGTCGGTCTTGCCCCGCTCGATCTCGAGGGTCACAGCCCCCTGCTCAGTAAATTTGATCGCGTTGCCCATCAGATTGATCAGCACCTGCTCCAGGCGCAGGGCATCGCCCATCAGGGGGCCAGGGTGCGCCGTCGTGGCTTCGATGCGCAGATCGAGACCCTTGGCGCGGGCGGTATGGCCCATCAGGCTATCGAGCCGGGCCAGCAGCGTTTCCAGGGCATAGGGCCGTGATTCGATGGGTAACTGGCCGGCCTCTATTTTGGATAAATCCAGGATATCGTTAATAATACCGAGCAAGGACTGACCGGCGTCCCGGATGCGCACTACCATGTCATACTGATGGTCGTTGAGCGACTCGCGATCCAGTAACTGAGCCAGACCGAGTACCGCGTTCAGTGGGGTGCGAATTTCGTGGCTCATGTGGGCGAGGAACTCGCTCTTGGCCGCGTTGGCGGTTTGTAGCGCCTGATTGATCGCCTCAATTTCCGTATGAGCGATCTGCAGCGCCTGTTGACGGT
>JAUPTV010000058.1 GCA_030917925.1 Pseudomonadota bacterium
GAAGGGGGCGCGGCAGGGGCGGAACCGGCGCACGAGCCGTGCCACCCCAAAGCGAAGGCCCCCCCGGGCCGCAGCGATGGGGAGGCGGGGACGGCAAGCGGGGGGCGGGCCTTTTTGGCCACTATCCTGTCCAAGCGCCGGCGGGGGCCGGGCCAGACGCCGCGCCATGTGGACCTGTTCGGCGTGTCGCAGAACGTTCCGCGCGGCGACGCCGACCGGCAAAGACCCCGCCAGCGCCGACGACGAACCCGCCCCGCCGCGCGTCCGGCCCCTTCATCCCGCGTTTGCGCCGGGAGCGCAACGCCCGCAGGGATGCGTTCCTATTCCCGTGGCTGCGGACGGTGAATTTATTGCAGGTCAGACCATGGAGTGCTGCGGAAACTGGCCCGTGGTGGCGGACCGTTCAATGACTGCGGGAGAAATTTCCTAAAAGGCGGGGCGGAAGGTGCGGATGTCGGGCATTTTGGCGATGAGTAGGGGCGGCGGGACCGTGCGGCTAAGACTCCGGCTCGGCCGGGGTGGTCTGCGCTTGATGAATTGCGGCGCGGACTTTGCGGGTATTGAGTTCTCGCATCAGATGCGTAGCGATAATTAGATACGTCTGCGTGTCCTCAAGATAAACCAGTGCGCCCTTCTCTGGCCCCTGTGTAACTGTGCCTAGAGCGATGCTGCCTCTGGGTATGGCGTCGGTGTAAAGCGTCCAGTCGGCGGTTAGGTCAACCGCGACGGCTCCGCGATGAGGATGGTTCGCCATGGTTTGCTTCCTGTTCTGAATGATCTGGCCATTTTACCCGATGTCAGGGCGTGACGGGATGGATCACGGTCGGGAGTTCCTAGCCGTCCAGGCCGACCGCGATAGGCGGGAGCCATTTCACTTGGGCAATGCGCTCGCCATTCAGCGGCCCAGTCCAGAAGGTGTGCCAGTGGGCGCGTCGCCAATGGGGTCGGGGCTTGGCACGGTCGGTGGATTCCGGCAGGTCAGCGCTGGAGGGTAAGGCGGCGGCGCGGGCGGTACGCGGCGTCTTTTTGCCGCGCTCCGCTGCTGGCTTTATTGATTCCAGAAACTGTTGATCGGGAACGGGGCGTGGCGTCTTTTCTGCCACGCGCCGCTGCTGGAAACGCTGAGCGCCATGGTCGGTGATTCCGGCTTGGGGCCGATAGCCGCCAAGGCCGGGGGGATGTTGCGGGCTAACCGGTGGTGAAGGCGTCTGGTCGCGGCAAAACAACGTATCTCTGCGCTATTCACTCTTCATATCGTCAAGATGAACTTTAGCCAGAAGGGCATCTTAAAGACAGTCATACCCTCCCGGTCATAAAAATGGCCTTCTTCTTGCTTTGAATAAACGCAACCGATGTTGCGCCGCAATATCTTGACGGCTTGAACGAGAGAGCAAGGAACGATGGCGATGTCCCTGATCAACCCCGCGCTGCTACGCGCTAAGATTCGGCTCCTTTTGCGTGAGTTTCTCCCGAACGTTGATCCGCAAACCCTGGACGCCGATCTCAGTTTTCACGACCTCGGCCTGGATTCGATTGACGCCCTGCGTCTGGTGGTGTGCCTGGAAAACGAACTCCATGTGACCCTCGAGGATATCGGTGATCTCGAACGCGCTACCGTGCCGGGTTCCGTGGGCTATAGGAACGCCAGCCCCCTGCCGTGTTGACGCCGCTCGGTGGGAGATAGTGCATGATCACCGATGCGCTGGCGGCCTACACGGCTTGGTCGCTCCCGCCCAGTCCCTTGGAGTTGCGCAGCGCCCCCTCGGAACCAGACGCGCGGATGATGACGCCGGTGTCCCCGCTATCCGAACCCTCAGCACCCTCGGCAATCCTCGATCAGACCGTACTGCCACAGACGGAGGAGAGTGCAGAACCCAGTCTCTACACCTTCAACGGCCAGGTACTGGCGCTGTATGCCCTCGCGTCGTCCTCGACGGTGCGGTGGGTGGTCTAATGCGCTGCGGGTCGGCACCAGGGATAGTGCAATGGGCGGGAATGGAAACGCCTGGTGATGGAGTCAGGCGCGGCGGGATGGATTAGGCGGTTTCCTGCGGGTCGATGGCGACCAGACCATGACCGGGTTGATACTTGAGGTTGGGGGACATCTGGAGGGGCTGCAGAATGACGGACGGGTCGGGCTGAACCTTAGGCTTGGGCGGTTCGTAGCACTCGGTCTGATGGTTCCATATCCAACCTTTCGGCGGCGGCCATTGACTCTTCTTGGCTTGAACGGGCGGTTGAACGGGCGCTGTCATCATCCGCTTTCTTGCCGCTATAGCGGCCACTGCATCGGCGGCCATCAATGCCGCTACATCGCTATCCGCAACAGAACTTGCGCCGCCCTGAATCAGGGTTAAGGTGGGGCGTGTGATTGTGGTCAACGAGTCAATGGATTCTGCCGCTTTGCGCATCAGATCGGCCAGGTCGCGCCATTGCTGAATTTCCGATGGACGGGCATGGCTGAACGGGTTGCCGGTGGCTTCGTAGCCACGAGTCAGGTGTTCTCCAAGCTGGTGGATTTGGTGGCGGGTCGCGTCCAAAACATTATCCGCAA
>JAUPTV010000059.1 GCA_030917925.1 Pseudomonadota bacterium
CAAGGGATAGGCTCATGCGATATATCAGCAGTGCTGAACGAATTGGAATGCAGCGCGGACGCGAAGAAGGTTTGCAGCAAGGCGTGCAGCAAGGCGTGCAGCAAGGCGTGCAACAAGGTTTGCAGCAAGGCATCGCCCTGACGCTGCGCTGGCAGTTGCATCAACGTTTTGGTAGCCCACCGCCTTGGGTCGAAACCAAATTGCAGGAAGGCACGGCTCCGGAACTTGAACAATGGGCCAAGCGGTTGCTGAATGCCGACTCCCTGGAAGCCGTGTTCAGCGAGCAGGCGGTTTGACCTTGGCGGATTGGCTATACTCCCTCTTGGGCGGGGGAGTTTCTTTCCCATCTTTGGGGTAACTTTGGAAAATCAACTTGGGAAGTGATAAGCATGAAAAATGTGATTTTAGCTATTATTTATTTATTTTTAGGACTTAATCCTATAATAGGATATTCTCAAGACTATAGCGAATACATAGTTAATTATAGAAATCAATTAGAAAATGGAAATTTAGATGAGGCATTAGATAATCTCAACAAAGCCATCCTAGTTCATCCTAAAAGTTTTTATCCTTATTATTTACGAGCTAAAATACTATTAATAAAAGAAGATTTTGACAAAGCCACAAATGATGCTAATAAATCACTTGAAATTAATCCTGAAAATGAATATGTTCATGAACTGCTTACATTAATTAATAATCAAAGGAAAGAAAAAGAGAAAAAGGAAAAAGGAAAATTATTACTACAAGCCTATTTATCGTGGTCAAAAGGCGACTTAAAGACCGCCCAAGTCGAAATCAATAGCGCTATTGAATACAACCCTGAAATACTAAAATTCCCGCTCTACCACCTAAAAAAACCCACCTTCCTCAACATCGGCGACACCCGCCGTCTCGTTCCCGATCAGGAAACCCTGCTTGTCAACGAAACTGATGGAAAAATCCTCTACCCCTACTATGACGTCACCGTTGATCCCGCCAATCTCACCGAAGGCAAGCGCGTTGATGTCACTGGCGAATGTCCGCAAAAAGGAACGCTCTGTTCCCTGAATCTGAAAGTCACTGCCGATCTGGATTTGGAACACGCCCTGCTCTGGGGCGACAAACTCCCGCCGCAATCCACGCAAATCCAGCTTGAACCCGCGCTATCTAAGGTCTACACCTTCACCGCTGAAATACCCGTCGATATGGCCGCCCAGTCTTTTGACCTGATTCTAATCAGTCGCAAAGGGCAATCCTTCAAGCGCGTTCTACAACTCCAGGGAACGCAACTGCAAATCACTGCGCCGAAGGACTTGTCCAATGAACTCTAAAATAACCCGCTCCCTCTGCTACGGAATACTCATCGCACTGAATGTTGGCTTTATTCAAACCGCGTCCAGCGCACCGAACGCTGAACAGTCCATCCAGTCATCACCCCAAAAAACCGAATCCAAAGCTGTCCAATACTACGTTAGTCGTACCGCCAAGGCCATCCAGTCCAATGTAAAGACCCTGATAAGCACTGCCACTAAAATAATGCCACAACTCAGGGTCGTTACCGGGATTCTGGAATTTTTTGGTGCAGCGACCAATCTCGCAATAGCCGATGAACCCTCTGAACAAACCCGCCAAGAGGTCGAAACCCTGCAAAACCGCCTGAACTCTGAATTTGCCATTCTCGGCGATGACCTGCGCAATCAGCACGCGGCAGAAATGACGGCTATTCAAAACAACTTGCAGGAAATCCTCAAAGTCGGCCAAGCCGTTGAACAGGTTAATCTCAAGCTCACCGACATCAGCAACCAACTCATCAGCATTTCAGCAAGTCTCGCCAACCTGTCCACCAAAGTTGACCAAATCCAGAACACCCTCACCGCCCAAATCCGCGCCGATTTCGACGGCGGCGTCGGCTATCTGGAACTCTATGAGCGCACCGGCAAGCAGGAACGGAAACACCTCGAAGACGCGCTGACCAGCCTCACCAAATTCAAAGACACGCTCACGCAACTGCAAGGCCAGCACCCCGACAACGCCCAACAACTCGCGTTGGCGTACTACTTTCTAGCGGCGACCTACACTGACCTGCACCAAGCCACGCAAAACACTGGTTACGCCGACGCCGGATTGGCGCAATTCACCGCACTGGCGGACCAGTCCGTAGAACTGCCCCTGTTAAGCGCGACCTACCTGGCCATCCGCAATCTAGATGCGAACAGTCAAGCCGCCGGACGCCTGAAAGACCGCTATCTCCACGACATCCGCCAGAGCCTCAAAGCCGGTCAACTCGATCAGGCCCGCCAGCAAGCCAACACGCTGCACCTGCTCGTCATTAACGAGGAATCCACGCGCATCCAGACCGCTGTCGCCGACTACATCGCCCAAGGCCATGACGCCAGCGGCCTGCTGAACATCGATGATCCCATCTACACCGCCATCCGCCGCTGCCTGAACGGTTGCGAACTGTCTTCACTGAGCAGCAACCTGCCGGACTATGTGCGGTCACTGGCCACCAAACAACCCTTACCCGCTGACTTCCAGACCCTGCTCGCCGCCTACGCCTCCGAAGAACTCGCTCAGGACGCTGTGCGCCAACTCATCAAGCGCAATTATCACCAAGACGCCCTCGCTATCCTGCGCGATCACGGCGTCGGCGATGACGACTTTCGCATCAAAGCCTATTTGGTCATCTATGACCGGATGGGAATGTCCAAGCGCGACGAACTTAAAAAGCTGGTATTGAGCAATCCCGCCTATTCCCAGGAGGTCAAAACCTTCGCGGCTAAAATCGGCGGAACTTCGGGAACATGAACTGGAACCGCCTGCTGTCCCGCACCCGTCCCGGACTGCGAACACCTCATCCCGATAATGAAGCACGGACCGATTTTCAGCGCGATTTCGACCGGATTGTCTTCTCTTCCGCCTTTCGCCGCCTCCAGGACAAAACCCAGGTTTTTCCTCTCTCACGCAGCGATTATGTCCGAACCCGGCTTACCCATAGCCTCGAAGTCTCCAGCGTCGGACGCTCCCTGGGCACCATGGTTGGCGACAGCGTTATCAAACGCCATGGCCTCAAGGGCGTTTACCCCCAGGATTTCGGCGCTGCCGTCGCCGCCGCCTGCCTGGCCCATGACATCGGCAACCCGCCCTTCGGCCATGCCGGCGAGGACGCCATTCGCCTCTGGTTCAGCGATTCCCCAACCGGCCAGCAGGCGCTGGAACCCCTGACGGAGCCGCAGCGGCAGGACTTCCTTAACTTCGAGGGCAACGCCCAGGGCTTCCGCATCATCACCCGCCTGCAAAGTCCCGATAATCCGGGCGGAATGCAACTCACCTGCGCGACGCTGGGCGCATTCACCAAATACCCCCGTGCCTCATGGCTCCCCGCTGCTCCACCGCCCGGCATTGCGTTCAAAAAGTTCGGGTTCTATCAGGACGACGCCGACCTGTTTGCTGAAACCACCGCGCAACTGGGATTGGAACTGACGCTGCCGGGGGCCTGGAGCCGCCATCCGCTCGCTTACCTGGTCGAAGCGGCAGACGACATCTGCTATCGAATCATTGATGTGGAAGACGCCTTCCGGCTTCAGCAACTACCCTTTGAGCAAGTTCGCGATCTGTTGCTGCCATTGACCGGGGAAGCCGAACACGCCGAACGCAAAATGGCGCACATCACCCGGCCCCGCGAAAAGATTGAGTATCTACGCGCCAAAGCCATCGGCGCGATCATCGACCAAGCGCATCAGTGCTTTATGGATCACGAGGCGGCTATTCTGGCCGGGGAACTTCAGGAGGAACTGCTCGACATCATCCCCGCCGCAAATGCCATGTACGCCCTGAAAGTGTGCGGGGAAACCCAGATTTATATCTCGCGGCCGGTGGTGGAAGTGGAAGCGGCGGGCTTTGAAGTGCTGGGCGGGCTGCTGGAAACCTTCATCACTACGGTCAATGACCTTGCCGCCCATGGCTCTCGCGCTTCGTCCAAAAGCCGGATGTTGATTCACCTCATCCCGGAACCCTTTGCAGGCCCCGGTCGCCAGCCGGTCGCTGATCCCTATCGCCGACTCCTGGCCGTTACCGATTTCGTTTCCGGCATGACCGATTCTTATGCCGTCACGCTGTTCAAGAAACTGACCGGGATTTCATTGCCAACCGGCTAAAAACTGCCAATCAGTGGCACAAACACCACCGGCAACACGCTCCGCACCTGGACCTGGCCCTGCTCATCTTTCTCCAGCACCTGCAAATCCTGCGTCTGATGCGGCAACCCGACCGGAATGACCAACCGCCCGCCCGGCTTCAATTGCCGCACCAGCGCCTCCGGCACGTCGCTCGCCGCCGCTGTCACGATAATCCCGTCAAACGGAGCCTGTTCTTCCCAGCCCAGACACCCATCGCCGGCGCGAACCGCCACATTCGCCAATCCCAGTTCCTGCAACCGTTGCGCTGCGGCCTCTGCCAATTCCGGAATCCGCTCCAGCGAATAAACCTGCCGCGCCAGACGGGCCAGTACCGCAGTCTGATAGCCTGAACCGGTCCCGATCTCCAGCACCGCATCCTCCGGCCCTGGTGCCAGCAATTCCGTCATTAGCGCCACGATAAACGGCTGGGAAATCGTCTGGCCGAGGCCAATCGGCAACGGCATATCGACATACGCCCAGCCGTGCTGTTCGGGCAGCACAAAGCGATGC
The DNA here is from genome assembly GCA_030917925.1 of Pseudomonadota bacterium. Classification (GTDB taxonomy): domain Bacteria; phylum Pseudomonadota; class Gammaproteobacteria; order Competibacterales; family Competibacteraceae; genus UBA2383. Next base: position 4,671 of record JAUPTV010000059.1, read on the forward strand.
CGAGGCACCGTCGCCATCACTTGCAACACCCGCTCGCTCAGTTCATAGAGACCTGTCGCTCCACCGGTTTCCCGGGTTTCCGCGACCACTCGCTCCAATAATTGCTGATGCGCACGCTGATATTCGTCACTGTTCATTTCAACCTCCCGAGCGCCGCGCCGCCGCTTCCGGGACCAGAATTCGCGCCGTCAAATCGCCTTCGCATAACAACGGCTGCCGACGCAATCCCGCTAATAGACCTGACACTGGCGCGACCACCGGAACACGCAACTCACCGGTAAAACTGTCATAGATCTGACCTAACGCCTCGCCCGCCTGAACCCAGCGGCCTACGTCCAGCGGCGACGTAAACAGCCCGGACTGTTCCGCCCACACCTGACACGCCCGCCGTCCTTCAAAATAATGCAAATCCTCATCGTCCTCTTCGACCAACCGCAAACCGCCGATAATCCCGGTGCGGTCGAGAAACACCGCCAACGCCCGAAATAGCGTTTCACAATGCTGGGTTTGTAAATTGCCCGATTGACCCAGATGGATCACGAAATTCTCACCGCCCGCCAATCGCCAGGCGTGCGCCAAATCACCGCCATCCTCACTCCCGGTTACCGACTGTTCAACCACCGCCGGCAACCCGAACAAGCAAGCGCTGGCCCGCTCATCATCGCTCGGCGCATACAGCCACACTTGCGGCAATTCTTCCAGATCGCCCCCCGTTGTGCGTACTTCCACACGGTAATAGGCGGCCCGGGTCATTTCCAGCACGCGATCCGTGATCGTACCTGCCGCCGGCCGAAAACCCACTAACCGGGTCACTCGCTGCATACGGGTCACCGTGCGCAACCCTTCAACCGTGGGAACGACTATGACCCGTTCTTGCAGTTGCAAGCCCCGCCGCCGTCGTGCCTCAACGCTCCTTAAAAAGGCGGCCAGCCGCGACAGCACAAACATACCGTTCAAATCATTACCGTGCAGATTCGCCACCAGCGCCAGCCGTGGCGCACGTTCCGGTGGACCCATATCGTGGCATGGCAACCAACCCTTATCGCGCAACCGGATGACCCGCCCTGGCATGATCTTTTCAATCAAGACGCTGCTCCGTTATCCCGAAAGTCATTATCTGTTGGAAGGATAGTTCAGTTTATTCATTTCACAGGGTGAATTTTGCCTTGCCGGAAAAAAATGCTTTTCCATGTTGCGTTGCAACATTAATCCGGCTATATTTTAATGCAACAACGTTGGCAAACATCCAGCACTAGGAGTGCATTATGATCATCGATCTGTTCAGAAAAACCCTGAAAACCCCACAAAACCTACCAGAACCCCTGGTCAAGGCCAACCGCATGTTCGTTGCGGCTCTGGAAAAGATGATGATCTTTCAAATCAACGCGCTGAAAGCCTACATGAACATTGGCCTGAACCAGATGCGCGCTGCGGCGGAAATCACTGATCCCCAAAGCTTTCAGGACTTCTGCAAACGCCAGACGCAAATCGCTCAGACCGTGCAATACAAGATGTTGCACGATATGCAAGCCCTGTCGGACATGAACGCCCGTTTCCAAGCTGAAGTGGAGGGTCTGAACCGGGCGACGCTGAAGGATGTCTTCCTCAAAGCGGCGTAACCCCTATGTCCCGGCCCCCAAGCACCCCGCCAACGCGGGGTGGTCGCATTCCCAGTTCTCAAGTTCATGACCCCACTGCTCCTCCAGCCCGCTATCGCCGTCGCCGTGGAATCCCCATCGCGGTGGGCCGAAGCGACCAACCTGGCGACTGAACTCGGACTCCCCCTCGTTGTTGATCCGCTCTCCATTTCCCCAACCCATCTCCTCGTTCTGACCGAATCCCGGCTGGAACTGCGGCAACCCGGCGTCCATGCGCCCGGCCCGATCTTCATCGACTTCACGACAGGAACAGCCGCGCATCGGCGGCAATTCGGCGGCGGACGCCGACAACCCCTGGCGCGAGCGGTCGGCTTGAAAAGCAATGCTATGCCCACGGTCATCGACGCCACTGCCGGTCTGGGCCAGGACGCCTTCGTATTGGCCAGCCTCGGCTGCCAAGTGCGACTGATAGAACGCTCACCGATCATGGCTGCTTTGCTGCGGGATGGACTGCAACGCGCTATGCACGATCCAGAAATCGGCCATTGGGTCCGGGAACGCCTTAGCGTCGACCACGCGGATGGGTGTGAATACCTGCTCACGTTGCGCGAAGAGCAGCGGCCGGATGTGGTCTATCTCGATCCCATGTACCCGCATCGTCGAAAAACCGCGCTAGCCAGTAAGGAAATGCGCCTGTTGCGGCAACTAGTTGGTGATGATGACGACGCCCCGAAACTGCTGGACGCGGCGTTGACCTGCGCCCGGCGTCGCGTGGTGGTCAAACAGCCCCGACTGGCACCTGCACTTGCTGGCCCCGCACCCGATGCACACATTATCGCCCCGAACACCCGCTTCGATCTCTACCTGCAATCATTACAAAAAAATGACCAACTCCGCTGAAAATCGCGCCGGTTCCTGTAGACTTTTAAAGCTCTTTTGGCAAACGCCAAATCACAAGAAAAACTACGACTGAACCGAAGCGAAAGGAGGTCATGATGGTCAACTATACGACCGAATCCATCCGTAACGTCGCCCTGGTTGGGCATGGCGCAGCGGGCAAAACCACTCTGGTAGAATCCATCCTGCATCATGCCGGTAAGCTCGCTGCGCCCGGCACCGTAGAACGGGGCAATACCGTCTGCGATTTTGATA
>JAUPTV010000060.1 GCA_030917925.1 Pseudomonadota bacterium
CGGAAGTGGCTATTCCGACCGGCCGTTATCGGTTGCAGCGCCGAGGGCCGGAGCCGACCGAGGCTGAGGCCGATCAGAATCATCGTTACCGCCTGACCCATCCGCTGGGCGAGTATGTGTTGGCGCAGGGCCGGGCGGCGGACACTCTGCCCTTGGCGGCAGTGGTGTTCAATATCAGCCAGCATCCCACGCGGTTGTCGGTGGTAGAGGCGCTGACCGGTCAATCGGGTTGGTTGGCGCTGGAGCAGTTGACGGTTGAGACGTTGCAGTGTGAGGAACACTTGCTGTTTACCGCCCTGACCGATCAAGGGCAGCCGGTTGATCAGGAAGCCTGTGAGAAGCTGTTTCAGTGCCAGGCCGTGGAACCGCCCCGCCCGTTGCCGACGATGACCGCCCCGCCCCCGTTGGCGGAGAACGCCTGTCGTTATGCGGAGGCGACGATCAGCCGGGTGGTGGAGGCGAACCAGCGCTTTTTTCAGGAGGAACGGGAGAAGCTGGATCAATGGGCCGAGGATAAGATGCTGGCCGCTGAGCAGGGTTTGCAAGACACCAAGGCGAAATTGCGCGCTTTGAAGCGGGAATCGCGCCAAGCGGTGTCGATGGATGCGCAGCACCAGCTCCAGACGCGGGTTCGGGACTTGGAACGCCTCCAGCGTCGGCAGCGGCAGACGATTTTTGAAGTTGAGGATGAAATTACCGTGCAGCGCGATGCCTTAATTGCGGCGCTGGAGCAGCGGTTACACCAACGAACCGACATTCACCGGTTGTTGACGATTCGCTGGACCGTGGTCTAGCGGGAACCTATGAGCGAGAAGGTCTGACGTAATGTGGATTACGCGACTCAAACTAAAAAATTGGCGCAATTTCAAGCAGGCCGACATTACCTTGCGCGACCGGGTGTATCTGATCGGCCCGAATGCTTCGGGTAAGTCCAATCTGCTGGATGTGTTTCGCTTTCTGCGGGACGTCGCTAAACCGTCGGGCGGCGGGTTACAGAAGGCGGTCAAGGATCGGCAGGGGATGACCAAAATACGCTGTTTGCAGGCCCGCGCCGATTCGGAAGTGGCGATTGAGGTCGAGCTGGCGGCGGCAGTGGATGACCCTATCGCGGAATGGACTTATGCCATTGGCTTTAAAAACGAAGGGAAAAGCCAGCAACGGTTGTTGTTGAATTACGAGCGCGTATTACACCACGGCGAGATCGTGTTGAATCGGCCCGATGAAGCCGATCAGGCGGACCCGGCCCGTTTGACGCAAACCCATCTGGAACAGGTCAACGCCAATGCGGCGTTTCGCCCGATTGCTGAGTTTCTTGCGGACGTGACCTATCTGCATCTGGTGCCGCAGTTGCTCAAGTATGGCGATGGGATGGGCGGCAATCGGCTGGAGGATGATCCCTTTGGCCAGGGTTTTCTGGAACGGGTGGCGCGGTGTCTGCCCCGGACCCGCGATGCGCGCCTCAAACGAATTCAAACCGCGTTGCAAGTGGCCGTGCCGCAGTTCAAGGAATTGCGCTTCGTTAAGGATGAGGTCAATGGTCATCCCCATCTGGAAGCTTTTTATGAGCATTGGCGACCGAATGCCGGTTGGCAGCGCGAGGAACAATTTTCGGATGGCACCTTGCGGCTATTGGCTCTGCTGTGGAGTCTGCTGGATGGCGATTCGCTGCTGCTGTTGGAGGAGCCGGAACTGTCGCTGAATGATGCTTTGGTGGAGAAGATTCCGCTGTTGCTGGATCGGTTGCAACGGCAGGCGCGCCATCGGCGGCAAATTCTGCTGAGTACCCACAGCGAGGCGTTATTGCTTAATCCGGGGATTGATGTACGCGGGGTTTTGCGATTGGAGCCGGAAAAGGAAGGGACGCGCATTATGGCGCCGGATGAGGCGGAGCAGCGCATGATTGAAAGCGGATTGTCCGCCGCCGAAGTGTTGCTGATGAAAACCCGGCCCGCACGGTTGGATCAACTGGCGCTGTTCAAGTGATGGAGATTGTGATTGCCACGGAAGATGCGCTCAGTGAGGCGCTGCTGGAAACCCTGGTGCAGCGGAGCGGGCGACCGGTTGAGATTGCCGAGCGTCTGCGCCGGCAGGGGTTCGGTTATCTGAAAAGCCGGATAGCGTCGTTGAATCAGATGGCTGAGTGGCGACCGGTGTTGATGTTGACGGATCTGGATCAAGCGGCTTGTGCGCCGCAGTTGCGCCAGGATTGGTTGCGTCAGCCGTTTGCGCCTAATCTGCTCTTTCGGGTGGCGGTGCGTGAGGTAGAAGCGTGGCTATTGGCCGATGGTGAAGCCTTTGCTGGATTCCTGGGCATTGATTCCAACCGGGTTCCCGCCCGGCCAGAGGCGCTACCTGATCCTAAACAGACGCTGTTGGGCTTAGTGCGCAAGTCGCGTCATCGCGATTTGAAGCGGGACCTTCTTCCTGCGCCGGGTTCGCGAACGGTTCAAGGGCTTGGCTATAACGAGCAGCTTATTCGATTTGTACGCGACCATTGGCGAGTCGATCACGCGATCAGCCAAGCGCCTAGTTTGGCCCGCGCCTGGCAACGCTTGCAGGCTTGGCCCAGTACCTGATGTTCACTTAAACCTTAAAACTTGCCGAGATTTTGCCATGAGCGACGCTTACCAGAAACTGATTAAGACCTTGCGGACTGTGTTTGAGATGGATAAGGCCGATTTGGACTTTGGCATTTATCGGATTCTCAACCAGAAGCGCACGGAGATGACCCAGTTTCTGGAGAAAGATTTGTTGCCCGAAGTGAAGAAGGCGTTTGCGGATTATACTGCCAGCAGCAAGGTGGAACTGGAGACCGAGTTGGCGCAGGCGCTGAAACAGGCCGAACACTATGGTGCGCCTGACCCGCAGCAGACCCCGATGGTGCGAGAGGCGCAGGCGAAATTGGCGACGGCAGTAGATATGATCGCCGTGGAAAATGAAGTCTATTCCCACCTGCACACGTTCTTTAGCCGCTATTACGATAAGGGCGACTTCATTTCGCAGCGCCGCTACAAGGCCAATACTTACGCGATTCCCTACGAAGGGGAAGAGGTCAAGCTGTATTGGGCCAATCACGATCAGTATTACATCAAGTCGTCGGAGCGGTTGCGCGATTATGCGTTCACCGTGCAGGGCCATGATGGGAAGACGGTTCGGATTAAGCTGGTGGAGGCGGATACCGAGAAGGATAACGTCAAGGCTAAGGCCGACGAGGAGCGGCGTTTTGTGCTGGACAAGGATCAGCCGTTGAGTGTGGACGGCGATGAATTGCAGATCCGTTTTCATTACGTCCCGACCGGCAAGAAAACCCAGGACGCGCTTAATCAGGAGGCGGTTGATACGGTTTTCGCGCAGACCGCGTTTCAGGATTGGCTGGTGCTGCTGCAATCCAAAGCGCCGACTGAGAAGAACCCGAAACGGACGCTGCTGGAAAAGCATCTGAATGATTACACCGCCCGCCATACCTTTGATTATTTCATTCATAAGGATTTGGGCGGCTTCTTGCGCCGGGAACTGGATTTCTACATCAAGAATGAAGTGCTGTATCTGGACGATATTGATGATGCGGCGTTTGCGGTCACGGAACAGCATTTACGTAAGATCAAGGTAATTCGGGTAATTGCGCTCAAGTTGATTCGGATGCTGGCGCAACTGGAGGATTTTCAGAAGAAGCTGTGGCTGAAAAAGAAGTTTGTGGTGGAGACGCAGTATTGCATCACACTGGATCGAGTCCCGGAGGCGCTGTACCCGGAGATTGCGGCCAATCAAGATCGGAAGAGCACA
>JAUPTV010000061.1 GCA_030917925.1 Pseudomonadota bacterium
CAAACCGCGTAAGACTCCCCACTCTGGGGAATCGAATCGGCGAAAATCAAGCTTTAACTCCTCTGGGCAATCCTCGATGAAACAGAAAACCCTGATTGTGAAGTCAGGAATCCCCGTCCTTCAGGGCGGGGAAGAGGTCAAGCAGGTACTGGTAGGTTTGGGCTAGAAATCCCCCGGTGCCACAACTGGGATCGTAGATCGTTTCACCAAGGCGCGGTTTGATGACCTCCACCATCGCTTTGATGACCTGGCGCGGGGTGAAGAATTGGCCGCCGTCATTGCCCTTCTCGCCCATGCGCAGCAAAAGTCCTTCGTAGACTTGCGAGAGGATGAAGACATGTTGCGGGTTGGTGGTGGCGAGGCGGATCGGGTCGAGGCGATCCAGGACTTCGGCAAAATTGCGCTCGGTGTCGATGCGGGTGCGTTCGACGCCGGTGAGGATTTGGCCGATGACCTTTTGCCGGGGCGTGGCGTTGGGTTGCAGCGCCAAGCCGCGCAGGTAGGGGAGTAATTGACTGTTGACGAAGGCGAAGAAGCTGCCGATGGGGCCGTTTTGCTGGTCATGGCGGAGCCAGCCGCGCCGGCTGCCCAGGTCGGTAACGGGGGGATAGTCGCCTTTTTCATCGTAAGGGGCGGCCCAATCGCGCTAGCGGTAGGGTTCCTGTAGCGAGGGGGTAAAGTCGCTGTCGACGATCTCGGCGTTTTCAGCTTCGCGCTGTTCCTGTTCGTCGAGGATGCGCAGGAACAGGAGCCAGGTGAGTTCCGGGACGTATTGCAGGGCGCCGGCGCAGTTGGAGCGGCGCAGAATATCGCAGACCGACTTGATGGCGGCATTGACGGCTTGCGGCGTTTCGAGAGTCCGCGTTTGACCGTTGCTGTTTCCGTTGGTTTTTTTGGGTGGGCGGGCCATAAAGGCGGTTCTCTGGGTTACAAAGCGCCGCTGAAGGCTTGGCGCAAGAGGGCAGCGGGAAGCTGGTTAATGGCTTTCAGCTGCGCTTCTGCTGCTTGGCGGGCTGCCTCAACATCCTGCATCTGTTGGCGTAAGCAGGCGGCGATGCGTTGTTGTTCGGGGAGTGGTGGGAGGGGGATTAAAAGTTTAAGCAATTCATCCATATCAGCTCGTGGCATCCTAGAACCAGTTTTTGCTTGCATAGCAGCTTGGACAGTTTCTTCACGGCGCAACAACCATGCAAGAAAATCCCTATTTACCAAATCCATTGGCAATAATGGAATTAATTCTGTAGTGCAACGTCCTTCAAAATTTGGTAGTGCTACCTTATTAAGATAAGGGCGCAATTTTCCATACAAAACGTGGCTTGAATTAAACACGAAAGTGGTGCTTTTACCCTGATCTTCATCAATTTTATAATCCCCAATTAATATTTTTCCCGTATTGCTTTCAATATGCTCTAATCCTAAATACGGACGGCTTAAAGCTTGTTCCGAATCTGGATCGATTATTTGACGATCTTGAATACAGATTTCACCCAACTTCATCCACTGCCACCCCTCCGGCAATGGTTTTTCCATCATTTCATTTGATTGCATTTTTAATTTTCACACTGCCAAAGAATGAGGACTGCACACATGAATCGAGGCCAAACGTGGCCCAAGATGCTTCTGTGCTGCTTTTAAATCATATTCCGCTTGCAAATTAAGCCAATAATGTGCGGACTGGCCGAAGGCTTTACCAAACAGCAAGGCCAACTCTGCGGTCACCGGACGTAGCCCTTTAACGATATAAGAAATACGTCCTGGAGATATCCCGATCAAGCGGGCAAACTGCGCCTGCGACAGACCCAGATCCTCCAAAAGTTCCGCCAAATACTCCCCCGGATGAATGGCCGGTAACCCATTCTGAACCATCACGGAAAACCCTCAGTGATAATCAATGATTTCAACCTCAAAGGCATGACCGCCGACAAATCGGAAACAAATCCGCCACTGATTGTTAATGCGAATACTCCACTGACCTTCACGATCACCCAACAATTTTTCCAACCGGTTCGACGGCGGCATCCGCAAATCCTCAATCTGGGTAGCCGCGCTCAACTGATTCAAGCGCATAGCCGCCCGTTTGTGAATATCAGCGGGCAGTCGGCGCGATTGACAGGTTACATAGAAATGTTCAGTCTCATCGCTGGCAAAAGTTTGGATCATGGCTTATTCAAAACCCAAACAACCGCCGCTTGGTTTCCCGCATCACTTCCGCTGGCTTACCCACCAACCGCAAGGCTGGCACTCCGCCCGCCGCTTTAACCGCTGGCGTCTCCAGCAGGCGTTTATTTTCCAGCCCCTCGGTGCCGCCCGGCCCGAACTGCTCCGCCAACGCCCGCACGGTCGCTGCCGTGGGTTGCGGCAACCCCGCCAGCCATGCCTCCTCCCCGGTTAAAAACGCCTCCACTCGCTCGGACCGGGTCCGTGGCGCATAGTCATAGCCCAACCCCGCCAGCACATCAAACAAATCATACTGTTCCCAGCCCTCCAGCGTCTGCACCACGGTCGGCGGATAACCCGCATTCACCAACTCTTGCATCAGGGGTTGGCGTTGCGGCGGCGTAATCCACACCTGCCGGAACTGCTCCAGCGTCGGCGCTTTTTCGCGCAACCGCGCCGCCATCTGCGCCTTATACTCGGCCAACAACACCGGCTCGCCGACCACTAGAATAGACCGTGACACCGCCGTCACCTGCACCGCAACTCCAGCCACCGTTACAATTAACGGCGGCGGTCCCGGTTCCCGGTCATCGCCCTCATCCCGCCCTCGCACGGGCCGTTCCGGGCGCGGCGGGGTGATAAACGACCGCCCAAACAACTCGGTGACATTGGTGTAATCATACAGGTAAAACATTAGCTTGCCGGTGTCATCGTCCAGCCGCGTCCCCCGACCCACCATCTGATAAAAGATAATCGGCGATTTCAGATAGCGGAAAAACACCACATTACGCACGCACGGCACATCCACACCAGTTGACAGCAGATCGACCGTCGTCGCAATGAAAAACCGGCGGCGGCTCCCGCGAAACTCCGGGATAAACTGCCCTCCCGAACTCTTCGACGTGCATTTGAAGGCGAAATGCTCCACCGGGGTCTGTCCCTGGGCCTGACACCACGGGTGATAGAGATTATTCAACTGAGCTGCGACCGCATCCGCATGAGCATCGCTGGCGCAGAAAATAATGGTTTTCTGTTCCGGCCCCCCGGTTTCCAGCAACTGGGCAAACAAATCCGCGCACATCGCGGCAACCCGGTCCGGCAGCATCAACCGGTCCTCAAACTGGGTTTTCTCGTACTGCTCCCGGGTTTCATCAACCGCCAACGCCCGCCCGGTGCGGAAATCGCGCGGTTGCAATGGCGCAAGCGCTTCACGAGTCAGGCCGGTTGCATCGACATCCACCCGGCGGACGCGAATCTCACAGGCCGCCAAATAGCCATCAGCCATCGCCTGCGCCATGGTGTATTCATAAACCGGCTCACCAAAGTAACGGAGATTATCGGCGGTAATCTGCGCATCCTGCTCCGCGCCGGGCGCAGGCTGTGCATCCTCGGGTAACTGGCGCGGCGTTGCGGTCAGGCCGATTTGCACCGCCGCCGCGTTACGGGTCAACACCTGCGACCACTGGCCCCAAGCCGACCGGTGGCATTCGTCAATCACGAGGTGGCTAAAATAGTTTTCGGGATAATGGCGCAGCAAATAGCTGGCGTCGTCACCCTCACCTTCCACGCCCAGCGTCTGATAGGTTGCGACGATCACCCGGGCGTTTTTCTCCGGATTCGTAGTGGTCGCCTGGGCCGCGTCGCTGCCAAATACTGCATACAACGCCCCCAGCGCCTGGGTGCGCAACTCATCGCGATCACACACGAACAGGGCGCGGGTCAGTTGCCCGGCATCCGCCAGCCGCCTGAGCAGGTGAGTGGCGATAAAGGTTTTGCCCGCGCCAGTCGCCACGGCCAGCAACGCCCGGGCGGCTTCCTGGCGCTGGCGACATTGGGCAATCCGTTCCAGCACCGCACGAATGGCCGCATCCTGGTAATAGCGGCGGCGGAATTCCCCACCGTGATACGGCATGACCAGGGGCCGCGCCTCCGGGGCGTCCAGCCGGAAGCCGATCCCGGTTTCATAGCGGTCCTGCAATTCCAGCGGCGAGGGAAATTCCGTCATGGGCAACGGGCCACGCGTCTGGCCGTCAAAGCGGTTGAACTCGACGAATTGATGCCCGTTACTGGCGAACACAAACGGGACATTGAGCCGCTTGCTGTTGGCGTACAGCTTGGCTTGCTCCAAGCCATCCGTGGGCGCGGCGCTGGCGCGTTTGGCCTCAATTAGCGCCACGGCCAACGGTTGTTCTTCAGTGCGCTGGCGAATCCGCAGCGTGTAATCAACCCGGCCGGTCATGCAGCGCGGTTGATCGTCCACCAGGTGAATGACCCCGGCGCTTTCCTCACGGCGGATGAGGTCTTCGGTCCAACCCCGCCGGTACAAGGCAGGATCATTGACCTCCTCCCCGCCCTGAAGGACGGGGATTCCTGACTTCACAATCAGGGTTTTCTGTTTCATCGAGGATTGCCCAGAGGAGTTAAGGCTTGGTTTTCGCCGATTCGATTCCCCAGAGTGGGGAGTCTTACGCG
>JAUPTV010000062.1 GCA_030917925.1 Pseudomonadota bacterium
TACGGAGGTTCAAGACTCACCTTGGGGCGCTTCCTCAACTCCAAGCTCTGAAACCTTCGGTTGCAGACACGCATAGGGTACGCACGAAACGGATCGAAAGGACGTGCCGCCGTACAACATGGGCGAGGGGAGCGAGCCGCAAGGCTCTGTCACCAGGCTCGTACGAGCTGACAGCCGGGAAAGACCGGCAACTTACTCAACGGAGTAGTCATTATGGCTATTCAAAAAAACTTAACCCGAAAGAAGCCGAACTTCGTTCGGCCCGCTATCCCTCCCCGGCCTAAAGGCCGGGGTCTCTCGCGGAAAGTCTGATGAGTGATGCCCCTTCTTCTTTCCGGGTCGTCATGGCCCAACTGGATTTCCTGGTCGGCGATGTCGTGGGCAATGTCGATAAAATCGTCACAGCGGCGGTTGAAGCCCGCGACCGGTGGCAGGCAGATTTGATTGTATTTCCAGAACTGACCCTGACCGGTTATCCCCCCGAAGACTTGCTGTTACGCCCCAGCTTTATTGGCCAGATTGATCCCGCGCTCCAACGCCTGCGCCAGGAAATTCAGGGTATTGCCGCGATAGTCGGTTGTCCGCTGTCAACGCCGGGAGGGTTGCGCAACGCGGCAGTCGTGGTGAATCAGGGTGAAATTCAGGCCCGCTATTTCAAGCAATGGTTGCCCAATTACAGCGTGTTTGACGAGAAACGTTATTTTATCCCCGGCAAGGATGCCGCAGTGGCCGACATCGCCGGGGTACGAGTCGGTATAACCATTTGTGAAGATGTCTGGCTGCCGGGGCCAGTTGCGCAAGCGGCCCAGGCGGGAGCACAGTTGTTAGTTAACCTCAATGCCTCTCCCTACCACGCCGGCAAGGGCGAGCAGCGCCTGACCGCGCTTCAGCATCGGGTGCGTGAAGGCCACATCCCCATCGTGTATGTCAATCTGGTGGGCGGTCAGGATGAACTGGTCTTCGATGGCGGTTCGTTAGTCGTCAATGCGGCAGGAACCTTGACACAACGGGCACCGTTTTTCACCGAAGGGCTGTATCCCGTCGATATCCAGATTTCCGCCCAGGGCGCGATCCCGATTCCTGGTGAAGTCGTTGACGAACCGGGTGCCGAGGAAGGTATTTATCAAGCCCTGGTGCTGGGGGTGCGGGATTACGTCAACAAAAATGGCTTTCCCGGCATTGTACTCGGACTGTCCGGCGGCATTGACTCGGCGCTGACGTTGGCGATTGCCGTCGATGCGCTGGGGCCGGATCGGGTCGAAGCGCTGCTCATGCCTTCGCGTTATACCGCCGATATGAGCAATACCGATGCGCAGCAGGAAGCCGAGGCGCTGGGCGTGAAGTATGACCTCATGCCCATTGAACCGGCATTCCGGGCCTTTCTGGAAATTCTGCAACCGGTGCTGGCGGGCCGGCCCCCGGATACCACCGAGGAAAATTTACAGGCGCGGTGTCGGGGCGTCTTACTGATGGCGGCGTCCAATAAAACCGGCAAGCTGGTGCTAACCACCGGGAACAAGAGCGAAACCGCCGTCGGCTATTCCACGCTGTATGGCGACATGGCCGGTGGCTTCGCGCCGATCAAGGATGTGCTGAAAACCATGGTGTACCGGCTGTCTGTCTGGCGAAACCGCCAGTCCCCGGTCATTCCGCAGCGGGTGCTGGATCGCCCGCCCTCGGCGGAACTGCGGCCCGATCAGACCGATCAGGACAGTTTGCCGCCTTATGACGTGCTGGACGCGATTCTGCACGGTTATGTGGAAGAGGATCGCTCGGTGGAAGAACTGGTCGCGGCCGGTTTTGATCACGCGGTTGTGGAGCGAGTCGCCCGCCTGGTGATTCTGAACGAGTACAAGCGCCGCCAGGCCGCACCGGGCATCCGCATTACCCCACGCGCCTTCGGACGGGACCGGCGCTATCCGATTACATCGGGGTTTCGGCGTTAAGATAGGGCTGCATTTCCTGCAATAACGCTTTGAACAGCTTGGGATTGCCAGCGACGATATGGCCGGATTTCATAAAGTCGTTGCCGCCGCCGAAATCGCTGATCAACCCGCCGGCTTCCTGCACAATCAGGGCACCGGCGGCGATATCCCAAGGCTTCAGGCTCATCTCCCAGAAGCCATCCAGGCGTCCCGAAGCCACATAAGACAAATCCAGCGAAGCCGCGCCAGCCCGGCGAATTTCCACGCACCTGCCAAACAGGCTGTTGAAAAAGCGCAGATAATCGGGCTGATGCCGGGCATGACGGAAGGGAAAACCGGTGCCCAGCAGGGCATTCTCCAGGACATTGATCCCACTGACCCGGATCCGTCGATCATTGACCTGCGCGCCTTCCCCGCGTGAAGCCACGAACATTTCCTGGCGGATCGGATCATAGACCAGTCCCGCTTCCAGCCGGTTTTTATGGCGGAAGGCGATGGAAATGGCGAAATGAGGAATCCCGTGCAGGAAATTGGTCGTGCCATCCAGTGGATCAATCACCCATTCGTATTCATCCTGACCGGACTGCTGGCCGCTTTCCTCTGCGAGAATGCCATGATTGGGGTAGGTCTTGCGCAGGATCTGGATAATTTCCTGCTCGGCCAGCACATCCGCTTCGCTAACGAAGTCGTTGGGCCTTTTCTCGGTGACGGTCAGCCGTTCAAGCTGATCGAAGTGGCGGAGCAGGATGCGACCGGCGCTCAGGGCGGCGCGCTTGGCGATAGTCAGGACTGGATTCATGGCAAAAGATCGTCAGGAAAGAGCAAAGCGCCTGGGGCATCCGGCGCGGGACGCCATAATAGCAGACTGGAACGCCGATCATCGCATCCGGAGAAATTCCAGCCTGCCGGTCATTTTCCAACCTAGTCCGCCACTGACTCTTGCCAAAATGGCAGAGACTTCATCAGATTTTCCGCGAGAGACCCCGGCCTGGCAACAGTAATCCAGCAGTCAGGCGATTGAATGCAAAGGAAATCAGCCGAGTTTCCTGGTGCAGACCGGATAATGAATACCATCGAATTCCTTTAGACGCCCCACATCTGGAACCGCAATGTGTCGGCCATTAACTCTGATCAGCCCGGATTCGCTGAGGTTGTGTAGCACCCGCGACAGCGTTTCGGGGGTTAGGTTGAGCCGTGAAGCGATCACCTGCTTACTGGCGGGCAATTCCAGTTCGGTGGCATTACCGGTCGATGCGCCGGCCAGTTGCAATAAAAAGCCGATCAATCGCTGTGTCGAAGAGCGCAGTGAATAATTCTCCACATCTTCA
>JAUPTV010000063.1 GCA_030917925.1 Pseudomonadota bacterium
GCAACCTGTCCAGCCAGGGCGCGGACTTGAGCCGGGGGCGGTAAATGGGGACCCAGCCGGGTCAGCTTGGCGGCGGAAAAGGCGGTGGCCAGTTGGGCGGTTTCGGCCAAAGTCAGGTCTTCAAGACGTGCAGCGACCAGACCGGCCACCATGGCGTCGCCCGCGCCGACCGTACTGGTCACGGCGACCGGCAATGGATGCGCGTGCAATGCCTGTTCACGGGTCAGGAACAGTGCGCCCTCGCTGCCGAGCGACACGACCACCCATTCAGGCGCTGGTGAGCGGTGCAGCAATTCCCGCCCGGCGGCCACCAGCGCGGGCAGACTGTCGAGCGGTCGGCCCAGCAATTCCGCCAGTTCATACCGGTTCGGCTTGATCATGCGGGGACCGGTCGCCAGCGCTGCTTTGAGCGGATCGCCGCTGGTGTCCAGCAACACCGAAGCGCCTGCCGCCTGCATCCGGGCGGTGATCGTCGCGTAAGCGTCCACCGGCGTTCCCGGCGGCAGACTGCCCGACAGCACGATCCAGTGGGCGTGTTCCGCCAACCGGTCCAGCCGTTGCAGAATCTGGTTGAACAAGTCCGCCGCTGCCTCGGGCGTGAATTCCGGCCCCGGCATATTCAGATCGGTCGTTTCGCCGCTAACCGTATCGGCCAGTTTGGTATTGATCCGGGTCAGGCCATCGATATAGCAGCAATGATTAGCGATGTGCTTGCGCTGGAACAGTTCTTCAAACAGCGCCGCATTGTCACGGCCCAGTTGCCCGGCGACCGCGACCGGTACACCGAAATCGGACAGGCAGGAGGCGACGTTGATCGCCTTGCCGCCCACATCGATCTGCATCCGCAACGCCCGATTGACCGCGCCGGGTTGCAGATTGGCGACTTCGATGGTTTGGTCAAGCGCCGGGTTGAGCGCAACGGTGACGACACGCGCCGGTTCAGACAAGGGATTCACGCGATTCATAGCGCACGCACCTCATCGGCAGTACCGGCCCGCAAGGCTCGTTGCGCCAGTGCCTGCATCGCCGTCCGCGATTCGCTGCGCAACGCGGCTTTCACCGGAGCGACATCCTGGGCGCTCATGCTCAGTTCATCGACGCCTAAACCGGTCAAAATCCGTGCGCCCAGTGGATCGCCGGCCAGCCCGCCACAGACGCCTACCCAACCGCTACCGCCCGACCGGCTGGCGGTTTGTGCACCGCGCACCGTGGCGTCAATCAGATTCAACACCGCCGGATGCAAGCTGTCGGCCTGCGCCGCCAGTTCGGGATGCTGGCGATCTACCGCCAGGGTGTACTGGGTCAGGTCGTTGGTGCCAATGGAGAAGAAATCGACTTGTGCAGCGAACCGGTCGGCTATGACTGCCACCGCCGGAATTTCCACCATGATGCCCAGCTTGACCTCGGGACCGTTGACCTGCTGGCGGGCGCGTTCGCAGTGTTCGCGCAAGGCAGCAATCTCGCCCAGATGAGTGACCATCGGGAACATGATCCACAGTGGACCATGCTGGGCGGCGCGGTACAGCGCCCGCAACTGGGCGTAGAGCAAATCCTGCCGCTGCAGCAACAACCGAGCGCCGCGCACTCCAAGGAACGGGTTGTCTTCATGCGGCAGATTCAGATAGGGGACTTGCTTGTCGCCGCCAATGTCCAGCGCCCGGATGATCAGCCGCCGACCGGCCAGCACCTCGGTCATCTCGCGATAAACCTGATACTGCTCCTCCTCATCCGGGGCGTGATCCCGTTCCAGGAACAGGAATTCGGTGCGCATCAGGCCAATGCCTTCCGCACCCGCATCCATCGCTGCCGCCGCCTGTTTGGGGTTGGCGACATTCGCGGCGATTTCCACGGTATGGCCATCAGTAGTCGTCGCCGGTTGATGACGCACGGCGCGTAACGCCTCACGGGCGGCTTTTTGCCGGGCAATGACTTCGGCGACGCTGCGTTGATCGTTTTCGCTGACATCGACGTAGAGGCATCCGCTGCCGCCATCGATAACGGCTATGCCGCCTTCCGGCGCAGTCAACAAGGCTGGACCTGCCGCGACGATAGCTGGTAATCCCAAAGTTCGAGCCAGAATCGCGGTGTGTGACGTCGGGCCACCCACGCTGGTCGCCAGTCCGACGACCAGGCGGGTATCGAGTTGCAGAGTGTCGGAGGGCGTCAAATCTTCAGCGACCAGGATTGACGGTTCGGTGAGCACCATCTGCCGCCGTTCGATACCCAGTAACTGGGCCAGCACCTGTTCGCCGACATCGCGCAAATCCAGCGCCCGCGCCGCCAGTAGCGGATCGGCGACCTGTTGGAGTTTGTCAATCCGCACCCGCAAGGCCCGTTGCCAGGACCAGGCCGCGCTGTGACCCTGCATGATGGTGGCCAGCGCATCGCGCACCAGCACCGGATCAGCCAACAGTTCGCGTTGCGCGGCGAAAATGGCGGCTTCGGCGGCGCTCAAGCGCTGGCGGGTGCGGGTTTCCAGTTCTTCGCGCTGAGTGCGAACCGCTAACAGTGCCTGTTCCAGCGCCTCGCCTTCGGCTACCACGTCACCCGGCTGATCGACAATCTGGAAGCGTTGCGAGAGATGGCGCACCAGCTTGCCCATCGCCAAACCGGGACTGGCGCTGATGCCGTACAACGTGGTTGGCGAACCGGTGGGCGTCCAGTCTGGCGCGGTTTTGCGGGCGGCCAGCGCATTGCGCCGGGCGCGTTCAGCATCCGCCTTTTCCTCGGCGGACAAGCCACGCACGGTCTCGTGCAAAGCATTCAGCGCCTTTGGTGCGTCGGAACCCCGCGCCGCCAACCGCAGGGTAGCGCCGCAGGTCACGCCCAGCGCCAACAGTCCAGTCAACGCCTTGGCGTCGGCGTACTCAGCGCCTTTATAAATGCGCAGTTCGCCGGGGAAGCGCTTGGCCGTCTCAACCCAGCGCGCCGCCGGGCGAGCGTGCAGACCGTTCGGGTAATCCATCGTCCACTCAACCTCGGCATCCGCTGGCCAGGCGGGTTCGGCGGGAGCGGCTTCAACCGGCATCGATTCTGCGGCATCACCCAGCGCCGCGATCAAGACGAGGGGATTTTCGGCATGAAACAGGATGTCCAGCGCCTCCGGTTGCTGCATCAGGCGGGTCAGGCGGCGCAGCAGGGCGATGTGCTCATCGGACTGGGCGGCAATCGCCACCACCAGATAGGCTTTCTGACCGTCATTCCATTCCACGCCGTTGGGGACTTGCAGAATGGCAATGCCGGTGTGATGGATTAAATGGCGGTCTTCGATCATTCCGTGCGGGATGGCGACCCCGCCGCCGAGGAAGGTATTGGCGACCTGCTCGCGTTTCAGCAGGCTGTCGATATAGGCGGATTCGATGTAGCCCGCGTCGGCTAGCAGTTGTCCGGCTCGCTGAATCGCTTCGTCCTTGTTCTGAACGTGAACGTCCAGACGGATACAAGATCTGGTAATCGTTTTCATAGATTCTCCAAGGGTGGCTTGCTTTTTTATGGTAGTTAATTTGTAAACGATTACATTAAAAATGTCAAACAAAAAATTTGAGAGAAAGCATTATTGTCTTTCCCGATGATCGCCGGACTTCCGAATTCCCCTCCTTGGCTAAGGAGGGGTGGCGCGAAGCGCCGGGGTGGTTCGGAAGGTCCGCTGATCAGCCGGAAAGGCAGTAGGAATCCGTTGCATCAACCATGACATTTTAGGACATGAGTGATTTCCTGCTTCACCGAGGCCAGTTTCACCAAGGTTGTTAAATCTTGGCCAGAGCCTTCCTCTCCACAGGCGTTACTTCCCGCCCAACTGGCGGTAGGTTCCTAAGAATGAGCAATGATTGTAATGCTCAATGCTCAGAAAGCCAACCCGCCTGGCCACAGTCAACAGCCCTCCATCAGTTTTACAAGGTGATAAATGTCAATATATGACCATATCCATTTCAACTACTGTCAACCCCGCCCACTCCAGCCCACTCCAAAATCAACTCAGAACAGGTAAAGCACTAGCGTCGAACGGATCGAGATTCCACGCAGTGATCGGGAACGGGGTTCCAGGATCGGCGCTCATCATTTTCCGTAAAAAGTCCTCGGCTTGATCGCTGGGCAGTGGACGACTGAGAAAGTAGCCTTGAATTTCGTCGCAGCGCTTGGTCCTGAGAAAATCGAGTTGCCCTTCGGTTTCGACACCCTCGGCGATCACCTTGAGGTTCATGCTGTCGGCCATGGCGATGATCGCGGTGGCGATGGCCTTGTCACACGGGTTCGAGGTCAGCTTCTGAATGAAGGAACGGTCGATCTTGAGCCGGTCGATGGGAAAGTCCTTCAGGCGACTGAGACTGGAATAGCCGGTGCCGAAATCGTCCACGGCCAGCTTCACGCCCAGGGCCTTGAGCTGCCAGAGCGTATCGATGGTGTTCTCGGAGTTCGTCACCAGCGCCGTCTCGGTTATTTCCAGCTCCAGGCAGTGAGGTTCCAGCCCGGTTTCCTCCAACACCCGCGCTACCAGGCACGGGAAGTCGGCCTGCACGAATTGCAATACCGACACGTTCACGGCCATCCGCGCCAGGGTCAAACCGGCATCGAGCCAGGTTTTGGCCTGTTGGCACGCCGTGCGTAGCACCCACTCCCCGATGGGGAGGATCAGGCTACAGTCTTCCGCCAGCGGGATGAACTCAGTCGGCGAGACCGATCCCAGTTCCGCGTTCTCCCAGCGCAGTAGCGCCTCCATGCCGCAAATTTCGCCGGTCAGCAAATTCAATTGCGGCTGGTAGTGAAGGCGTAGCTCGTCGCGCTCAATGGCCTGGCGCAGGTGATTTTCCATGGACAGCCGCTTGAGTGCGCCCTCGTTCATCGATTCGGAAAAGAACAGGAAGGCGTTCCGGCCCGTGCTTTTGGCCGAGTACATGGCCATGTCGGCGTTCTTGAGCAGGGTCTCCATGTCTTCTCCATCGTCGGGAAACACCGCAATCCCGATGCTCGGTGTGACGATCAAGTTGTGCCCGGCTAGACACAGCGGCTCGGCCAGGTTGTCCAGGATGCGCGCCGCCACAGCAGCCACCTCCTCACCCTTACCGATGTCGGCCAGCAGAACGGTAAATTCGTCCCCACCGAGGCGGGCCAGGTCATGCAGGTGGTCGCTGGGCAGGGGGCGGGTGACGGCATCGCAACTGCGCACCGAATAGGTCAGACGCTCCGCGGTGGTCTGGAGGACTTGATCGCCGATGCCGTGCCCTAAGGTGTCGTTGATGCGCTTGAAGTGGTCCAGGTCGATGAACAGCACGGCCAACTGCCGGGCGTGGTGCTTGGCCAGTTCGATGGCCTGGTGCAACCGGGTGCGGAAAAACGCCCGGTTAGGCAGACCGGTGAGCGAGTCGAAACAAGCCAGTTGACGGATTTCGGCCTCTGCCTGCGCCTTGCCCCCGATGGCGACAGCCAACTGGCGCACCTCGTGCGGGTGAAAGGGCTTTTCGAGGTAAAACAGCTTGTCCGCCGGCGGAATCCGGTCCGAGAGTTTCCGGGGGTCTACATCGGAATAGGCGGTAGTGATAACGATGTCGGCATGGCTATCCAGCGTCCGGATTTGTGCGGCGGCCCAGGCACCGTCGGGACCAGGCGGCATCCGCATGTCGAGGAAAATCACCGTGAAGGGCTGCGCCTTGTCCAAAGTGCTGCGCACGGCCGCGACGGCCGCCTCGGCGCTCCCTACGCAGGTCAGGTCACACGGGGGTTGAGCCGTGGCCAAACGGGGCGATCCACTGCCAAATAGCTTGGTGCGCAGATCCTGCAGGGTGGAGGCTGCGCTACTCGTCACCGCTCCTCCGCCGCTCAGGATGTGCCGGTAGACATCGAGTATGGCCGGATCGTCATCGGCCACCAGGACGCGAATGGGTTCCTTGGTCCGGTTGCTCATAGACACACTCCAATCGGGTCGATTTCGGATTCTGCACGCATGGCCAGCGGTAGCAGAAGATGCAGGAGGGCACCGGTTCCTGGTTCTCCACTGTCCGCGTACAAGCGGCCGCCCAGGGCGTTCGCGGTATTGGCGCTCCAGTGCAAACCCAGCCCGGTCCATCGTCCCTTGGTGGAAAACCCCGGCTCGAAAATGTGTTCGAGATGCTCCGGGGAGATGCCACCGCCGTTGTCCTCGAAGCGGAGGTGCGCCACGGGCCGGTATTCCAGCCGTTCGCGGCTGGCACCCACCACGATCTTCCCCGCGCTGACACCGCTGGCTATGATCGACTCGGCGGCGTTCACCAGCAGGTTGCTCACTATTTGTTGCAGGGCGGCCCGGCTGGCGGTCACCGTACCCACTGCGTTGACACTGGGGTCCACCACCACCGCCATCGCCTCCTGCATCGCCGGGGCCAGCTTTTGCGCCGCGTCGCGCACCACCTCGGCCATATCCACCGACTCCAGGACCCGGTCGGCCTGGCTGTAGCGATTCTGATCGGCCAGGATTTGCCGGATATACCCGATTTGATTGGTAATGGCGGTCACTTGCTCCTGACCATGCGCTGCCAGATCGACGAGTTCGCCGCCAGCCAGCTCCATGAAACGGGCAAGGTCGCTCCGGCGCTCAGACGACGTGGCGGCATCGGCCAGCTCGCTCAGAGCCATGCCTATTTCGGCGGCGGGCACGGCGTGTAGATCTTCTTTCAGAGTCTCGAGCCGCACAGTTATGGGCGTTATGGCGTTGCCGATGTTGTGCAGCACCCCTCGGGCCATTTCGGCGATACCGTCCCGATAGGATTGGTCGATCAGCCGGCAGCGCGCCTCGGTCAACCGCTCGGTCATCCGGTCGAACTCACGGGCGAGGGTTCCGAGTTCGTCGTTCCGGTCCAAAGCAATACGGGTGCGCAGATCGCCCGTGGTGCCCACCCAGATTGCGCGTGTGGTCAGCTTGCCGACCGGGTTTAGAACCGTCAGGTGGAGCATGGTCAATAGCACGCTCATGACCAGTAGCGCGGTGCCAGCGATGGATAGCAGCGCCAAATACACAACCCGCTCGCCCTGGAGGGTGATCGTGCGCGGGGTATCCACCCGCAGGGCCAGCAGAGGCTGGCCAAACAGATCAGCCAGGGTGATGTGCGCCTGTATTGTGTCGTTGGTCGCTTCCAGACGGATCGGCGTGTGGGGCACCGTGAACCGGTCCGCCCGGAGCCAGTCGGCCTTCAGCGCTTCGGTCGCGGCGGGGAACGCGGTGAGCTGCAGCCCGGTTTGCTCGGCGACGCGCAGCAACGCCGCCTCGTCCAGAAAGCGACCGATCATCAGGATGCCCCTGGCCGGACCCTGCCGGTGACTGGTCAGCACCGGCATAGCGACCACCAGCAGCGGCGCTTGGGAGGTAGCGATGATTCCGACTACTTCGCTGGTGATCTCGGGATGGCGCAGCACAGGATGATTCACCGGCAGCCGGGCGGCGGACAGCTCGCCGAGGTCCGCCGGCTCTTGGAAATCCTGCTGCACTGCACGTCCGAACAGTAACTCGCCGTCGAGGTTGTAGATATTCAGGAGATTAGCCTTCAGGTTCTCCAGTGCGCCATTGACCAGATTCACCGCAATGTAGTCGGCATTGCGTTCGGCAGCGAAGCGATAGGTGTCGTCCCAGTAGGCCCAGTCAGCGACCGAGGGGTTAATCAGTTGCAGCTCACGGTTGATCGCTTCAATGACGCGCTGCATGTTTTTCCCGGCTTCCTCACGTTCCAGCGCGACGTAACTCGGCAGGACGACAAAATTCTGGATGGTGTAATCCAGGCTGCCGGACAACAGGAACATTGCAACCACGATGAGGGCGATTTTGTATTTCAGGGACATCGCTGCCTCCTATATTGTGAACTGATATAGCTTTCCTAATAATGATCAGAACTCAATTGATCCATCTAGTAAAGACAATCAACTGATTACTTCTATAGATGTTAATTGGGAATCTTATTTTTATAGGCTACCGTAGCCCGTAGAGCTGTGGCTATCAGCTATTCACTGAATTGGATGTACATGTTTGTCTTACACGGACAGGACATTAAACTCGGTTTCGGTCGTAAACATTCAGTCCCCTCTCCCCCTGCCAAGGGGGAGAGGGCTAGGGTGAGGGGAGTAAACGGTTACACCTGAGGATATTTTTGCGAGTGGCCTTACGTTTGAGCGCGATACCAAGACGGTATTGCCTTTCCGGCTGATCAGCGGACTTTCCGAACCACCCCGGCCCTACGGGCCACCCCTCCTTTGCCAAGGAGGGGACTCCGGAAATCCGGCGTTCACCGGGAAAAGCGGTATTAGGTCAAGATTCGCTCTGCTCTAGCCTGCCGCGTTGGCCCAGGCGGCGGGCGGAGTCCAGTCCGCGATCCAGCCAGGAATCTGCTCGGGAGGCATGGGCCGGGCGATGCCGTAACCCTGAGCCAGCATACAGCCCAGTTGCATCAACCGGCTGCCGTGCGCATCGGTTTCCACGCCCTCGGCAATCACCTCACGCCGGAAGGCCGCCGAGAGGCCAATCACCCCTTCAACAATCGCGTGCGCATCGGCATCCGCCAGCAGGTTGCGCACGAAGGACTGGTCAATCTTGAGCACCTGCACCGGCAGATGCTGGAGATAGGTCAGCGAGGAGTAGCCGGTACCGAAGTCATCGAGCGCGAACCGGACGCCCAGTTGCCGACAGGCTTCAATCAGGCGGGAAATCGCCGCGATGTCGTCCAGCGCCGCAGTTTCCAGAATCTCCAGTTCCAGCCCGTCCTCGGGTATTGTCGGGTAGCGCGCCAGCACGGTGCGCAAGCGGGCCACGAAGTCGAGTTGTTGCAAGTGCCGTCCGCACACGTTGACGCTGACCCGCAGATGCAAGCCCATCGCCGCCCAGACCGTCATCTGCCGCAAGGTTTCCTGGATCACCCAGCAATCAAGGGTAATCGCCAGGTCACTGGTTTCAACCGTGGGCATGAACCGGGCAGGCGGTAACAGACCCTCGTCCGGGTGTTGCCAGCGAATCAGGGCTTCCGCGCCGATGACCGCCCCGGTGCGCATATCCACCTTGGGCTGGTAATAGAGGCGGAATTCCCCGGCGGCCAATCCGGCCTCGACCTGTTGCAACAACTCGCGATGGCGGCGGGCGCGGCGGTCGTGGTCGGCGTCGAACCAGTGATAGCGGTGGCCACCGGCCTGCTTGGCGGCGTACATCGCCTGATCGGTATGCCGGAGCAGGGCGTCGGGATCGGCAGCGTCATCGGGATACAGGGTCACGCCAAGACTGGCGGTGAGCGACAGCGACAGACCAGCGGCGGAAAACGGTGCTTGCAAGGCGGTCAGCACCCGATCCAGGGCGCGTTCACATTCCTCGATATTGGGCAAATCCCCTAGCAGCAGGACGAATTCATCGCCACCCATCCGCGCCACGGTATCGCCCGCCCGCACACACGCCTTTAGACGCTGGGCCACTTCAATCAGCACCCGGTCGCCTTCGACCGGACCCAGGGCGTCGTTGATCGGTTTGAAGTCGTCCAGGTCCAGGTAGCAGACGGCTAACTGCTGTTGGTCACGCTGGACTTGCGCCATAGCCTGCTGCAAGCGGTCAGTCAGCAACACCCGGTTGGGTAACTGGGTGAGCGCGTCATGGTAGGCCAGATGGGTAATCTGTTCCTCAACCCGTTTACGCTCGGTGATGTCCGTATGCGTCAGGATGACCGACGCTGGACCTAATCCCATGAAGGGCGTCACTCGCAACAGAAACCAGCGCTGCTCATCCGGCGCATGGCAGGGATATTCCAGGGTAAAATTGCCGATTTGCCGGTTGATCACCGCGCGAATGCCGGCGGCGGTTTTCTCGCTTTCCGTTGCCGCCTCGCAAATCGCCAGATAATTCTGGCCGATGCAATAGTGGGTGACCGCCAAGGCGTTGTTGTCAGCAAAATCCTTCCAGGCCTCATTCACATCCAGAATCATCCCCTGATGGTCGAGAATCGCGATGTGCGAGGGCAGTGAGTCCAGAACACATCGCAAATAATCCTGCAAAGCGTTGGCCTGCGCTTCGGCCTGCTTGCGCTCGGTGATGTCGGTGAAGATGCAAGCAAACTGGCCGGGGGCTGGCCGGAAGGCGGTCACTTTGAACGACCGCCCGAGTTCCTGGGATTCATTCTCGAACAGCGCCGGTTCGCCAGTCAATGTGACCCGTCCATAGGTATCGATCCAATGCTGCTCGGTGCCGGGCATTACCTCCCGCACGGTCCGGCCCACCAAGGTTTCGGCCTTCAAACCGGTCAGGCGCTCGAAAGCCGGGTTAACGGCGAGGAAGCGATAATCTACGGGCTGGCCCTGGGCGTCGAAAATCAGTTCGTGCAGAGCGAAACCGTCCAGCATTTCGCGAAACAGCATCTGATATTGTTGTTCAATCTGCTGGCGCTCGGCTCTGGCCCGGTGGAGTGCGGTAATATCGCGGCCAATGCCCAGTACGCCAATCAATGCCAGAGCCATCAACAGCGTATCGCTCACACCGCCCAGCGCCAGGGCGACGATGACCGCAGCGAGCAGGAGAAAGGGCCAGGTCAGCAGCGATTGGAGGCCGACGCCCGCCACAGATGGATTGGCGATCCATTTCGGGAACAAGTTAAGATTCATCAGATTTTCCGCGAGAGACCCCGGCCTTCAGGCCGGGGAGGTAGAGCGAACCGTGCCACGCACGGTCAGCCGTTGACGTTAAGTGCCGGTCTTTCCCGGCTGTCCGCTCGTAAGAGCCTAGTCACGGCCCGACGGGCAACTCATGCCGGGCGCTCCCCTCGACCGTCTTATCCGTGGGTTTTTGTACTCTTTCGAGTCCATCCATGGCGGCGGCACTGGCTTCGTACCCCGTATGCCTGTTTAACCACCGACCGCAGGATTCGGAACTGAGGAAGCATTCCGAAGTGCCTATTACACCGCCCGAAGGCGGATTCCACAGTAAGGTCTCGTCGCTTCTCACGTTGCCTCTTGCTCCGCGACGGGTCTGGTCAACTTCAAGGCTTATTTGCACAAGCCTCGCCCTTCAGGGCGGGGTAGTTGACCGATAACCACCTTTAGTATCGTGGTCGTGCTGACAGTTGATCCCTCAATGGATTTTGAGTTTTTCCAGACGCCACACCTGATTAACTGAAAAGTCTAGCACTAGCTAGTAGTCTGTCATGCTAGTTTTTAGGGAGTGGAGGGTATGCTAGACTCCCTGTCAGGTAAATAGGATCGAGAACAGACATGGCCGAAAAATATATGGTGCGCTTGAC
>JAUPTV010000064.1 GCA_030917925.1 Pseudomonadota bacterium
TGGAAAACATTCACCGGCATATTGAAGAGGGCATCCCCCCGTTCCGGGCGGCTTTGCAGGGTTCCAAAGAAATCGCTTTTGCCGTGGTGGCGATGACCGTGACGCTGGCCGCGGTGTTTACGCCACTGGCGTTTATGAGCGGCAACACCGGCCGATTATTTACCGAATTCGCCTTCACTGTAGCCGCAGCAACGGTGGTGTCCGGCTTCACCGCGCTGACCCTGACGCCGATGATGTGTTCCAAATTGCTGCATCACGAACAGCGGCACAACTGGCTGTTCCATGTCAGCGAACGCTTTTTTCAGGCGATGAATCGGGGTTATCGCCGGGCGCTGATCTGGGCGTTGAACTGGCGCTGGCTGATCATCATGGTGTTTTTCGCCACCGGAGCAGGCGCGGCGTGGCTGTTTACCCATCTCAAGTCAGAACTGTCGCCGCTGGAAGATCGCGGGGTCATCATCGGCATTGTCGTTGCGCCAGAAGGAGCCACGCTGGAATACACCGATAACTATGCCCGGCAACTGGAGCAGTTCTACCAGGCTATTCCCGAGGTGAGTTCCTACCTGGTGTTCGTAGCGCCTGGACTGCAAAAACCCAATCCAGTCAACAGCGCTCTGTCGTTTGTCCGGTTGAAACCCTGGGAAGCGCGTGAGCGCAAGCAGCAACAAATTGCCAGGGAACTGGCACCGAAAATGTCGAAGGAGTTGCCGGGGGTGCTGGCGTTCCCGATTAACCCCCCATCGTTGGGCCAGAGTTTCCGCAATCCGGCGGTGCAGTTCGTCATTCAGGGCAACAGCTATGCGGAATTGCAGACCATGGTGGATCAGGTGCTGGCCAAGGCCCGGCAATATCCCGGCATGGTGAACGTCGATACCGACCTGCGCTTGAACAAACCGCAACTGTCCGTCGTCCTCAAGCGCGACAAGATTGCCGCGGTGGGCGCGGACGTGCAGGACATTGGGCGAACGCTGGAAACCTTATTGGGTGGGCGGCAGGTGACCCGCTTCAAGCAGGAGGGTCAGCAATATGACGTGATGGTGCAACTCAAGCCGCAGGATCGCGAGCAGCCCAATGACCTGACCTCGATCTTTGTCCGGGGTCGTGATGGGCAACTGGCGCAACTGGCCAATCTGATCGAAGTGCGCGAAACGGTCGCGCCCAAGGAACTCAACCATTTCAACCGGCAACGGGCGGCGGTGATTTCCGCCAATGTCGCACCTGGCTATACCCTGGGCGAAGCGCTGGTCTTTATGGAACAAATCGTTGCAGAAACGCTGGGCGAAAGCGCGCAGACGGCGCTGGATGGACAGTCGCGGGAGTTTCGCGAATCTGGCGCGACCTTGTATGTCACGTTCATCCTGGCGCTGATGTTCATCTACCTGGTGCTGGCGGCGCAGTTTGAAAGTTTTGTATCGCCGTTCGTGATTATGCTAACCGTGCCGCTGGCCGTGACTGGAGCGCTGTTGGCGCTGTTGCTCACCGGCGGGACGCTGAATGTTTACAGCCAGATCGGCCTGGTGATGCTGGTCGGGCTGATCACCAAAAACGGGATTCTGATTGTCGAATTCGCCAATCAGCTCCGGTCAACCGGACTGGATCGCTATGAAGCGGTGCTGGAAGCGGCGACTTTGCGGCTACGGCCAATTTTGATGACCACGCTAGCCACTATTCTTGGCGCGATTCCGCTGGCGCTGGCGGTCGGCGCAGGGGCGGAAAGCCGCCAGCAGATTGGTTGGGTCATTGTGGGCGGATTATTACTGGGGACCGCGCTCACCCTGTCGGTCGTGCCGGTTGCTTATACCCTGCTGGCGCGTGAAGTTCATCACAGTGCGGAAGAGGCGGCGGAACTCGCGGAGCGGAAAGCGGCGACCGCGCTGAAACCGGGTTGAGGCGTCCAGTCCCGCTCATTGCCGGTTGCCATGACGTAACGTTCATATTTATCTATAATTGTTGCTAATCTGAATCATTATGACGCATCCGTGTTGGAAAACGCGGGATGCGCCTGCGGTAAGCGCTGAAGGGCGTTCTGATGATTTCCAGACCGGGCAAGGCGCTAGCCGGACACAGGGAAACAACAAAGTAGGCTAAACAGATGGATGAACGTGATCAGTTATTTCGCATCCTGTTTGAACAGTCGGATGATGCCAACCTGCTACTCGATGATCGCGGGTATTTTTTTGACTGCAACGCCGCAACGCTGAAATTGCTGTGCGCGACGGCTAAAGAGCAAGTACTGAATTGTCAACCCGCTGAATTATCGCCAGAATTTCAACCAGACGGGCAACGATCCGCCGATAAGGCCGGGCAGATGATTGCTGCCGCCCTTCGGGAAGGGAGCCAGCGGTTTGAATGGATGCATCGCCGTCTGAATGGAACGGAACTGTGGGTGGAAGTATTGCTCACCGCGATTCCCTGGCAGAACCGGTTAATTCTGCACACCACCTGGCGCGATATGACGGAGCGACGGCAGTTGAAGGAGGCGCTCGCCAGCCGGATTATCGCCCTGACCCGTCCGCTGGATGATCAGGAGAGCGTCGAATTTGAGGATCTGTTCGATCTTGAAGAAATCCAGAACCTGCAAGACCTGTTCGCCCAAGCCACCGGTGTGGCGTCTATTATCACCCGGGTTGACGGCGTACCGATTACCCGACCGAGCAATTTTTGTGAGTTGTGCGAAAACCTGATTCGGAACACCGCACAAGGAGTTAAAAACTGCTATCACTCGGATGCGATCATCGGCCGGCATAATCCTCACGGTCCGGTGATCCAACCCTGTCTGAGCGGGGGGCTGTGGGATGCCGGGGCCAGCATTACGGTCGGCGGCAAACACATCGCCAACTGGTTAATTGGCCAAGTGCGCGACCAGACCCAGGACGAAGAGCGCATGCGGGAATACGCCCGGAAAATCGGTATCGATGAACAATGTTTCATGGAGGCGTTTCACGAAGTCCCCACCATGCCCAAGGCGCAGTTTGAGAAAGTGGCCTGGGCGCTGTTTGCACTGGCCAAACAACTCTCCACCCTAGCCTATCAGAATGTACAGCAAGCGCGATTTATCACCGAACGCCAACATCATGAACAGCGGATTGAGCGCCTGGCCTACTACGACCCGCTGACGGACCTGCCCAACCGGACGTTGCTGGCGCAGCGGGCGGAACTGGCGCTGGCGCTGGCCGCACGAAGCGGGACGGAACTGGCGGTGCTATTTCTTGATCTGGATCGCTTCAAAGAAATCAACGACTCGCTGGGCCACCCGGAAGGGGACGAATTACTGATCCAGGTGGCGCGACGACTGCGGGAATCGGTTCGGGAAGTTGATACGGTCTCTCGACTGGGCGGCGACGAATTCGTGCTGCTGTTGCCGGCGGTTGGTTTCACCGGTGCGCTCAGTGTCGCTGACAAACTGCTGGCCATCTTCCGTCAACCCTTCATCGTGGCTGGTCATCGCTTGCATACCGCGTTCTCGGTCGGCATTGCGCTTTACCCCAATGATGGCGGCAGCTTTGACGAATTGTTGAAAAATGCCGATACCGCCCTGTACCAGGCCAAGCGGAATGGCCGCAATACCCGGGTGTTCTACGCGCAGGAAATGAACGTTGCCAGCATGGCGCGGCTGTTGTTGGAAGCCCAGTTGCGTCATGCGCTCGAAGCTGGCCAGTTGCATGCTTATTACCAGCCCAAGCTGCGACTGGCCGATGGCAAGCTGATGGGCGCTGAGGCGTTGATCCGCTGGCATCATCCAGAACGCGGACTAATTCCACCCCACCAGTTTATTCCGGTGGCGGAGGCCAGTGATTTAATTGTTTTTCTTGGCGAATGGATGATCAAAGAGGTCTGTTTGCAAATGGCGATCTGGCGCGATGCCGGGTTGCTACCGCTGACTATCGCTGTGAACCTGGAGTCGCGGCATTTCCGCGAACGGGGGTTGGTCACCTATATTGAGGGTCTGTTGGGGATTTATGGACTTCCGCCCGAGGCGCTGGAGCTGGAGCTGACCGAATCCACGCTGATTGAAACCAGTACGCAGACCATGGATACGCTACAAGGGTTAAAACGCTTGGGTGTGGGGTTGGCCATTGATGACTTTGGCACCGGCTATTCCAGTCTCAGCTATCTGAAACGACTGCCGGTCACCGCGTTGAAGATTGACCAGAGCTTCGTGCGCGACATGGTGGATAACGCTGATGACCGCACCCTCGCCAAAACGATTGTGGTCATGGGCCACAGCCTGGGATTGCAAGTCGTGGCCGAGGGGGTTGAAACCGAGCAGCAACGGCGTATCTTGCTGGAGCAGGGCTGCGATCTGGCGCAAGGTTATCTCTTTAGCCGGCCCTTATCGGCGGAAGGTTTTACTGAATGGCTGAGTCGCTCATTCTAAATGGCAGCGATGTCGGAAAATCATCAACCACGAAATACACGAAGCACACAAAAAAGTTTTATATCGAGCAGAGTCTTATGTTATTCAAGGAGCTATCTTTGATGTTTATCGTGAAATGGGATGTGGATTTTTGGAGGCAGTTTATCAGGAATGTCTGGAAAAGGAATTTTTTAAGAGAGGTATACCTTTTCGTGCTCAACCGGAGTTGTATCTGCATTA
Source organism: Pseudomonadota bacterium (assembly GCA_030917925.1). Lineage (GTDB taxonomy): Bacteria > Pseudomonadota > Gammaproteobacteria > Competibacterales > Competibacteraceae > UBA2383. The sequence goes on from JAUPTV010000064.1 coordinate 4,598, forward strand.
TAAAAATGAGCTTCTGAATCAGACTTATCGGCCTGATTTTATCTGCCATGAGAAGATTATTTTAGAATTGAAAGCAGTTAAAGAAATAGCGCCAGAACATCAGGCGCAAATCATGAATTACTTGAAGGTAACGGGTATGAAGTTAGGTTTGCTGATCAATTTTGGCAGCCATCCTAAAGTGACCATAAAGCGATTTGTGATGTGAATCAAAAAAGCTAATCAACCACGAAATACACGAAGCACACGAAAATTAAATAATTTTTTGTCTTTATTTCGTGTTGTTCGTGTATTTCGTGGTTAAAAATTTTAATGTGGCGATGCCGCAAAGCGAGGAAAGCATAATGCAGGTGCTAGTGGTTGGCGGAGCAGGTTATATCGGTTCCCACATGGTGAAGTTGCTGGTCCAATGCGGCTTCGAGGTGACGGTGCTGGACAATCTGTCCGCCGGCTATCGGGATGCGGTGCGGGGCGCACGGTTCGTGCTGGGCGATCTGTTTGAACGTGACGTCATTGAAGACCTGTGTCGGGAGACCGGTTTCGATGGGGTGCTGCATTTTGCCTCCCACATCCAGGTCGGCGAATCGGTACGCGAACCGGCCAAGTATTACCGCAACAATGTGTTCAAGACACAAAACCTGCTGGATGTGATGGTGGCGCAGCGGGTACGTTGCTTGATCTTCTCCTCGACAGCAGCCATCTTCGGCGAGCCGGTGCAGATTCCGATTGATGAGAATCACCCCAAACAACCGATGAATCCCTACGGGCGCGGTAAATGGATGGTTGAGCAGATGCTAGAGGATTACGATACCGCTTATGGTCTCAAATCGGTCTGCCTGCGCTATTTCAACGCTGCCGGGGCGGATCCGGAGGGTGAACTGGGCGAGCGCCATGACCCGGAAACCCATCTGATTCCGCTGGTCCTGCAAGCCGCCAGTGGTCGCCGCTCCCACATCACCGTATTTGGCGACGATTACAATACGCCGGATGGCACCTGTATCCGCGACTATATCCATATCAGTGACCTCTGCGAAGCGCATTTGCTGGCCTTACAACAGTTGTGGGCAGGAGCCGATAGTGCAGCGTATAATCTGGGCAACGGGAACGGCTTCTCGGTGCGGGAGGTGATTGAGACTGCCCGTCAAGTGACCGGGCGTGACATTCCTGTCGAGTACAGTAAACGACGCCTCGGCGATCCGGCGCGACTGGTCGCCGATTCCCGACGGGCGCAGGCGGAACTGGGCTGGTCGCCGCGCTATGCTGATCTGGCCACTATCATCGCTCACGCTTGGCAATGGGAAACACGATGTGCATAAATTTATCCGCCTATGGCTGCTGACGCCTCGGCCATCGGCATTACCACGCGGTTGCGCACCGGCTTCCGCTGGATTGCCGTATTCTGGACGTTGCTGATTCTGGCGCTGACCGGTTGGCGTTATTACAGCGACCGCGAAGCCGCATGGTTGATGGCGAAGAACCTCGCTCAGGAAAGTTATAACAAGGATATTCTCTACCGCCGCTGGGCCAGTCAGCACGGCGGCGTGTATGCCCCGATCACTGAACAGACCCCGCCCAATCCCTATCTCGACATTCCAGAACGGGACATTACCACCCCCTCCGGCAAGGCACTGACCCTAATTAATCCGGCCTACATGACCCGGCAAGTGCACGAACTGGGCGCTAAAGATTATGGAATTCGTGGGCATCTCACCAGTCTGCATCCCATCCGCCCGGATAACGCGCCGGATGCGTGGGAGCGGCGCGCCCTGCACGCGTTTGAACAGGGTGTGCAGGAAATCACCGCTCTCGAAATGCTGGAGGGTCAGCCGTTCCTGCGCTTCATGCGACCGATGATCACCGAAAAAGCCTGTTTAAAATGCCACGCCATCCAAGGCTATCAGGAAGGCGAGATTCGAGGCGGCATCAGTATTTCGGCACCCTGGCAGCCCTATCGCCGGGTGCTGCGCAACCAAACGGTCGCTACCGGCATTAGCCACGGCATTATCTGGGCGCTGGGATTGCTGGGTCTGTGGCTGGCCTACGCACGGTTGTGCGCTCATCTGACTGAACGCCAGCAGGCTGAGGATCGCATCAACCACCTAGCCTATTACGACGCGCTCACGAATTTGCCGAATCGCGCCTTGCTGACGCAACGGGCGGAGCTGGCACTGGCGTTGGCGGCGCGGCAGAACACGGAGCTGGCTGTCTTGTTTCTCAACCTGGATCGCTTCAAGGACATTAATGATTCACTGGGTCATGTTCAAGGTGATGCGTTGCTGGTACAAACGGCGCAGCGGCTCCAGAGCCTGGTTCGCAAGGTGGACACCGTTTCCCGACTGAGCGGCGATGGATTTATGCTGCTGCTGCCGGAGGCGGGTCTGGAAGATGCGCGAAAGGTGGCGGATAAAATCCTGGCGGCGTTTCGTGAACCCTTCACCGTCGCGACTCATCGTCTGCATGTCACCCTTTCAGTCGGCATCGCCCTCTACCCCCATGATGGCGGCAACTTTGATGAATTGCTCAAGAACGCGGATACGGCCCTGCATCAGGCCAAAGAAGCGGGACGTAATACCCAGGTGTTCTACGCCCGGGAGATGAACATGGCCAGCATCGCACGGCTGACGCTGGAAACGGAATTGCGCCAGGCCATCGAACACGGTCATTTGCGCGCCTGGTACCAGCCCAAGCTGCGCCTGGCGGATGGTGCACTGGCGGGTGCCGAGGCGCTGGTGCGCTGGCAGCATCCGCAGCGCGGCCTCATCCCACCGAACCAGTTCATTCCGGTGGCGGAAGCCAGCGATCTAATTGTGGCGCTAGGGGACTGGATGCTGGAAGACGTTTGTCGACAACTGGCCCTCTGGCGTGAGGCCGGTTTACCGCCCCTGAACGTGGCCGTCAATCTGGCCGCTCGCCATTTTAGCAAACCACAGTTAGTCGGGCACATCGTGGACTTGCTGGCGACTTACGGATTGACCGCCGGAGCGTTGGAACTGGAATTGACCGAATCGACGCTGCTGGAAACCGGCGGGCGGACGACCGAGGTGCTGCAGGCGTTGAAGCAACTGGGCGTCGGGTTGGCGATTGATGATTTTGGTACCGGCTATTCCAGTCTGAGCTATCTCAAACGCCTGCCGATTACGGCGCTCAAAATCGATCAGTGCTTTGTCCGTGATCTGGAAACCGACGCCGACGACCGCACTCTGGCCAGAACGATAGTCGCCCTCGGCCACGGATTGGGACTGAAAGTCGTGGCGGAAGGGGTTGAGACTGAGCAGCAGCGGCGCATTTTGCTGGAGCAGGGCTGTGATCTGGCGCAGGGCTATCTGTTCAGTCGGCCCTTGCCCGCTGAGGAATTTACTCAATGGCTGGCGAAACAGCCGCATTCCAGCGCATTGAATAGAGACATCCGTACAATAAAGCTGACTGATTATTAGTGGATGACCATACCAGTCGCTCCAGCCCGATGGCTACCACCGTATGTGTCCGTAGCGAAAAGTTTATGATGATCAGCGAATTTCCGTGGCCGGTTCGGGGAACAGCGCCGACACTGGCCGATGATGAGGCGCATCTCTGGCGGGCGAATCTGCCCTTATCGGAAGCACGATTAACGACTTTGGCGGCGACGCTGACGGGGGATGAACAGGAACGGGCGGCACGGTTTCGTTTTCCTGAACATCGGGATCGCTTCATCGCCGGGCGCGGTTTGCTACGGGAACTGCTCAGCGCATATCTGAATATTCCAGCAGCGGCGTTGCGTTTTGACCAGGGATTACGAGGCAAGCCGGCGCTGACGGCGCAACACGGTCGGGTCAGTTTGCACTTTAATCTCTCACACAGCGGCGACCAGGCATTGTATGCAGTGGCCCGCCGTGAGGTCGGCGTCGATCTGGAAGCACTGGATCGGCGGGTTGATTATGCCGCCGTGGCTAAACGTGTCTGCACCCGGCGGGAATGGGCGGCATTTCAGGCGTTATCCCCCGTGGATATTTCTGAAGCCTTTTTTGCCTGCTGGACCCGCAAGGAGGCGGTCGCTAAAGCCATTGGTGATGGCCTGGCCAGTGGGTTAAATACCCTGGACATCTGTTTTCGACCGGATGCCGCACCGGATGGCCGGGTGAGTCTGCGCGACGCCAAGGGCCAGGAATGGAGTGTGCTGAATGTGCCGATGGCGTCAGGTTGGGCTGGAGCGCTGGCGGCAGCGGGAACCGACTGGCGGTGGGCACCAGCTTGATGGGGAACCCGGCGCTGATGCGCACCACGCGCACCATTATTTTCGCCAAGGCACCCCGCCCCGGCTTCGCCAAAACCCGCCTTATCCCGGCGCTGGGCGCTGAAGGGGCGGCCCGACTGGCTCGCCGGATGCTCGAACAGATGTTGATCAACGCTATTGCTGCCGCGTCAGGACCGGTTGAGTTGTGCATGACGCCTGATCCCGACGCGCTGGAATGGCGGGATATGATCCTGCCGTCCGATGTAGCCATTAGCGCTCAGGGGGAAGGCGATCTCGGGGAACGGATGGCGCGGGCGGCGCAGCGGTGCATTGAGGCTGGTGAAGCGGTACTGTTGACAGGAACAGATTGCCCGGAACTGACGACGATCCGGTTGCGCGAAGCGGCTGAGGCGCTGAATCGGGTCGGTGCGGTGATCCATCCGACGGCGGATGGCGGTTACGCCCTGTTGGGTCTGACCCGGACTGATCTCCGCCTGTTTGCGGATATTCCCTGGAGCACCGCTGCGGTTGCCGCCATGACCCTGGCCCGGTTTGATGAACTCGGCTGGCCGGTCTGCGTCGCGGCGGAACTACACGATATTGATGAACCCGGCGATCTCGTCCAACTGCCAGCAGAATGGCGTTGATTGCCCGGCCCCATCCCGGCAAACGATGCTATTCCGTCGGCTCTGCTGCAACCTGCGGCGCTTGCTTAGGCAACCTTATTTCGAATTCAGCCCCCTGGCCTTCCACTCTCCAGACCATCAAGCGGCCGCCCAGAATATTCGTGACGGCGTTATAGGTCACATGGAGTCCCAACCCGGTGCCACCCCGCCCCTTCTTGGTGGTGACAAAGGGATTAAAAATCCGCTTCAGCAAATCGGCAGGAATCCCTTTGCCGTTGTCACAGACCCGTATCTGGATGCGGTCTTCCCCGTCGGCATTCGCGGTAATGCGAATGACGCCGGCCTGGCCCTCATCGAAGGCGTGCAGAACCGTATTATTGATCAAATTGATCAAAGCTTGCCCCAAGGGTCCCGGATAGCTGTCAAGCAGCAACCCTTCCGGTGCCTCCACAATGATCTCATGAGGCGTGCGCTTGAGTGTGGGTTGCAGCGTCATCAGAATTTCATCGATCATTTTTTTGAGATCGAAAGTTCGCCGCTGGGAACTGGCCCGATCCACCGCTATCTGTTTGAAACTGGTCACGAGTTCAGCGGCGCGATGCAAGTTACGGATAATAATCCCGGCAGCGGTTTCCGACTGGGCGACGAAGTTGTCCAGGTCCGAGCGGCGTAATCCGCCCTGCATCGCCTTTTGGAACTCGTGAACCCGGTCTTCCAGCGTCGAGGCCGCCATCAGGCCATTGCCGATAGGCGTATTGAGTTCGTGCGCAACGCCGGCGACCAACTCGCCCAGCGCCGCCAGCTTTTCCGCCTGCACCAGTTCCCGCTGAGCGTAGCGCAGACGACTCAGCATACTGGATAACTGGCGGTTGGCCTGGGCCAGGTCTTCAGTGCGCCGCGCCACACGCTCCTCAAGTTCAGCGTTGAGCGCCCGGATTTCCCGCTCAATCCGGCGTTTTTCGGTCACATCTTCCATGACCCAGATCATCAGCCGATGTTGATTAACCATAACCTGCTGCGCCGATACATCACAGAATAAAACCCGTCCATCGCGATGCAGCAACCAAAGGTGATTTAACGGCTTGTTTTCATGATGATTTTCCGTATTCTGCGTCGCTTGAAACAGACGGACACAATCGGTTTTAGCCAGGCTCAGATCGATATCCAACACCTGGCGACCGATCACCTCAGCGCGGGTATAACCGAATTGCTCGATCCAGGTCTGGTTGATATCGACGATCATGAATTCCGCATCCGTGTCGCACACCATCATGGCGACCGGCGATGCATTAAAAATCGCCAATGATTTCTGTTCCCGCTCCAGGATTGCGCCGGCCATGCGTTCCAGATCGGCAGACAGGCAGTTGACTTCGAAAATCACCCCCCGGGGCCAGGCTCCGCCTTCGTTATCGCCTTCCGCAATTTGCCGGGCGCGTTGCATGAGCGCCCTGACCGGTTGCGCCAGACGCGCGGCCCACATCGGTGCCAACAGCAAACTCACTACCAGTAAACTGAAAAAACTGATCGCCGCCCGGAACAGGTTGGAACGAATGAGGGGATCATCTATCCCGGCGGGCGATTTGACCAGAAACAGCCAGTTCAGCTTCTGCGAGTAGCGGGCAGCAACATAGTAAGTGCGCCCCTGATAGTGGAACGTGTCCGGCAGCGATTCGCCACGCAAAGCCTGTTGCACCAGTGGCAATCCCAACATATTGATAAGGCCCGCCTGACTGGGCGATTCGGTGTCACTGACGATTTCTCCACGGCGGTCGATAATCCAGATCGACTCGTTAGACAACGGGCGCGTACCCTCCAAAGCGTGCAGCAGATAGGCCAGGGGAATTTCGCCGATCACGATCCGCTGATCCACCGGCACAGCCAGTCCCACTATAACAGTGTTTGAAAAAACAGATAAATAACGGTCGCTCCACGTCGTTTGGCGTTGCTGCTGAACCTCACGATACAAGGGATTAGTGGACAGGTCGTTGCCAATCATTTCCAGTTGATGTTGCGTGTGGGTCACCGTCGCTGAACCGATATTTTCTACCCTCCCGTCAGGAGAGAGCACATAAAGCGCATTCAACGAGGAACCATCGCCGACAATGGCGTCCAGAAAATCATGCAATTGCGCAGGCGTCAGGGTCTGGATGGCGATCTCCAATGGCATCAACCGGCTTTGCAACCCACCCATCAAAAGTTCCATCCGATGCACCAGTCGCTCAGCATCGCTACGCACGATGGCGGAATTTTCCCGGGCGATCCTGGGCAAATGCTCCAGCAGAATAATGTTGTTCACCACACCCAGGGGAGCCAGCAGGGTTACCACCAACAAGAGTCCCAACAAGGTTTTCAGCCGCCATTCCCGCACCATGTTCATCAGGGGATAATCACAAACTGCCCATCACGAATCATCGTCATCAGTGACGTCCGGGGTGCATCGCCAAACCGGTCAAATGCAATCGTATGCTGAACACCGATGAAAGAACCCTTGAGCAGGGTTTTCTTGAGCGACTGGACCGCCGTGCGACGGCTCAGCGCTTCCAGCGCAATGTTGGCGGCGTCATAGGCGGCCAGGCTGGCAAAGCCGGGTTCCTGCTGAAAACGCTGCCGATAGGCGTCGCGAAAAGCCTGATAACGCGGCGTGGTATCCTCCCGGTTGAACAGTTGCGCCAGATAGAGGCCCTCGACATCGCGCCCACCCAACTCAACCAGTTGCTCAGTGGCGGCCCAGGTCGTGGCCATCAGGGGCAAATTCGGTGCCTGTTTCCGCGCCTGCTGACACAGGCGGATGGTATCCAGCGCGTTGGTAATCAAAAACAGCGCATCCGGCTGACTGTCCAGCAAGGTCCGCGCCAGATCGGTGAAATGCACGCCGGCGGTTGATTCAAAGGGCAGGTCCAGCGTGACCGTACCGCCCAGAGCGCTGAACGCCGTATGGAACTCGCGCTGTATATCTTCGGTAAAAGCCCGGTTGCGCACATCGTAGATCACGGCGATACGCCGCAATCCGAGCGAATGATAATAAAAAGCTGCGGAAGTCCGGGCATAATCCCGCACATTGAATCCCAGACGGAACAGCGTATCGTCCAAGCCTCCGAAAGCGGTTGCGGCGACCGTCGGGCTGATCATGATAAGTCCCGCCTGCTCAGCGACGGGCAGGATCGCGCTGGCCATTTCGCTGGTCAGGGGACCAATCAATACCTCGATGCGGGCCGCTCCCAGTTCCTGCACCACTTTGACCGCAGTTTCCGGATGCTGAGCATCGTCTCGAATCAGCAATTCCACCGGGCGACCACGAACGCCGCCAGCCGCATTGCGCTGCTCCACGGCCAGCAAAGCGCCATTGCGTCCAGTCAGTCCCAAATCAGCGTAGTGTCCACTCATGGCACCAATGAAGCCGAGACGCCACGGTTCGTCAGCGCCACAACCAGCCAGCAGCAGGGCCAGGCCGAGGCCGACCCGCAGGAACCGCTGGATCACGAAGAGACTCCTGGTCGAGCGTGCAACCAGTGCAGCAGATCCTCCAGCGGCATCGGTTTGCCAAAGTAATAACCCTGTGCGTCGTTGCACGCCAGTTGACTCAGCATATCGGCCTGGAGAGCAGTTTCGACGCCTTCCGCCAGCACATTCATGCCCAGTTTGCGGCCGAGGGTAATGACGATCTCGGCGATGCGCGCGCCAGGTTGCTGCGAATCCAGCGCCGAGACAAACGAGCGGTCGATTTTCAGGCGGTCGGCGGGCAGGCGGTCGAGATAGGACAGCGACGAAAAGCCCGTGCCGAAATCGTCAATGGCGACCCGAATTCCCCAATTTTTTAACTGACGCAGCACGTTCCCAACATAGTCAAAACCCAGGGCGGCCACGGATTCGGTGATTTCCAGTTCCAGATCATCCGGGCCAGCGCCGGTATCGCGCAACGCCTCTTCAACCATATCCAGGAAAGTAGGTTGACGGAACTGCACGGCAGAGACATTGACCGCCATCCGAATCCCGCGATAACCGGCGTTCCGCAGGCGGACCGCGTCATGCAAAGCAACCCGCAGGAGCCAATAGCCAATCCCAACGATGAGTCCGGATTGTTCGGCCACTGGAATGAACTGATCGGGCGGAATAAAACAGCCGCTCTCGGTGCGCCAGCGCAGCAGGGCCTCGACGCCAACCACGGTGCGATCCTGCAAACTCAATTGCGGCTGATAGACGAGGAACAAGTGTTCATGATCGAAAGCACGCCGCAGGTCATGCAATAACCGGGTGCGTTCGCGGGTTTCAACCCGGACTTGATCGGAGTAATAAGCGACCTGGCCAAACCCACCAGATTTGGCGTGTTTCAGGGCAATGGAGGCGTCCTTGAGCAGTTCATCGCCGCGTTGAGATGCCGGATCGACACGAGCGAACCCCATGGAGACCGAGAGCCGGTGTTCTGCACCATTAATATCAAAGGGTGTCGTAAAGGCCGATTGCAACATCTCGGGCCGCACGCGCCGCGCATCCCCGAACACGCCAAACTGGTCGCCGGAAATCCGGGCTATCAGGCAATGGTTGAACTTCTCCTGCGCCAGCCGCCGGGCAATCGCGCACAACAACTGATCGCCATAGTGATGGCCCAGCAGATCATTGATTTCGGCGAATTGATCGACGTCAACCAGGGCAATCACCGACTTCTGGCTCGCATCTTCCTGCAAACGCTGATCAATACTGCTGATAAACGCGTTCCGGTTGGGGAGATTGACCAGCGAATCGACAAACGCATAATTGCGCAGGCGCGAGACCAGCGCGACGTTATCGGCGCACAGGGCAATATTGACGCAGAACACTTCCAGCAAGTGTTGGTCAACCTCGCGCAAGGGCTGGCTGGAGTCCACAAACGCGGCCAGGTCATAGCCATCATGACCGGAAAAGAACAGCGTCAGGCTGCGTTCGTCGAGCAGGTTGTGGCGTTCCTGCAGGCAGCGGGAAAGGTGATCGATAATGCGGGGATCATCAATTTCTTCCAGTCGATGCTGAATCAGATGACGATACCGACCAGTGGCGGCAGTAATCACCGGATGGCTATCGACAGGCGTCGATTCGTTGGTCAACTCATCCGTAGGGGTTGCTGAATGCGCGGAAACGCAAACCAGGCCGTCCGGTTCAATGCCGGCGAACGCGGCTATCTGGATGATGACCCCCTCAGCGAAGGTCTGTAGCCCCTGTTCCAGAATAAACTGATTGCTGGCGGCAATAATCTGCGCCAGACCCCGCCGACTGGCGTCCAGTTGACAGAGTTGATCGTAGCAGCGGATGGCGGTGGTCAGCGTGGTATAAAGTTTATGGCGAACCAGTTCGTTTTTGGTTTTGTAATCATTGATATCGTAGCGGCTGATAGTTTCGATTTCCGGCGCATAGCCCGGTTGACCAGTGCGCAGAATAATCCGGGTATTGACCAGGCCGAGTTCTTCACGGATGGCGTGGATAATGCGCAAACCCGCGTCGTCGGTCTCCATCACCACATCGAGCAGGATGACGGCAATGGTGGATTCCCTGCGCAAGAGATCCAGCGCCTCGGCACCAGAGTACGCATGAAGGAACGTCAAGGGGCGGTCTTTGATGAGTACGCCGCTCAGCGCAAATTCAGTGGTCTCATGGACATCTCGATCATCATCGACGATCAATACTAGCCACGACCGCTGATGGGCACCGGACGGTGGGTGGGATAACGTCTCACTATCGTCGATAAAGGAAAGGAACACATCTTGCTCCCGCATACAGGCGCTAACTCCCAGTGATTCAGTCAGAAATAATGTTAACTATATACGCTGATCGAAAAAAAACACCTCTTTCCCTTGCGGGAAAGAGGTGTTTGGGAAAATTCAGGCTAGGTAGCGATTAAAACGCTTCCCATCCCTGACCGTTGTTGCCCGCCGCGACTGGCCGGAGTCCAGTAGTCGTCTCGGCGGCGTCTTCGTTGAAACGCCGGGACTCGGGCCGAGCAGTCCGGGTCGGGCGCGTCGGCAGCCTCCGATTCGTCGCCCGCCGGGCCATCGGCGCGGCGAGTTCTTCCGAAGTGGCCTTGACCCGTGCGGCATGAGCCAGGAACCCGTCGGCGCTGCTGTCGCTGTCCAGTTGGAAAAAGTCCATCAGCGTATGCAGATGGCCGGCCTGCTCGCCCATCGCCTGGCTGGCCGCCGAGGTCTGCTCGACCAGCGCCGCGTTCTGCTGGGTGACCTGATCCATTTGCAGCACCGCAGTACTGACCTGCTGGATGCCGCTGGCCTGTTCACGGCTGGCCACGGCAATTTCGCCGATCAGATCATTGACCTTCTTCACGCCGAGCAGAATGCTCTGCAGGGTTTCGCCCGAGGCATCCGCCAACCGCCGACCTTCTTCGACCTGTTCAACGCTGCTTTCAATCAGATCCTTGATCTGGCGAGCTGCATCGGCGCTGCTCTGGGCCAGCTTGCGCACTTCGCCGGCCACGACCGCAAACCCGCGCCCGTCTTCACCCGCCCGCGCCGCTTCCACTGCCGCGTTCAGGGCCAGCAAATTGGTCTGGAACGCGATGCCGTCGATGACTTCAATAATGTCCGCAATCTTCTGGCTGCTGGTGTGAATCCCTTCCATCGCAGAAATGGTGCTCTGCACGGCCATGCTGCCCTGTTCCACCTGCTGGCGGGCCGACTGGGCCAACTGACTGGCCTGCACTGCGTTATCCGCATTCTGTTGCACGGTCGCCGTCAGCTCTTCCATGCTGGACGCGGTCTCTTCCAGCGCCGAAGCTTGTTCTTCAGTCCGCTGCGCTAGGTCAGCGCTACCTTGGGCGACTTCACTAGCCGCTGAACTGACCGCGGCGGAAGCGGTTTTCACCTCGCCGACGATTCGCCGCAATTCACTGTTCATGGCCTGCATCGCGCCCAGCAACTGGCCGATTTCGTCGCGGGAATTGACCGCAATGTTCGCCACCAAGTCGCCCTGGGCAATCCGATGTGCAACGTCAATCGCTTCACGCAAGGGCCGGGTAATCATGCGTGTCAACGCCCAGGCGACCAGTGCGCCGAGCAGCAGGGCGACTACGGATAAACCCAGCGTGAACTGAACAGTGGCTGCATTGCTACTCTGCACCTTCGGGCCGAGTTCATTCTGGCTGGTCCGGATCGACTCGCGCAACGTGAGGGAATTTTGGGCAATCGCGGTGCCTGCCGGGTTAAGGACGCCATTCTCCAACGTCTTGCGCGCTTTGGTAGTGCGTTCCAAGTCCTGCAGACTGCTCATATACAGGTCATGGGCCTGGGTGAACCGATTCATAATCGCTTGCAGGGAACTGTCCTGATTGCGAATTGCTGAATGCAACTGGGCTTCCACCTGGTCGGTCTTCTGCATCTCCTGCATCGCCCGTTCAAAGTCTTCATGTTGCCCGGTAGACAGATAGCGAGCCGCGTACAGCCGACCAGTCAGGATTTGCGCCCGCAGATTGGCCGCCTTGAGCAGGGTGGTCGTATCGCCACTCGTAGCGGCAATCAGGTCTCCGACAGCCTGCACCGCAGCGACACCCTGCTCACTCATACTGGCAATCACTGCTTGCCGTTGTTCCGTTAACTCGACCACCTGATCAAAGGCGATCCTATAGCCCTTAACCTGCTGGTCGATTTGCTCGACCAGTGCGGCGTGTTCCGGATTCTTAATATTCGCCCGCGCTTCGGCGACGGCCTTGTCCACATGACCTAAATATTCGCTAACCCCTTGGCGGCGTTCCGCATCCTCGCGCAGTAAATAGTCCTTGACGGCCAGCCGCAGGGTCAATGAATCAGCTTCCAGTTCACTGATCAACAGCGAATTGCGCGCCATCCGCCGGTATTCGCTAAAACCGTCCTGCGCCGTTCCCAGTCCTTGATAGGCACCTCCCGATACCACAATCAGCAGCAGCAGCACCGATCCAAAACCCAGGCCCAGTTTGGCCCCAATCGAAAAATCTTTGAAAGTCGTCATGTCAAATCCTCATTATCCGCAAAGCGGCTTACGTTAAACGACACTCGCGATGGCAAAGTGTCCCGATAAATGTGGGAAGGCCCGTAGAGGTCTGCTTACTGACCCGCACTGGTATTAAAATTTGCCGCAACACAACAACTTAGGATAGATGCTTTACTGACTCCATAAGCAATATTCATACCATAAATAATATTATTTAATGTAAGAGACTAATTTATAATAACTTAAAAACTAAATAAAAACCCTCTACGTTGGTCCTTAACGACCGACTGGAGGGAGTTAACTGACACTTTGTCAGTTTTTTCATGATTGGCTTCTGCCAAAATGTCCAAAAGAGGCGTCTAATAAGGGCTAATGAGGGCTTTGTCCGTTTAGAATGGCGGTGATGGTATTTATCCGCCGCACTGCCAAAATGTCAGTAAAAGAAAAATCAGGGGGATCAGCAACCACCGCTATGAATGAGATCATCCTGCACGCAGGTGGAGAGCGCCCATTCCATCACATCGCTGAAGCCTTGCAGCGTCATGGCTATCAGGTCTTTACCAGTGTTGACCGCAGCGGGATTGAGCGCCAACTGGCGATGCAGTCGCCTGACCTGATGCTGTTGGACCATCCTTGGCCTGTGGAAATAGACCGGGACATGATCGAGAGTTGGGTGCGCGACTACCCGGTATTGGTGCTATGCCATGAGGTCGGTATTAAAGCTGCATTGGACGTCCTGCAACTCGGAGCAATGGGTTTTCTGGTCAAACCCATTGATCCTGACAAACTGGCAGATGCTGTCCGGCGGATTATTGACCATGCCCTCCTGCACCAAAGTAGCGAGTTACGCGCCAACGTCGTAGTACAACCCGAAACGCCAAGTCTGCTGGTGGGGAACAGTGAGCCGATTCGACGCCTACAGAACAGTCTTCAGTCCGTAGCGCCTACCGAGGCGACCGTGTTAATTCTGGGCGAGAGCGGGGTCGGCAAGGAGCGGGTCGCTCAGGAGATTCATCGCCTGAGTCTGCGGGCGAAAGGGCCGCTGATCTGGGTGGACTGCTGCTCATTACAGGAAGCGCTGTTCGAATCCGAACTGTTTGGACATGAACGTGGGGCGTTCACGGGGGCCACGCAACGAAAAACGGGATTGATCGAGCAGGCGCGGGGCGGCACCCTGTTTCTCGACGAGATTGGCGAGATTCCGCCAAAGATCCAGGCCAAGCTGTTGCGGGTGCTGGAGACTAAACAGTTTCGTCGTCTGGGCGGCATTACCGATATTCAGGCGGAGGTGCGGATCTGCGCTGCCACCAACCGGGATCTCGACGAGATGGCGCGACAGGGAGAATTTCGGCGGGATTTGCTGTACCGTCTCAACGCTTTCGTCGTCAGCGTCCCGCCACTGCGTGAGCGGCGTGAGGATATTCCAGTACTAACGCAGCACTTTTTGGCAGGCCCCGGCAGTTTGAAACGCACCATCAAGCAAATGAGCGAACCCGCCATGCAGCAGTTGATGGACTACGACTGGCCGGGCAACGTGCGAGAATTGCGCAATGTGATCGAGCGGGCGATTATTCTCTCGGGCAACCAGATGAAAATCGATTCAGAATATTTGGCCCTGCCCAAAACCGCGATCAGTCCATCGACAACCGAGGTATCACTGAACTTTGACTACGCGCCGACCCTGGTCGAAATCGAGCAGCGCTACCTGCAACTGATGATGGATCGCTGCCAGGGACATCGGGCAACGGTCGCGAAGGTATTAGGCATCAGCGAGCGGACGCTGTACCGGTTGTTGGCTAATCAAAGCTGGCTGGACCGCAAATAGCGCCATACTAATGAGGCGAAGATGACAATATCCTGGCTGCTGCTGGGCAACATCGTGGTCATCCTGATGCTCCTGTTGCTCCTGGCGTGGTTCTACCAACGACTTCAACAGGAAGTGGCGGAACGGCGCAAGGCGGAAGCGACTTTGCGGGAAGAGGCCTAGTAGTCTGTCATGCTAGTTTTTAGGGAGTGGAGGGTATGCTAGACTCCCTGTCAGGTAAATAGGATCGAGAACAGACATGGCCGAAAAATATATGGTGCGCTTGACCGCGGAAGAA
>JAUPTV010000065.1 GCA_030917925.1 Pseudomonadota bacterium
ATTGCAGCATGGCCTCCACCGCGCCAAAATTCTCGACGCGCCCTTCATCGATCAGTTCCAGCATCAGGCCGGGATTGAATTCGCGCATCAGGACGCTGGTAATGCCCGCATGAAACAGCGGCGTAAACGTGTTCCAGCCGCCGATGTGAAAGAATGGGAAGGTAATCAGCGCATTTTTAAAAGCGCCGACCAGACCGGTCGCGAGAATATCGAACGAATTCCAGATCATTTGCCGATGCGACACAATGCAAATTTTCGGCACGGCGGTCGTGCCGCCGGTATGGACATACAGACAAATATCCTTCATCGCCAGCGGAATGTTCACTTCACGGGGAACGGTTTTGAGAATGACGTTTTCAAAAACAGCCTGGTCATCATCGATATTGATCACTGACTGCACCGAGGCGGGAACCGATAAGGACGAGACCAGTTCGGCAAATTGATTTTCGTGAAACAGGACGCGGGGTTGGAGACGAACGATCAGGTCATCCAGTTCCGATTTTTTCAACCGCTGGCTCAAAGGGGCCAGAATAATCCCCAATTTCCCACAGGCCAGATAAATATCAATGGACTCGATCCGATTACGGCAAATTAGCGTGATGACATCGCCCTTGCGCAAACCCAGCGTATCCGCCAGATACGTCCCGACGCGGCAAGCCCGGTCGTTCATATCCTGAAAGGTGTAGGATTTTTGGGTGAATGAATCATACAGAGCGGTCCGATGAGGCGTCAGGGCCGCCCGGCGTCCTGCCCAGTCGCCTACCCAGTTCATGGGCAGATCGTCATAATTTTCAATGAATGCCATTGGAATCTTCTCCGATAGTTTTTGACAAAGTGATACCTTGCAGAATGCGCAACTCGTAGCGAAAGCATAGTATTAAAAGCACTGCAACACCTTCCACAAACTTCCCGTGGCTTACCGGAGACATATCCATGCCCGTTCAACAGGTACTGACCAGCCAGCGGGTTCCGGTCAAAATCTGGACTAACGACGTCGATGAGCGCTCGCAGGCGCAACTGACCAACATCGCCAGCCTGCCGTTTGTTCACCATCACGTCGCCGCGATGCCCGATGTCCATCTCGGCATTGGCGCGACCATCGGCTCAGTGATTGCTACCCACAAAGCTATCATTCCCGCTGCTGTGGGCGTCGATATCGGTTGCGGCATGGTCGCCGCCCGGCTATCGCTCACCGCCAACGACCTCGACGAAAAAAACCTGAAACAGGTCTTTGACCAGATCACCCGCGATGTCCCGGTGGGTCGCGGTCAACATCCTAATGATCGGGTGCTGGTCGACGCCGTGCAGCCGTTTGAACCCCGGTTGAAGGCGCTGACCGACCGCCATCCGCAACTCCTCAAGGCGTTCGGCAAGTTCTCCAAGTGGATGAACCAGATGGGCACCCTGGGCGGGGGCAATCACTTCATCGAAGTCTGCCTGGATGAAACGGATCAGGTCTGGGTGATGCTGCATTCCGGCAGCCGGGGCATTGGCAACGCTATGGCCGATTACTTTATCCAATTGGCCCGTCAGGATATGGAGCGCTGGATGATTCAGTTGCCAGACCGCGATCTGGCCTACTTCCCGGAAGGCGCTGAACACTTTGACGATTACGTTGAAGCCGTGCAGTGGGCGCAGGACTACGCGATGCAGAACCGCCAGTCGATGCTGGATCTGGTGCTGGCCGCGTTAACCCGGCGCTTGCCACCCTTTACCGTCACCACCGAAGTGGTGAACTGCCACCACAACTATGTGGCCAGGGAGAACCATTACGGCGCGAACGTCTGGGTCACGCGCAAAGGTGCCATCCGCGCCCGCGAAGGCGACTGGGGCATTGTCCCCGGCAGCATGGGCACCCGCAGTTACATCGTGCGCGGCAAAGGCAGTCCCGAAAGCTTCTGTTCCAGTGCGCACGGTGCGGGTCGCCGGATGAGCCGCACTGCCGCCGAGAAACAGTTCACTGAGGCTGATCTGGTTAAGCAAACCACGGGCGTCATCTGCCGGAAAGACCGGGGCGTGGTTGATGAAATTCCAGGCGCTTACAAGGACATCGATGTGGTCATGGCCAATCAGAGCGACCTGACCGACATCGTTCATACCCTCAAGCAAGTCGTGTGTGTGAAAGGCTAAGAGGCTGTCCGGGAACCCCTCTCCTGGAGGAAGAAGGGAGTTTTTAGAGCGCCTCTTAGGTCATTTCTCATAATGACGATACCGGGTATCGATCATCATTCCAGAGATTAACCACGAAAAACACGAAAAAACACGAAAATTTTTTCTTTTTCCGTGTTATTCAGTGGCTAAAATTCTAAGGTGGGTATCCTCTTTTCAGGAGATGGCCTTAGTTCCGCACACCTCGTTGCCGCTGGGCTTCAAACAGAAAAACGCCTGCCGCAACCGACACATTCAGGCTCTCTACGCCGCCATCAACCATGGGAATCTGCGCCAACCGGTCACAAACCTCGCGGGTCAGACGGCGCAAACCCTTCTCCTCGCCGCCCAACACAATCGCCGTCGATGGCGTGAAATCCACTTCATACAGACTATCCCCCGCCTCGCCTGCCGCGCCGACGATCCAGATCCCCTGTTCCTGCAAGGCCCGCAGGGTTCGCGCCAGATTGGTCACCGACACAAAAGGCACGATTTCCGCCGCTCCACAGGCCACCTTGCGCACCGTAGCGTTCAGGCTGGCTGACCGATCCGCCGGTGCAATCACGGCATGAACGCCCGCTGCCGCTGCGCTGCGTAAACACGCGCCGAGATTGTGCGGGTCCTGCACACCATCCAGCACCAGCAACAATAACGGACCTTCCACCGCCGCCAGCAGCGTCGGCAAATCCGCCTCGCCCAGCGTCCGTTGCCGAAGCGCCAACCGGGCCACCACGCCCTGATGACGTGCGCCGCCGGTTAATCGATCCAGTTCCGCTCGATCCACCGGATGCACCACAACACCCTGCCGGGAAGCGATGTCCAGCAGCGCCTGAATCCGTCCATCCCGGCGCTGGCGCTCCACCCACAGTCCACGCACCTGATCCGCTTCATACTCTAGGGCGGCCGTGACCGCGTGCAGCCCGTGAATCAGTTCTTCAGTCACCGATGTCACTCCTTCTTTTTCCGCCGCCGCAGATAACGATTGCGCTTTGTCGCTTCGCCACCCTCGCCTTTACCGCGTTCGCTACGTTCGCTGCGTTCCGCCTCGACCGGCTCAAAATCAATCTTGCGCTCGTCCAGATCCACCCGCGTCACCCGCACCCGCACCCCATCGCCCAATCGGTAAACCTGCCCGGACCGCTCACCGTGCAGGCGATGACCCACCGGATCAAAATGATAGAAGTCATTGCGCAACGAGGTCACATGAATCAGCCCTTCCACAAACGCCCCGCGCAATTCGACAAACAGGCCAAACCCGGTCACGCCGGTAATAATCCCATCGAACACCTGCCCTAGCTTGTCCAGCATGTATTCACATTTCAACCATTCCACCGCATCGCGGACCGCTTCATCCGCCCGCCGCTCGGTCATGGAACAATGCTCGCCCAGTCCGGCCAGTTCGGCGTGGTTCGGAGGGAAATCGGCCGGTTTGCCACCTTGCAAGACATGGCGGATGGCGCGATGCACCTGCAAATCGGGATAGCGGCGAATCGGTGAGGTGAAATGCGTATACGCCTCCAGCGCCAGCCCGAAATGCCCCAGATTACCCGGCTGATAAACTGCCTGGGCCAGCGAGCGCAGCATCACGGTTTGAATCAGATGCGCGTCGGGCCGGTCGTGGACCTGTTGCAGCAACCGCGTGTAATCCTTCGGCGTGGGTTTATCGCCGCCGCCCAGCCCCAACCCCAGTTCACCCAGAAACGCCCGCAGCTTTTTCAACCGCTCTTTGGACGGACCCTCGTGAATCCGGTACAGCCCTGGCATCTTATTGCGCTGGAGAAACCGCGCCGCCGCCACGTTCGCCGCGATCATGCACTCTTCGATCAACCGGTGAGCATCATTGCGCTCGGTCGGCATGATCCGCTCAATCTTCCGATCCGCCCCATACTCGATCACCGTCTCCTGGGTGTCGAAATCCATCGCCCCGCGCTGTTCCCGGCTCACCCGCATCGCCTGATACAGCGCGTGTAGTTGATCCAGATGGGGAACCAGTCCGGCATATTCGGCGCGAAGCGGTGAATGATGATCGCTCACGATGGCCGCCACCGTGTCGTAAGTCAGCCGGGCATGGGAGCGCATCACCGCCTCGGCGAACCGGGAACGGACAATTCGACCATCGGCGTTAATGGTCATCTCGCAGACCATGCACAGCCGGTCCACATCGGGATTCAGCGAACACAGGCCGTTGGACAACGCTTCCGGCAGCATGGGAATCGCCCGATCCGGGAAATACACCGAATTGCCGCGTTTCCGCGCTTCCCGATCCAGCGTCGTACCTGGCCGGACATAGCTGGACACGTCAGCAATCGCGACCAGCAATCGCCAGTTGTTCCCACGCCGTTCGCAATACACCGCATCATCGAAATCACGGGCAGTAATGCCGTCAATCGTGACCAGCGGCGTCGTGCGCAAGTCCCAGCGTCCCTGACTGACCGACTCCGGCACCGACTCGCCCCACTGGCAAGCTTCCTCCAGCACCGTCTCCGGCCATTCCACCGGAATGCCATGACTGGCAATGGCAATCCGTATTTCCATACCCGGCGCCATGTGTTCGCCGAGAACCTCCTTGATTCGCCCAAGCGGTCGATTCTGGGCGCTGGGTTGTTCAATCAATTCAGCGATCACAATCTGGCCGGCCTGCGCCGCGCCGCGACTGTCCGTCGGTACAATAATGTCCTGATTGATGCGCTTATTATCGGGAATGACGAAGCAGACGCCGCGCTCTTCGCAGAAGCGGCCGACGATGGTTTCCGTATTACGCTCCAGCACCTCGACCACCGCGCCTTCACGGCGACCCCGGTAATCCAGGCCGATGACTCGCGCCACCGCCCGGTCGCCATGCAGCAACTTGCGCATTTGCCGGGGCGACAAAAACAGGCTGTCGCCGCCTTCGTCGGGAATCAGGAAACCGTGACCTTCCGGGTGGCCGATAATCCGCCCCGTGACCAGATTCATTTTGGCGACCGGACCGTAACCCTCGCGGCGATTGCGGATCAGTTGCCCCTCCCGTTCCATGGCGCGTAACCGTCGGGACAGGGCATCCATTTCCCAGGCGCTGTCCAACTGCCATTCCGCCCGAAGTTCATCCACGGTCAGCGGCATCCCCCGCTCTTCCAGGTATTGCTGGATAAATTCGCGGCTGGGCACGGTCTGGCTGCCGTATTTTTCCTGTTCACGGGCGGCGAAGGGATCAGCCTGACGCCAGGCACTGCGTTTTTTATTCGTCATTTCAAATCGCTATACAGATTAAAAAAAGGGGAAAGGAACCGGTTGACAGGTTACGGGGCAATCCGTATAGTGCGTTTCCGTCGCCGCCGCAAGGGGGTTGACGCGAAAAGCCGAAGTGGCGGAATTGGTAGACGCGCTAGGTTCAGGTCTTAGTTGGGGAAACCCAGTGGAGGTTCAAGTCCTCTCTTCGGCACCAGATTTCAGCAAAGGCCCGGTTAACCACCGGGCCTTTTGCTTTTGGCAAATCGCCACTATTCCAGCACCGTTGGCAAGGTCGCGCCAGAAGCAATGGTTTGCAATTCTG
>JAUPTV010000011.1 GCA_030917925.1 Pseudomonadota bacterium
ATTGCCCGTGTCCCAGGCCATCGGCGAGAAACAAATACACCTTCCCGGCGCACTCCCCCCAGGCGCACTGGTCGCCACAGTAGGGATCATTGGCTAATGCTCGGGTGACTGCGCCAATGGCGAATGCGCCATCCTCAGTATGTTCATCCAGACGGGTGATTGCGGCTTGATCGCTCATAGCGCCTCGCGGGAAATTGTTATTTTGGCCGGGTTCAGCGGCGGCGTTAACCATTTACAACCGCGAACGCGGGTCTCCTGGCCCGCCTTGGAATCAATTTCCAGTTCATCCAGCAACCGCTGAACCCCGGACAGGCCACAACCCAGACTGCCCCAGGTGCTGTAGCCGTCGCGCAGCGCCAGTTCAATGTCCGCGATACCAGGGCCACGGTCGCGGGCGATGACCTCAATACCGATTCGGTCCTGGTCAGTGATGGTGCGCAGACAAATCTCGCCGCTGCCAGCGTGATGGCAAATGTTGATCGCCAGTTCGGTGACCGCAATCGCCAGATGGTAAGCAGCGGTTGAACCGAAACCCAGGCGTCGGGCCATGATTAGCACATCGCGCCGCGCCTCGGCGGCGTGAATTTCATCGCTGATCGGGATGCACCAGGTTTCCGACAGGACTTTGTGCACCAGGCAAGGCCCTCAAAAGGACAGCGCACGCGGGCGTTTCATCGCGATCATCAGACAGGTATAGCCGGGCCGCGACGTGAGGTGAAATTCATCCATCAGCCGTTGCACCCCTGGCAGACCCGCCCCCAGGCCGCCACTGGTGCTATAGCCGTCGCGCATGGCCAGTTCGATGTCGGGGATGCCCGGACCATGATCCTCAACCACCACCTGGATATAGACTTCGTGGTCGCTGCTGGCGTTGATGATCCGGCACTCGCCCTCCCCCGCGTATTGCAGGACATTTCGAGTCAGTTCGGAAACGGCAGTCGCCAATCGGGTTTGGTCAGCGCTGCCCAGACGGAGGGCAGCGGCCAATTCCCGGGCGCGATGCCGCGCTTTCAGGATATCCGTAGAGTCGCGAATCGGGATGGTGGACTCAGCATTCTCTTGAGGAATCAGCGTATCCATTATTCATCCTGATCCGTTGAGATGCTGTCGCCCCGTTGCTGGATGCGCCGATTCAGCCGCACCAATCCTTCGTTAAGGTTAAAGGTGGTTTCCACGCCGATCAAGCCGCGCCCCATTTCGATCAGGGTCAGGGCGACCGCGGGATGCATCCCACAAACTACCACCTCGGCACCGAGCAGCCGCGCCATGTTGGCGGTGTCGTTAATCGTGCGGGCCATGAAGGAATCCACCACTTCCATCGCGGTAATGTCAATCAACAGCCCGCGCGCTTCGATATCGGCAATGGCGTGCAGCACATCGCCCTGAAACTGCATGACTTCCGCGTCCGTCAGATCTACCTGAATGGAAGTCAGCAAAATGTCGCCCAAGCGCAGAATCGGGATTTTCATGGCCTATTCCTTGATGGGGACGATGCGCTTGCCCACCCGTAACAGCCCTTCGGCAATGCCGGCGCGTAGCGTCGCACGGGTCGTCACTTCGGCAAAGTTGACGCCGAGCTTGACCAGGGTCTGTGCGCCATCCGGGTTAATGCCGGTCATGACCACTTGGGCACCGAGCATCTGTGCGGCGGCGATGGTTTTCATGATATGGCCGGCGACGCTGGTATCCAGCACCGGGACGCCAGTGACATCGAGAATGGCCACGGTCGCTTCGTATTTGGCGATAGCTTCCAGCAACCGCTCGGTGATCTGCCGGGCGCGCTGGGTGTCGATGACGCCGATCAGCGGCACCATCACCACCCGATCCCAGAGTCGAACCACCGGCGTGGACAGCTCCAGCAGCGACAGGCTTTGCTGGGCGATAATGCGCTCGCGGGTTTCCAGATAGGCGTCGTAGAGGGTCACGGTCAGACGATCCAGCACATGATCCATGGAAATGATCAGCGTATTCAGCACGCGGCAAGCCGGGGGGGCGTCCTGCAGCAGGGCGCGTATCAGTAATTGCTTGATGACGGAGATATACAGCACGGTATCGTTGTGCTTGATGCCATGCTTGGCGTGCTTCACCGAGAAATCGTACAGCAGGGTGGCGATTTTGCTGCCCGGCACCGGTTCCCATCCTTCCGGGGGAATCGCGCCGCTGAACAATTTGCGCAGTTCATCCAGGAGCTGCCGCGATTGCAGGCGTAGCAAATCCTCGTTAATGGCGGTATGCGGGTATTTTCGACGCCAGGTTAACAGGACGCTGTTCATCCAGGCATTGAGCAATTCCTCCTGGCGGATCTCCAGAACCTGTCCCAGAGTAAAATCAGCGGATTCGGTCATCTTCAACAACCTTTAATAGGTGTTTAATCATTTAGAACAATTCGATTTTCGGCGGAGCATCGTCGTCGCCGTCATCACCCATGCCCTGACCATGCCGACTATCTTCCTCAAGATAATCGGTGAGTACCTGCGCCAGATCCTGGCCCAAATCAGGCGACGAGGCGCGGGCCGGGTCATCGAGGGCCGTTTGCAACACCTCGCAATAGCGCGTTTGGGCGGCGAGAACGCGCTCCAGTCGCTGGCGCACCACATCCTGGTATTGAATATTGCCCAGCGTCTCCACGATGGCGCTGGCCATATTCATATTGTATTCCTTAACCACCGTCATCAGCGTTTTATAGTACTGCTTCATGTCCTCATAGCTGGCTTGCAACTTGTGGACAGACTCAATGACGTGGGTCGCTTCCTGCATATCCTGGCTGAAATCGCGATGCATCCGGTCATCGAGATAAGCGCGGACCGTGGAGTGAATATTTTCAACCGCATGGATAATATGGCCAGCGGTTTCTCCCGATTGGCCGGCCAGCCGCCGCACTTCATCCGCCACAACCGCAAATCCCTTGCCATGCTTGCCCGCATGGGCGGCCTGAATAGCGGCATTGATCGCAACCATATTGGTTTGCCGACTGATGGTCGAGATGGTGTCGGCCATTTCGCCCAGCTTCATAATGGCGTTGATGCGGTCAATAAGTTCGGTGGACGCCTGACGTTCAGTCTCAATTTTGACCGGTAAGTTCTGCAAAAATTGGCTGATGTGGCCGATAATCTCGGTGCTTTGCTCGATCTGGGTCTGCAAATCCAGCGTTTCCTGATCGGCCTTGGTCAGATAATCAATGAGATGGGTTGCGGTCTGATCCAGTCCCCGGACCTGAGTGATGATGTCGACGGCTGACTGTTCGGTTTCCTGAATGACCAGTCGCAGCGATCCATCGAAGGATTGAGTGATTTTCTGCGCGTGTTCAATAACCGCCTGACAGCCGGAACCGGCATCCAGCAGTGGCGCTGTCTCCAGTGTTGGGGCCTGCCGGTGGAACCGCGAATGGAGCGCTTCAGCGGCAGCATGAAAGGGTTGGGTAAACCGGGCTTTCAGCTTGTTCCATAACACCCGCGCTGCTGCTTGGGATTCTGCGTCCATTACGCCTCAGGTTCCCGGCAATACCTGCTTGACCACCGCCAGCAGATCCTTACCGGCCACTGGTTTGACCAGCCAGCCGGTCGCGCCAGCGGCCTTACCTTCCTGGCGTTTGGCCTGTTGGGATTCGGTCGTGAGCATGAGAATCGGCGTAAAGCGGAATGGCGGCAGTTTACGGGTTTCCCGAATCAACTCAATGCCGGTCAGGCCCGGCATATTCTGATCGGTAATCATCAGGTCGGGTTTCAAACCGCCCTTAAGTTGCGCCAGAGCATCCGTGCCGTTCGACGCGGTTTCAACCTGGAAACCGGCTTTTTTCAACACTTCACTCAGACTCATCAGCATGGTGGTGGAATCGTCCACCAGAAAAATAGTTTTCACTCGTCAATCTCCCGAAGGCTGGCCGCGCATTTTAAGCGATTTCCAGTGTTGAAGCGTATCTTTAGCGCCTATTTTTCAACGCGGGCATTAACCATCGCGCCAGGTCGGGATCATCCGGCGGCAACGTGACCATGACTTTGGCGGCCATCAGCACTTGCAGAATCGCCGTATGCAGGTGCGTACACTCTTTGAGTTTCACCTTGGCCCGCTGCTGATCCTGCAACCATTGCAATAGCGGCTCGGCTTCCTCCACCGTGCAAACGCCCTTGAAGCACGCTACATTTTTCATCATCTCGACGGGCATCAGATCAACTCCTTCAGATTAATCACCAACATCACCGAACCATCGCCCAGCAGCGCGGTACCGGCGTATTGCCGCAGGCTGCCCAGAACGCCTTCCATGGGTTTGAGAATCACCTCCATGCCTTCGCGGAAGTCATCGACCACGATGCCCACATTTTCGCCATGCACCCGCACCACCAGGATCGCCAGGGCCGCATCGCTGGCCACGGGTTCCGACATATTCAGCAAACGCCGCAACCGCGCCAGGGGCACCAGTTGATCGCGCAGCATAAAGGCTTCGCGATGCTTGATGGAATAAATCGCCGAGGGCGGGAGTCGCACGGTTTCCACGACCAGATCCATCGGGACGCCCAGCGGTTTGTTGTCCAATTCCACGGCCATGACATGGGTGACCGCCATGGACAAGGGCAAGGTGAGCCGCAGATCGGTGCCTTTGCCCGGTTGACTGTGCAACGTCACGGTGCCGCCGACTTTCTCGATAGAAGTACGCACCACGTCCATACCGACGCCCCGCCCGGAAATGTCGGACACCTGTTCAGTCGTGGACAGGCCGGGGGCAAAAATGAGCTGGATAGCATCATGATCGCTCATTGTCTCGGCTTGCTCCGCGCTCACCAGGCCGCGCCGCGCCGCCTTGTCCCGCACTGCGGCCACATCAATGCCCCGACCGTCGTCAGTGATTTCAATGGCGACGCTGTCGTTGTCCTGATAGGCCTTGACCCGAATGGACCCGTCTTCCGGCTTGCCCAGCAGCAAGCGCTCCTCGGGCGGTTCGATGCCATGATCAATGCTGTTGCGCAGAATGTGAATCAGCGGATCGGCCAGCCCTTCGATGATGTTCTTGTCCGCTTCGGTCTCTTCACCGGTCACGATCAACTGGATTTTCTTGTCGAGTTTCTTCGACAAATCCCGCACCAGCCGGGGAAAGCGTTGGAAGACATGGCCGACCGGCATCATCCGCACTTGCATGATCGCGCTTTGCAAATCCTGGGCGATGCGGTTGATGACGCCGTACTGTTCCTTGATCTCGCGGGCCAGATCGCGATTGCCATAGACCCGTTCCGCCCGTTGCGCCAGATAGGGCAGGCTGTTCTTGGCGACGACCAGTTCGCCGATCAAATCCATTAGCCGATCCACTTTGTGCTGGTCGATCTTGAGGGTTTTGATCGCCTGCTTTTCGCCGCCGGCGGGTTCCTCAGTGGGTTTGGTCTTTTGCGCCGTTGCGGCAGCCGGGGTGTTTTCCGCCCGATCATCTTCCTCCGCTTCGGCCAACTGCGCTAATAGACCGCGCAAGAGACCGGAATCCCGGGTTTCGCGGGCCGTCTCCCGCAGTTCTTCGAGTTCTTCCAGCAATTGGTCGTGACCGGCATACCGCAGACTGTTGCCAATGACGGCGCAGATGGACAGCAAGCGCCCGGTCCAGGCTTCCGGTGCCACCGGCATTTCCAGAATGCGGGATTGCTCGGCGATGATGTGCTGGAACGCCTTATGTTCGACAACGGTCAAGGCGCGGGGTGCGGTCGAGGCATGGAACTCGGCAGCGGTCGGTCCACCGGCTTCCTCGGCGCTGGCGCGCAGGATAGCCAGCCAATCCGGTCCCTGTTGTGTGTGCATCGCCTCCAGCAGAGGGCGAAGGGTCATATCAGCGGCCGATTGATCCAGCAGTCGGCGCAGCCAGCGCAACGCCGAAGCGATCCACGCCTCCGGCTCGCTGTGTTCCAGCAGTGCGTCGACGATGCCGCGTAGCCCGTCCCAGTCTTCCTGATCGACCAGCGACCGCGCTTCTGCCACAAAGCCCGTATAATCAGCGTCGGCATCGTGGCGACCCGTAGGCACAATCAGCACTTCCGGCGGTGTTTCCAGCAGGATGATCTGATCGGGGACATAGCGGAACAGCGTCGCCAGTTCGGCAAACGGGCCGCTGGCCACACCCTCGAAACAGAGTAGACACTGATAGGCGTCCATCTCGGTGAGCGGGGGCCAGGGTTCGGTCGGGCCGATGGCCAACAGTTCAAGTCCCGGAGCCTGGCGCACCAAGTGGAAGGGGTCTTCGCCGCTGAAAAAGCATTGCGCATCGGGCGTGTAGCGGAACAGCGTGAGCCGTGCGCCCGTCCCGGCGAGCCGTGCGTACAGAATGGCGCGGTCGTCTTCGAGCAATTGCCCCAGCCAGTCCAGATCGGCGAACGTCGGGGCGGCGATGGCAGGAGCCGCTTCCTCCGATGGCCGGTTGCCGAGGAACGCCCGCAACGGGGCGCTGAGGGTCCGGGCGGTCGTTTCAAATTCATCCGGCAGGGTCTCGGTGCGTTCCAGGACATCGAGCCATTGGTTGACCTGATCGAAGGCGTCCAGCAGCAGGTCGATCATGCGCCGATCCAGGCGTAATTCCTGGGAACGCAGGGTGTCGAGCAAGTCTTCGGCGGCATGAACCAGGATGGTGACCGGGCGGATTTCAAATAGCCCGGAACTGCCCTTGATGGTGTGGACTGCCCGGAAAATTTCGTTGAGCTTGTCCAAATCCTCGGGATTATTTTCAATCGCCAGCAGACCCGCGCTGGTCATTTCCAGTTGATCGCGGCTTTCGGCGATAAATTGCGCCAGTAACGGACTCATGCGCGGTGCTCCCCAGTCAGCAGGCGGGCCGTCGTGATCAGTGATTCGGGACGCACCGGTTTGTTGAAGTACAGGTTCGCGCCAGCAGCATAAGCAGCGTTGGCGTCCTGAATCTGGCCCTCGGTGCTAATCATGATCGCCGGCGTCGCGCAAATCGTTGGCTCCTGACGGATCGTCCGCAACAGCGTGTACCCGTCCATTTTCGGCATGTTGATATCCACGATATACAGATCGAAAGCCTCGGTCAGCGCCTTTTCCAGCCCCTCATAACCGTTGCCGGCCTCCTCGACCGCGAAGCCTTCTGCTTCCAGCACCTGCCGGTAATACATCCGCACCGTGGCGGCGTCGTCAATAACCAGAATCTTTTTCATCTTTTCAGCACTCCCGATGGCGACTCGCAGCGGGCTATCGCGGTTTTTGGTAAATGATGGCTTCCGGGAACTTGCGGACCTTGAACAGCGGGGTAATGCGGCTCATGGATTCCGAATGGCCCAGGCAGATAAAGCCGCCGGGATTCAGCGCGTTGAACAGCGTTTCCGCTGCAATCCGCCGCGAGGTATCGTCGAAATAAATCAGCAGGTTGCGACAGAACACCACGTCAAAATCGCGGTAGGCGCGCATTTGCGCCAGGTCGGAGAGGTTGACCTGGGTGAAATCGACCGACTGGCGCAAGTCGTCATTGATCTGATAGCTGCCGTCATAGAGCGCGGTGAAATACTTGCGTAACAGCGGCGGCGGCAGATGGGCGACTGACCGCTGGTCGTAACGACCCTGCCGCGCCTTCTCCAGCATCGTCGTGTCGATATCCGAAGCAATCAGTTCAATGGCGTAGTCATCGACCCGTGGCCAGTATTCGAGCAGATAAATCGCCAGCGAATACGGCTCTTCCCCGGAAGAACTCGGCAACGACCATATCCGGATCGGTTCACTGGGCCGCTTGCGGGTCACGATTTCGTTCAGGACCGAATTGACCAGGCAGGTGAACTGATACTCTTCGCGGAAAAAGTAGGTTTCGTTGACCGTCATGATGTTGATGAGCTGTTGCAACTCCTTGCCCGAGGTCTCGAAACGCAACATCACGAAATAATTGCGAAAGCTGGTGTTGTTGGTCGCCAGAATCCGGTCGATCAGGCGCTTGTCGACAAAATAGCGCTTGTTTTCCTCAAAATGGATGCCGGTTTTTCGATAAAAAAAATCCCGGAATTTCTGGAATTCTTCTTCGGTGATAGCGAGGGGCACGGGCGCATTCAAGGGGATCGCTCCTGCGGCTGGGGATGAGGTTCAAGCGCCATGGCCCTGAATCCGGCGAATGGCGGTTTGGGTGCAGAACTGCATGAAGGGATCGTCAGCGAACCGTTCCGGTAGCGCCGTCAGGGCGGGAATTGCCTCGGGCGTCCCGATCTCGGCCAGCCCATCCACCGCCGCGGCGCAGGCGTTGATATTGTCATCGCGCTCGATCACGTCCTGGAGCCAGGCCGGAGCCTGGGGATGGCGCAGGTTGGCCAACACGTTGATGGCGAAAATCCGGTAATCGGCGTCGTCATCCGCCAGCATCCGTTCTATGTAGGGCGAAACCGCTTCAGGCAATTGCTGCAAGGCCTCGATGACCTGATTGCGCAAGGCGGCGTCCTCGCTGCGCAACAGTGGCATCAGACCACAGACCACCGGATTGCCGCCGATCTGAATCAGACTGGTGAGGATCGCCTCGCGCACCGGCGTTTGGGTTTCCTGCTCCAGGCGGTCACAGAGCGCATCGGCGGCGTCGGAAAAAGCTGCCAGATCCAGTGCCGCCCAGCGCCGCTGTTCCGGGGCATCCGCTTCGAGTTGACATAGCAGGCCCGCACGGTCGCGGGATTGATGGCGGAACTCACGGGGAGCGTCGCCAGTAGCATCGTGTTTTTTAATGAGCGTCATGTGGGGGTCCCGGGAACTTGGTTTTTGATCTTTCAACAGGCTTTAGTACAGCCAGCGCAGGACGTGTTTGGCGATCTGATCGCAGGGAGCGATGACGGTTGCGCCGTTGCGGTTAATGAGTTCGGCAGGCATCCCGAACACCACCGCAGTTTCTTCGGATTCGGCGACGGTCCGGCCACCGCGCTGGCGGATTTCAGTCATGGCGTCGGCTCCGTCGTAACCCATCCCGGTTAGCATCACCCCGATGATCTGTTCAGCGGGATAGTGTTCCAGGGCGCTGCGTGCCAGCAGTTCTACCGAGGGGTGCCACAGGTAGGCCGAATTTTCCGGCTGCGACAGGGCAATCATGCCGTTGGGGCGCCGTCCGAGAATGATGTCAGCGCCGCCGCGCCCGATATAGACGTTGCCGGGTTCGATCAGGGTGGGCTTCTTCACTTCCTGAACCGGAATATTGCACAGGGTGCCCATGCGGTTGGCGAAGGGACCGGTGAAGTTGGCGGGCATGTGCTGGGCGATGACCACCGGCCAGGGGAAATCGGCGGGCAGGCGCGGCAGGATTTCTTCCAGAGTACGCGGGCCGCCGGTAGAAACGCCAATGACGACGACGCCGGTCGGAAGGTTCTGCTTGGGGCGTGTCTCCACTTTTTTGGCGGTGGATTCGCTGGTCAGGCGATTTTGCTGACGAATGCGATCCGCCAGACCACGGGTCTTGCGAATCTTGGCTTTCGCCGCGCCGCGCACTTTGGCGATCAGATCAGCGTGAATGACGTCGATACTGAGCGAGATGGTGCCGCCGGGTTTGCAGATGTAGTCGACCGCGCCGAGGCTCAAGGCTTCCAGAGTGGCCAGTGCGCCCTTTTCGGTCAGCGAGGACACCATGATCACCGGGCAGGGATGTTCGACCATGATCCGACTGAGCGCGGTCAGACCATCCATCTCCGGCATGTTGATGTCCAGGGTGACGACATCCGGTTCAAACCCCGGCAGTTCGTGCAGGGCCTCAAGGCCGGTGCGGGCAGCGCGAATGATGAAATCGCCCTCGCTCTCGAACAACTGGGTGAGATGCTTGCGCATCAGGGCGGAGTCATCAACAATCAGGACTTTGATTTTGCTCATTTTTATGATGAGAATATTTTTCAGTGGTCTAAGTCGTCAGGCGCAGGCAAGACGCCCTCACCCCCAACCCCTCTCCCAGAAGGAGAGGGGAGTCAAGGTAATGACTCCTCTCCCATTGAGAGAGGGGAGCGAATGATGACGTTGCCTAATGCATCGCCTGTTTCAGGGCGTGGACTTCGCCGCCTTCCAGCAGCTTGTCCACATCCAGCAGCAGGATCATGCGTTTTTGCTGCTGAAGGTTGGCGACCCGCCGAATCAGCCGACTGGTTTCATCAGACAGATGCGGCGCTTCTTCAATTGCCTGACGCGGAATTTTCAGCACTTCGCTCACCGAGTCAACAATAAAGCCGGTACGCACGCCATTGATCGTGAACACCATGATCCGTTGCCGGTCATTGCGTTCCATGGTGGACAGACCGAAGCGCCGCCGCTGATCCACCACCGGCAGCACCGTGCCACGCAGGTTGATCACGCCTTCGATAAAATCTGGCGCTTTGGGGACATGGGTCAACTGCTCCGGCACTCGCACAATCTCCTGCACCGAGTCGATGGGGACGCCGAATTCTTCCTTGAGCAGCCGGAACACGACCATCTGCTCGTCATCGCCGATAGCGCCCTGGGTTTCCACGGTTTTCTCCATGACTTCGCCCTCTTCGCGCAATTCTTTAACGACCGCCGCCGCTTCGCGGAATGCGTTGTGCGCAAACATCTTTTCCGCGGAAATGATCGACACCAGCCGCTTGCCGTCATTGAGTCGGCAGATTTCGGCAATGTCAGCGATGGCTTCATCCCGGGCCAGCAGCGCCGGCATCGGGTCCACCAGACTGCTGCTGACCCGCAGCACCTCGTTCACCGTGTCCGTCACCACGCCGACCGACTGCTGATCACCGCCGGACAGGGAAATCACCACGATGCGGTTATGCTCGTTGAGGGCTTCCATGGGCAGGTTGAACATCTTGCGCAGGCTGACCAGTGGCAGTAACCGCTGGCGCAGGGTCATCACCCCCAACACATGCGAGGCCGATTTGGGAACATGAATGATCTGTTCCGGCACCTGCACGATTTCCTGCACCCGCTCAATGGCGATGGCGTATTCCTGGTTGGCAACCACAAAGCTGACCAGTTGCAGCTCGTCGCTGCCGACGCCCACCGCTTTGGCGGTGTCGTGGGATTCTACGCTTTGCGAACCGGTGGCCGCTGCCTGGGTGGCATGTCGATCCAGGGCGGCAAACTCGCTTTTGATGAGCTGGGCGAAGTCCAGAATCATCACCATTTCATGGCCGCCGACGTTTTTAATCACGCCCAGCAGCAGATCGGAATCGATGGTGGCCTGAATCGCCGCTGCACTCTCGATCTGATCCAGTTCAACGGTGATGACACTAGCCACGCGGTCGACGACAAAGCCGGCCGGTGCGCCAAAATCAATCACCAGCGCCCGGCTGGCGTCGTCATGTTCCCGATCCGGGAACCGGAACAAGCGCCGCAGGCTGATTACGGGCAACACCAGGCCGCGCAAGTTGGCCAACCCTTCCAGACTGGGCGGACTGAGCGGGACACGAACAGCGTCGGGAACGCGAATAATCTCGCGCACCGGTGCCATGGGCACAGCGAAAACTTCCTGGCCCACGAAGAACGTGACAAATTGCCGCGCCTCCAGATGCGCCGCCTGGTCATCCAGGATTGCGCCGCCGGTTGACGTTTCTACTATCGTTGTCATCAGGAATGCTCCTGTCGTAGGGAGCCGTTACTGGGCGCTTTGCAGTTCGTCGGCCAGCGAGGAGATTTCCTCAATCGCGGCGGCCAACTCTTCGGCTCCCTGCGATTGCTGCGTCGCGGCTGCCGCCGCCTGGGTGGCCGCCTGTTCCGCCTCGGAGGCAGCGGAGGCAATTTGATCGACGCCTTTCTTCACTTCTCCCAGTGAAGACGCGATGTTGGCCGAATCTGCGGCAATCGATCTATTCCCCTTCAGCACTTCACGCGTGTCGGCTTCCATCGTCACCAGATTGCTGGTGATGGCTTTGGTTTTTTCGACTTCGGCGGCGGCGTTGGCGGCGATATTTTCCAGATCGCGCCGCACTGCGCCGATCTGGTCCTGGACCGCCTTGACCATGTCCTTGATGCGCTCGGCATTTTCCGAAGAATCATGGGCCAGGTTGCGAATGTCGGTCGATACCACCACAAACCCCTTGCCGAACTCGCCGGCGCGGGCCGCTTCAATCGCACCGTTGACCGCCAGCATGTTGGTCTGGATGGAGACGGTGGTAATGGCGTCCACGATCTTGTCGATGCGTCGGCTCACCAGCTCCAGGGCATTGATCTGGTCGCGGCTCTTGCGGGTTTCTTCCAGACCCTTAAAGACACCAGCCACCAGTTCATCGATCACCGTCTTGTTCTGGTTGAGCAGGGTGCTCATGGCCTGGCTTTTTTCGACCGCGTTCTTGGACTGTTGATCAGAGATTTGGGCGCTCTTCTCGATTTGGACAATAGCGGCGGCGGATTCCTGGGCACCGGAACTCTGTTGTGCCGCGCCTTTACGAATCTGGTCAATGGCCGCCCCAATCTGCGCGGCGGCCCGGTTAATTTCCTGAACGGCAGCGGACAATTCTTCGGCGGCGGAAGCGACTTCCTCGGCACTCTTGGTGATATTGGTGCTGTTTTTCAGATCCTCGGCCAAACCCGACAAATCCCCGGCAGCCTGTTCGGACTGGGACAGCGCCTGCGTCTGCTGGCTGACGGTCTTGACCGCTTCCTCGCAGGCGGAAGATTGCTCCTCAGCAGCGGCGGCGATGGCTTCTGAACCTTTCTGCGCATCCAGGGCGGCGCGTTTGGACTCCTGACAGGCGGTGTTGATCTCCTGAGCGCCCTGGATAATCTCATTCAAATCAGTCCGAACTTGTTCGAGTTGCTGGGTGATGATCTTGCCCTTTTCCGCCTCGGCCCGGATGCCCTCCGCCGACTGGTTGATGCCCCCGGAGATACTCTTGACTTCGTCCTGAATCTGTTTGACCAGTTCCTGGATTTCTTTGGCGCTCTTTTCCGAGGTTTCCGCCAAGGTACGCACTTCATCGGCGACGACTGCGAAGCCTTTGCCATGCTGACCAGCGCGGGCAGCTTCAATCGCGGCGTTCAGGGCCAGCAGGTTGGTCTGGTCGGCAATGCGCGCCACGGCTTTGACGATTTCGCCGATATTGGCGGCCTGCTTCTCCAGTTCCGCCACCATTTTGACGGAGCCGGCCTGCTGTTCAGCGGCAGCACTGACAGCGGTTACGGTCTTGGCGATTTCACCGCTGACCATGGCGGTCAGGGTTTGCAGGGTTTCCGATCTCTGCAGGGAGGTCGCCGCTGCCTTCATGCTGTTATCGATCGCGTTGGAAATCATGGTAACGCCGCGCAGCGATTCCTGGGCCGCGCCGGAAGCTTCTTCAGCGCCGGCAGCGATTTGATCCATGGCGCGCTTCAGTTCTTCGACGGCGGAAGCCGCTTCGTTGATGCCGCTGGATAACTGCGTGGTGGCGGATGCGATACGTTCAGCGGCTTGCTGCTGCTTGGCCATGGTGCGGGCGCGGCGGCGTTCGGCTTCTGCCTGACGTTGCAGTTGTTGCTTATGGGAGGAATCGGAGTCGCCTGATTCGTCAAGCGCCGCGCCGGGTTTGTTTGAAGTCTTCTTCACCAGTGCCATTGAGTGATCTCCAGGGGGTTGTCATTCAGCCGTCAACCGGCTGTTCAATTGAGAATTGACCGCTTGCGGCGGCAAATCCTGCAGGCGTTCGGCTTGGTGCAAGAAGTTCGCCAGATAGTCGTCGGGTAGTTTGAGATCAGCAAGGGTGACGACATCGCGTGGGGCGAAGCCGTGGTCAGCAGTCATCGGGGGGAGCGTCGCCAGGCGGCGATCAGATGCCGCGAGGAACGATGGGGGCGGGGAGAGTCTTGAAAAACCGTGGATTGATGAAACCAGACGCCTGATGGCGTCTACCCCTCCGCTGGCAATCGCAACACCGCTGACAGACTGTCGAGTTCCGCTATACTGGCATGGACGCGCATCAGCGCTTCCATCGCCTGTTCACGGGTGATGCCCAGCGTGAACATCGCCAGGGCAGGCAACCGACCATTCATATCTTCGCCTAAACCGAAGTGATGCAACAGACGATCAGCGAGCAAGACCAGATTGGAGTATTCAGCATGCGGTTGTGTGCAATCTTCATTGTGATGCCAGCGCACCGCGGCGATCACTTCCTCGGGCATCGCCCAGGACTGCATGAGCCAGGCACCAATATGCCAGTGTTCGACGCCCAGAACATAGCGCTCTACCGCACTGAGTTGCACATGATGATTGACCGCCAGAAAGCGGTTGAACAGGAAGAAGCGGGCCGGGAAGATATGCCCCAGCACCAGATAGCCGAAATCGTGCAACAACCCGCAGAGATAGGCCAGTTCCGGTTTGATGTCCAAAATTTCGGGTAACAGCTTGGCTAACTCGCTGGCCAACGAGGCGCAATAGATGCTGCTTCGCCAGAAATTTTCCAGACCCACCGGGCCATCAACGGGAATATGAAAGGTTTGGCTCATGCTGGAGCCAAGCAGCAGATTGAGCGTACTTTCAACCCCCAGCACTTTCTGAATCGCAGTCTCCAGCGAATCCACCGGCCCCGAATAACCGTGCAACGGCGAACGCGCCCAGTACACGATCTGGGCCGCCAGGCTGGGATCATGTTCAACAATCTTGAGGATATCCTCAACGGTGGCATTCGGTTTGGCGCGCAGGTCCATAATCGATTGCGCCGTTTGCGGCATCAACGGAAGTTCAGTGATTGCCTCAATGCCTTCACGCAACTGACTCGGCGTGTAACGCCGGGTGAGATTGGTCAGATTTTGCGGGGTCATCACCTGTGGGTCGCTAAACTGGGCATCCAGGTCTTCAGTCGATACTGCGAAGCGCTCCCAGCGAGCGGTTGTCAGCAGTTGGCGGAAATCAGCGGCGCGCATACTGACCAGCACATCGCCATTACCACCGTCAAAATAGATCTCTGCTTCATCGTCAGCGATCAGGCTGAGGTCGGCCAGCGCTGGAATGGCGAATGCGCCGGGCAAGGGCGGATGGCTACCAGCCTTGCAGCCATTTTTTTCGAAAAAATGATGGGTTTCAACGCCATAAACGGGATCAAGATCGCGTTTCATCACTTGGCAAAGTATTGAAAAATCGAGAATATAGCTGCATGGTAAAATGGCCATGGCTCGCCCGGCGGCATCTTCGAGCAAAACCGTGCGAGCAATCTGTCGGGGAGCGATGTCGAGCCTGGCCGCAGCCTGGGGCAGACTTTCGACTGATGGACAGTCAATCAGTCGGTAGGGAAAACCTTGTTGGTCCAGATGGAATCGAACGATGTCGGGAAGGTTCATAGCAAGCTATTTGATCCAAGTGTAGTTATTGCCGTCACCCTTATAGCGCTGATGGTATCCAGACTGAGTTTAATTAGTACGCGGATTGGATTCCGCCCGCTGGATATCGACCTGACGCTTGGGCAATTCGGTATAAAAATCATATTTGGGTTTCAAGGGTTCGGATGCGGCCGGTGCCGAAGCGGCAACCGCTGGCGCTGGCGAAGGCACCGGGGTTGCCGGAGGGGCAACCGGTTTGACGGGCGGCGCGGCGGCAACTGGCGTTTCCGGCGCACGGTCGCCCTTGATATACGCCAGCAAGCCACCGAACAGGCCCACCAGGATCAGCGTGACCACCAGAAGACCATGCCGACGCACGGACTGGCGGCGCTGCCGGGGCGACCGGGATTTGTAATCGCGGCGAAGACTCACATAACCTCCGGTGCCGATACGCCCAGCAACGCGAGACCGTTTCGGATAACTTGCCCGGTCGCCAGGCTCAAATTCAGCCGGGCATCGCGCAAAGCGTCATCGTCAACCAGCACCCGATGTTCGTTGTAATAGGTGTGGAAGGCGTTAGCTAATTCCCGCAGATAGTGCGCCAATTGATGCGGTTCATGGTCGAGCGCGGCCGTTTCCATCACCTCCGGATACCGGGACAGCGCGACCAGTAGCGCTTCCTCATGGGATTCGGTCAACCGCCCAAGATGCGCTTGGCCACGCGCTTCGTCACGGGAGAATCCCTTATCGTGTAACTGCTTGAGTACGCTGCTGATCCGGGCATGAGCGTACTGGATATAGTAAACCGGATTGTCCTTGGACTGCGATTTGGCCAGATCCAGGTCAAAATCCAGGTGCTGTTCACTCTTGCGCACGACATAGAAAAACCGGGCGGCGTCATTGCCGACTTCCTGGCGCAGTTCGCGCAGGGTTACGAATTCGCCGGAACGGGTAGACATGGGAACCCGTTCGCCGTTGCGGTAGAGAATGGCAAATTGCACCAGCAACATATCCAGCCGGTCAGGATCTTCGCCCATCGCTTGCAGGGCGGCCTTGACTCGTGGAACGTAGCCGTGATGGTCAGCGCCCCACACATCAATCACCCAGTCGAAACCGCGTTCAAATTTTTCCAGGTGATAAGCGATGTCGGACGCGAAGTAAGTGGTCTGGCCGTTTTCCCGCTCGACCACCCGATCCTTTTCATCGCCGAAAGCGCTGGAGCGAAACCACAGCGCCCCATCCTGCTCGTAGAGGTAGCCGGCGTCACGCAACCGATGGAGGGTTTTGTTGACGGCACCCGTATCCGCCAGGGCGCGTTCCGAATACCACTCGTCATACACCACGCCAAATTCCGCCAGGTCGTCGCGGATGTCGTCGAGAATCGTATTCAGGCCGAGTTCGAAAATATAGCGATAACGCGGCTCGCCCAGCAGGGTGCGGGCGCGTTCCACCAGGGCGTCAATATGCGCTTCCTTGTCCCCTGGCGTCACTACATGACCTTTTTCATCGCGGATTTCATCCTGGGGCAGGTCTGCGAAGATGTGCTGCGCTGACGCCCTATAAGCGCTGCCGTGCTCGATATAGAGCTTGATGGCGATGTCGCGCACATACTCGCCCCGGTAGCCGTTGCTGGGAAACTGGAATTTCTCGCCGCAATGCTCCAGATAGCGCAGCCAGAGGCTGGCCGCCAGAATATTCATTTGCCGACCGGCGTCGTTGACGTAGTACTCGCGGTGAACCTGATAGCCGACCGCTTCCAGCAGGTTGGCGACGGTCGCGCCGAATGCCGCGCCACGGCCATGACCAACGTGCAGTGGCCCGGTGGGATTAGCGGAGACAAACTCCACCTGCACCCGCCGCCCGCCGCCGAGTTGGCTCCGGCCAAAGCGCTCGCCGTGCTCCAGAATGTCGCCCACGATGGCCTGATAAGCCACCGGCGTGAGGAAGAAGTTAATGAAGCCCGGTCCGGCAATTTCCACTTTGACCACCTGCGCCGAGGCTGGCAGCGCGGCGACAATGCGCTCGGCCAGATCACGGGGTTTGCAACGGGCGGTTTTCGCCAGCGCCAGGGCTATGGTCGAGGCAAAGTCGCCATGCGTCCGGTCGCGGGTGCGCTCCAGCGGAATCGCCGGGAGTGGGCCGTCGGGCAATAGCTCCGATGGCAGCGCTTGCAGCGCCTGAGCCAGGAGATTTTGCAAATGTGTTTTCACAGGGAAGCCTCGCGCAGGGAGTTCGATTTCAACTGATCATACCCAGCTTGAAGTGGTAGGTAATGAATTTTTTGAATTCGTTGACGATCTTGAACGAATCGCGTAGCAATTCCCGTTCCAATTTATTCAGTTCCTTGGGGTTCAGGTAATTGTCCTGCGGCAGATTCTGCTGAACTTTGTTCAAACCGGCCTTGACCCGCAAGGTGGAGAGATAGGTAAACACCTCGATCAACTCCACGCCAAACGATGACCGGAACAGGTTGCGCTGATTGAGGGCCAGAATGCGGTCAATCGTATTGGTCTGCGGCAGCCGGTATTCCAGCGCCAGACTGCGAATGCCATGCACAATCGGGAAAATGCCGCCCTTTTTGAGATCCAGTTCATCCCGGTGCTTTTCCACCACGAAGTTGGTAAAAAAGCCCAGCGGGGTCTCAAACGCGACCGTGGCCTTGGCAAACTGGGCGTAGAAGGCGCGATGGTCGCCCAGCAACCGGTACATGTGGTCCTTGACATGGCGCAGCAGATTATCATCGCCGGCGACCGCCATCGCGTCGAAAAAGATGGCGAATTGCAGGAAAGAGTCCTGAGTCGGATGGACGATCCACTGGAATAATTCATCCTTGAACGCCTTGACGGATTTGCTCCAGTAGGTATTTGACACCATGATGTTACCAGGGCAGCGCGGATAGCCAAACTCAATCAGACAGTCCGTGAACTCGCCGGTGATCCGCTCCAGGTCAGGGCAAGTGAACCCATCGCGCAAAATCAGGGCGTTATCCTGATCGGTTTTCAGTACCTGTTCCTCGCGGCCTTCGCTGCCCAGCACCAGCAGACAAGCATCTGCCAGCAGTTCCGGCGGAGCCAGCAACTCAAAGATCTTGCGCAACATTTTTTTGTTCAGTTCCGACACCAGTTGCATGATGTAGCGGATCTTGATGCCTTTGGTATGCAGATCGCGGATGACATTGACCAGATCCTGGCTGGCCCACTTCAAATCGGCTCGGGATCGCGCCCGCTCAATTTGCAGGGCGATCAGATGTGAGTGGTTGGACAGATAACTGAGCAGGTCGATTTGTTCGAGAATGCCATGCAGCGTAGAGCCTTCACGGATCACCAGCCGGTTAATATCGTGGTGGGTCATCCGCAGCAGCGCGTTGAACAGGAAATCGTCGGGTGCCATGCCGATGAGTTCATAAGTCGCCAGTGGCCCCACGGGTTCATCAACGGAGCGCCGTTCGATAATAGCGGCTTCCCGCAAATCCGTGGCGGTCACAATGCCGAGTTCATCGCCGTCCTGCACCAGCACCGAGTTGGTTTTATGCGCTTTCATCGCCAGAGCGGCATCGCGGATGGAACTGTTCGCGTCCACAAACACCGGCGGATGGATATAGGCGTCCTGAATTTTGGCCAGGGTAAATGACGATAAATCGCGGGTATCACCGGTCTCACGCAGGGTGGCGAGCCGCTGGGAAATCCGTTGGTCATAGAACGCCGCCAGCGCTGGATAGCTCTGTACAGCCCGCAGGAAAACGGGCCGGGGCAAGAGAAAGCAGCGGGTCGGTTCATGGACCACAAAACTGTGTTTGCTAGTGCCTTCCAGCAGGGCGCTGGGGTCAAAAGCGTCCTCGGCGGCGTAGATGGCCGTGATGCACCACAAGGGGGAACTGCCGGACGGTGTGCCGTCCCCCTGATCGGTCACGGAGGGATCGCCATCCACTTCGTACACCGCCCCGTCGATGATCAAGTAGAGGCAAGCGGGCGTTTCGCCGACTTTTACCAACACGTCGCCAACGGCATAGTGGTCAACGGTCAATTCCCTGGCAATCGGCTCCAGTTCTGCTACGGAGAGCCGGTTAAAGGGCGGCAAACGGGCGATAAATGCAGTTTGATCCGGAGTCGTCACAACGATTCGGTCCTGATAGCCAGCGATACATGAAAAACCCCTTCGCGGCGATCACCGGAAGGGGTTTGATCTTAACAGGTTGCCGCCGGTTAGGCTTTCAAATTCCCCCTGGAAAAGCAGGGGAACTGAAGCTTAGTGGCTGGCAGCGCCTTCAGCGCCAATGCCGGTCTGGCAGCGCACATTCTGCGCCTCAAAGGACTCGCATTCCTTCTTGCCCTGCTCGCTGTTATCCATGATCGAGCCGATCCAGATGCCCGCGAAGGAGATGACGATTGAGAACAGCGCCGGGTTCTTGAACGGGAAAATCGCTTCGGCGTTG
This sequence comes from Pseudomonadota bacterium, assembly GCA_030917925.1. Classification (GTDB taxonomy): domain Bacteria; phylum Pseudomonadota; class Gammaproteobacteria; order Competibacterales; family Competibacteraceae; genus UBA2383. The sequence goes on from JAUPTV010000011.1 coordinate 19,610, forward strand.
CCCAGCACGTCCTTCCATACGGTGGGACCGAGAATCACGAACAGCGTCGAACTGACCAGACCCAGCCAGCCGCCCAGCAATGCGCCCCGGGTGGTCATCTTCGACCAGTAGATCGATGCGATCAGGATCGGGAAGTTGGCGCTGGCGGCCACCGCAAAGGTTAAACCCACCAAATAGGCGACGTTTTGCCGTTCAAAAGCGATACCCAGCAGGATCGCGATAATGCCCAACACCACAGTGGCCATCTTGGATACGCGCACTTCCTGCTGCTCGTCAACGTTGCCATGCGCCCAGACGCTGGCGTACAGATCATGCGAAATCGCCGAAGCGCCAGCCAGGGTCAGACCGGAGACCACCGCCAGAATCGTGGCGAAGGCGACCGCTGAAATGAAGCCGAGCAGCAGATTGCCGCCGACCGCTGCGGATAATTGCACCGCCGCCATGTTCTGGCCACCCTTGAGGGCCAGTGCGCCAGTCTTCGGATCAGTGACCATGAAACCGGATTCAGCCGGCATCAGCAGCACGATGGCGCCGAAACCGATCAGGAAGGTCAGGATGTAGAAGTAGCCGATGAAGCCGGTGGCGTAGAACACGGATTTACGCGCTTCCGTCGCATTCGGCACGGTGAAGAACCGCATCAGGATGTGGGGCAGACCGGCGGTGCCGAACATCAGCGCCAGACCCAGTGAGATGGCTTCAAGCGGACTGGTGACCAGGGCACCTGGTCGCATGAGCGCGTCTTTCTTGGCGTGAATCTCGGTGGCCTTGCGGAACAGCGCCTCGGGAGCCCAAGAACCCTCAGTGGCGACATACAGTGCGCCGAACGCGATGAATGTGGCACCGCCCAACAGCAGGCAGGCTTTGATGATCTGCACCCAGGTGGTGGCCAGCATTCCGCCGAAGGTGACGTACAGAATGATCAGGATACCGACGATGGTCACCGCATAGATGTAATCCAGACCGAACAAGACTTGGATCAGCTTGCCGGCACCGACCATCTGGCCGATCAGATAGAGTACGACGACGACCAGCGAGCCGGTAGCGGCCATGCTGCGCATCGGCACCCGCTGGAAGCGGTAGGACACGACGTCAGCATAGGTGTACTTGCCGAGGTTACGGAGCTGTTCGGCCATCAGGAACATGATGATCGGCCAGCCAACCAGCCAGCCGACCGAGTAGATCAGGCCGTCATAGCCGTTGATGAACACCAGGCCGGAGATGCCCAGGAAGGAGGCGGCGGACATGTAGTCGCCGGCGATGGCCAGGCCGTTCTGGAAACCGGTGATGCCGCCGCCGGCAGCGTAGAAGTCCTTGGCGGTCTTGGTGCGCTGCGCCGCCCAGTAGGTAATACCCATCGTGCCGGCGACAAAGGCCAGGAACATGATGATGGCGGGGATGTTGACCGCCTGCTTCTTGACTTCGCCCATATCACCGGCGGCCAGTGCCGCGCCGGCAACGAGGCTCAGGGCGAGAGCGGTCAGTGCGTTCTGCCAGAGTCTCATAGGACTTCCTCCTTGATTTCGGCGGTGAGGCGGTCGAATTCCGAATTCGCACGGAAGACGTAAATGCCCGTCAGGATGAAAGCGCTGACGATCACGCCGAGGCCAATTGGAATCCCGACGGTGGTAATGGCACCTTCCCAGAGCGGCTGGGCGAGGAATTCCTTGTTGAAAGCGATGGTCAGGATGAAACCGTAGTAGATCAACAGCATGAGTGCCGCCAGTATCCAGGCGAACTTGGAACGCTTGGAGATCAGCTCATGGTATTTGGGATTGCTTTTTATCGCATGCACCAAGTCTTGTTGCATCGTTATAGCCCATGGGTGGTGGTGGAAATCTTAGTGGTTCGCTTGGAGGCGGAAAGGCGCTACAAGCTTTTAAATTCTAGCTGCATCCTGCGTTAAGTAAAGTCACCATAGTTCAATTATTTTTTAATATTCTGAAATTATTACAATGCGGGTGAGCAGAAAAGTCGTCAACGCCGAATTAAGCGCAATTCAATACAATTCGAGTGGGTCCACATCCAGCGACCAGCGCACCTGACGATCCTGGCGCTCCGCCCAGAGCAGCGCAGTCCAGCGCTGGAGAAAGCGGTGCAAATCCTGACGTTGTGCGGCCTGCATCAGCAGATGCGCCCGGTAGCGGCCAGCGCGGCGCTCCATCGGGGCCGGGGCTGGTCCCAGCAACTCCAGGCCATCCGCCAGTGGTTCGGCCAGCGCCCGCGCCTTTAATAGAAACGCCGTCGCGCGTTCCGCATCCACCGCGTCAGCCCGCAGCAGCGCTTGGTGGGCGAACGGGGGAAGCAGGGCGGCCTGCCGTTCCGCCAGCGCCTCCTCGGCAAACGCGGGATAACCCCGCGAGACGAGGGTGCGCAACAGAGGATGATCGGGATGATGGGTCTGGATGATCACCGTTCCCGGTTTCTCCGCCCGTCCGGCCCGTCCGGCGACTTGTAGAATCAGTTGCGCCATCCGTTCACTGGAGCGGAAGTCGATGCCGTACAGCCCCTGGTCGGCGTCAACAATCCCCACCAGCGTCACATCAGGAAAGTGATGCCCTTTAGCCAGCATCTGCGTACCGACCAGCAGGCGGCGGCCACCCGCGTGAATATCCGCCAGCAACGCTTCCAGACTGCCGCGCCGCCGGGTGCTGTCGCGATCCATGCGGGTCAGGCCGACTTCGGGAAATTCCTGGCGCAGGGCGGTTTCCAGCCGTTCCGTACCCTGGCCAAAACCCCGCAGATCCACACAGCCGCATTGTGGACAGGCCGTATCCACGGACCGATGATCGCCGCAGTGATGGCAGATCAGGCGTTGACGGCGCAAATGCAGGGTCATGCGAGCGTCGCAATGCCGACACAGGCTCAGCCAGCCGCATTCATGGCAGAGCAGAACCGGGGAAAAACCGCGCCGGTTGAGAAACAGGAGTACTTGCTCGTCTCGGTCCAGATGGGCGCGGATGCGTTCCAGCAAGGGTTGTGACAATCCCTCGCGCATCGGTTGACGGCGCACGTCAAGAATATGGATCGGCGATTCCGTGCCACCGCCGACCCGATCCGGCAGGGACAGTAATTGATAGCGTTCACGCTGGGCGTTGTAGCAACTTTCCAGTGCCGGAGTGGCGGAACCGAGGACGACCGGAATGCCGAGTTGCCGTCCCCGAACAATGGCCAGGTCGCGGGCGTGGTAGCGGAAACCCTCCTGCTGCTTGAACGACGGGTCATGTTCTTCATCAATAATTAGGACACCCGGCGCTTGCAGGGGCGCAAACACGGCGGAACGGGTGCCGACCACCACTCGGGCGCGGCCCTCACGCGCCATCAGCCAGGCTTTGAGGCGCTCTTCATCGCTTAGGCCGGAGTGTGAGACGGCCAACGGTCCCGGCAGTCGTTCCCGAAAGCGAGCCAGCAATTGCGGAGTCAGGCCGATTTCCGGGGTCAGCACCAGCGCCTGCCGACCTTGCGCCAGCGCCGCTTCAATCACTTGCAGGTAGACCTCGGTTTTTCCGCTGCCGGTGACGCCTTCCAAAAGGAACACCTGAAACCGGCCTAACGCGGCGGAAATCGTAGCAACCGCTTCTGCCTGGGCAACATTCAACACCGGCGGGGAGTGAGATGTAGGAACCGGGGTTGCGCCTTCCAGCGCTGCGATCTGTTCGGCCCAACCCTTGTCCCGCAACGTGCGCAAGGTGGCGGCACTGTGGCTGACGACTGGACGCAGGGTTTCCGCTTCAGCGCCTTCCGGGCAACGCGCCAGATAATCCAGCATCCGCCATTGCACCGGGGCGCGGCGCAGGCTGTCGTCAGCGAGCGCCACCAAACCCGCCGCAGTGATGCGCCACAAGGGCGTCGGCGTAGGGACAGTCGCGGGTTCGCCTTGGCGCAATAGCACTGGTAAAGCGGTAGTGAACACCTCGCCAGGAGGATGGTGATAGTAGCGCTGCGCCCACTGGATCAGCGCCAATACATCCGGCGGCAACAGTGCTTCGGCATCGAGGATGGCCAGCGCTGGACGCAGGTTAGCCGGGTCGATGGCGGTATCAGCCGCCAATTCCACCAGAAAACCGACCATCTGTTGTCGCCCGAAGGGAACCTGAACCCGCATACCCGGTTGCAGAATAGCGGGGTCGCAGTTCAGCGGGGGCAGGTAATCGAAGGTCTGGTACAGGCGCGAGGGAACTGCAATGCGCAAAATCAAGCGTGGCGACTCATCCAGCCTTTCCCGATGATCGCCGAACTTCCGGATTCCCCTCCTTGGCTAAGGAGGGGTGGCGCGAAGCGACGGGGTGGTTCGGGATGTCAGCTACTTAGGTTGAAAAGAGAGGGGTTGAGGAAAATGCAGTCAAAACGCTTTACCCGCCAGCGCGGAACGCCGCCAGCGTACCGCCCTGGCCCTGAACGAACACGATGTCGCCAGCGACAATGGGCGGCGCGATGATCGCTTTGCTGGCGGCTCGGGTCCGGCCAACGATCCGGCCATCTTCCTTGCGCAACCAGTGCAGATACCCCTCGAAGTCACCGACGACCACATAATCTGTCGTCGCGGCAGGCGCGGATAACCGCCGCCCGTTCATCTCCGGTTGCTTCCAGAGCGTCCCGCCGCTGGCGCGATCCAGCGCCAACACCGCATCGGTGTCATCACTGAGGTAGACCTGTCGCGCATCCACGTCCAACCCGGCGTGACTGGACAAATCCCGGCTCCAGATCAGGTTGCCATCGCGCATATTTATTGCGGCCACATTCCCGTGATAGGCCGCCAGATACAGCATATCGCCCTGTGTTTTGGGTTCGGAATCAATGTCGATCAGCCGTTCAATCTCGGTGCGTCCGCGTGGCGCAGCAATGGTCTTCTCAGTCAGCGGCAAGCCCTTGGCCAGCGCCAACACGAGCAATTTACCGTTATCCAGACCGGTGATGACCAGATCCTGAGTGATGAGTGGGGGGGCGTTGCCGCGCAGGCTGAGGGCAGGCATGGCGTGACTGTAGGTCCAGCGCTGTTCGCCGGAACGACTGTCAAGGCCGGTGAATTTGCCATCAATCGTGCGCACGACCACGATGCCTCGGGCGGCGCGCGGCGACGCCAGCACTTCACTGGAAAGTTGAGCGCGCCAGGCTTCCTGGCCATTCTCCTGGCGCAATGCGACGACCTCACCTTTGCGCGTTCCGACCAGCGCCAGACCATCATCGCTAATGCCTACGCCCCCGGAGATCGGCAATCCCGTCGCGGTTTCCCAAACCCGTTGTCCGCTGAGGGCATCCAGCGCCATGACCATCCCGTTATGGCTGGCAGCGTAAATCCGCCCATCGTTCAAAGCCGGAGTCAGGCGGATGAACTGGTCTTCAGCGCCGGAACCGACCTGGATTTGCCAGAGTTGTTGAACGCTGATCGTCGGCTCGGCAATGGTTTTCAGCTCCGCCGGGGGGATTGAGTTATCCGATCCGCCGAACCAGCCGCCGACCGTGCTACAACCCGAGCTCAGGATCAGGATGAGAATGGAAAGGACAGATCGGATCATGACGATGGACCTGATGCAGGGGGAACGGGAGGCAATGGGTTCGACTCAACAGGCACCTCGGGAACAGCGGCTGGAATTTCGGCGGGTACCGGAACCTCGGCAGGCGCGGCGGGAACCTCAGCAGGTACCGGAACCTCAGCAGGTACCGGAACCTCGGCAGGTGCTGGAGTTTCAGCGGGTATGGCTGGAATTTCAGCGGGTACCGGAACCTCGGCAGGCACGGCTGGAATTTCAGCAGGTACCGGAACCTCGGCAGGCACGGGAATCTCGGCAGGTGCTGGAGTTTTGACAGGTACTTCAACCACAGCAGGTTCAGCCGGTGGCGGAGGAGGAGTAGGTGCAGCAATCACCGTGTCGGCGGTCGGCGGCGTCAGATTGTCCAGCTTAATGCGTAACAGCGGACTGGTTCCGCCGGTGGCCAATGCCTCGGTATAGGTGGTTCGCGCTTTCGCGGGATCATTGCCCGCCAGAAGAATATCGCCGCGCAATTCCTGGCGCTCGGCGTTGAGACCTGCGGTATTCACCTGCTCCAGTTGTTTCTCCGCTTCGGCTAATTGACCGGCGGCGAACAGCACCCGCGCCAGCCGCAGTCGGGCAATGTCACGGAATTCGTCAAGTTTGGCGTGATCGATGACCCATTGCAGTCGCTGGATGGCCGTCGCCTGATCGCCGCTGTCCACCGCCAGTTTGGCTAATCGCAGGGTCGCCAGTACGGTATAGGCGGAATGGGGAAAATCGGCGAGCAACCCCTGACCCCGCTGGCGGGCTTGATCAACGTCCGGTTTTTCCACCGCTTCGATGAAAGCATCGTAAGCGAGTGACGCTTTTTCCGCCTGGGCATCGCGATAGGAGAGCCAGTACCGCCAGCCGAAGATTGCAGCGATGCCGAGCGCAATGCCCACGATGATGCTGACGCCATTATCCCGCCACCATTTTTTCAGGTCTTCGACGCGTTCGTCGTCGGTGTATTCCATCGGTTTGTCTGCTCCGGCAATTCAGTTGGATTCGTTGATTATAGCTGTTCCCGATGATTGCCGGACTTCCGGATTCCCCTCCTTGGCTAAGGAGGGGTGGCGCGAAGCGACGGGGTGGTTCGGGAGGTCGGTGACTCTGGAGGATCAGAAATTTCAGGCCGTTTCCTCAAGCGCGGCTGATAACCAGGCGGCAACCTGATCCTGCGGCAGGGTGATCTGTTGACTCTGCGCTTCACGCAACGGCTTGATCGCGACCGTGCCGGCGTTGATTTCATCCTCGCCCAGAATCAGGGCAAACCGGGCACCGCTGTGATCAGCGCGACGAAATTGCGCCTTAAAGCCGCCGCCGCCGCAATTCATCCGCAACCGTAGCACTGGCCCGGCGTCGCGCAACTGCTCGGCCAGTCGTAGTGCGGCGCGTTGAGCAGCATCGCCGACCGCGATCAGATAAGCATGAGGGGCGGAATCTGCGCCCGGCAGGCCGGTGGCCGCGAGCATCGCTACCAACCGTTCCAGACCCATCGCGAATCCGATGCCGCCAGTGGGTGAACCGCCCAGTTGCTCAATCAGCCCATCGTAGCGACCACCAGCGCAAATCGTCCCCTGTGAACCCAATACGTCTGTGACCCATTCAAAAACCGTCTGGCTGTAGTAATCCAGACCGCGCACCAGTCGGGGATTGATGGTATAGGCGATGCCTGCCGTGTCCAGCAGATCCTGTAATGCCGCAAAATGCGCCTGGGATTCAGCGTCGAGATGGTCGAGCAGCGATGGCGCTTCCGCGATCACCGTTTGCATGGCGGGATGCTTGCTGTCCAGAATCCGCAGGGGGTTGGTGAGCAAGCGCCGCCGGCTATCGTCATCCAGTTCGCCCTGGCGTGTGGTGAAATAGGCGACCAGTCGTTCCCGGTAGGCGGCGCGGGCAGCGCTGGAACCCAGTGAATTCAGTTGCAGAGTGACGTTCTGGATGCCAAGTCGCCGCCACAGTCGGGCGGTCAGACTGATCAATTCGGCGTCAATATCAGGACCGGCCATGCCATAAGCCTCAGCGCCAATCTGATAAAACTGGCGGTAGCGGCCTTTCTGGGGGCGTTCATAACGGAACATCGGGCCGATATACCACAGCCGCTGCGTCTGATGATGCAACAAACCGTGTTCAATGCAGGCCCGGACGCAGCCCGCCGTGCCTTCGGGACGCAGCGTCAGGCTTTCACCGTTGCGATCATCGAATGTGTACATCTCTTTTTCGACAATATCGGTGACTTCGCCAATCGAGCGGGCGAATAACTCGGTTTTCTCGACCAGCGGCAGGCGGATTTCCTGATAGCTGTAGGCGGCCAGCACGTCGCGGGCGGTTGTTTCCAGCGCCTGCCACAACGCAGATTCCACGGGCAGGATGTCATTCATGCCCCGAATGGCTTGAAAAGTTTTCGCCATGGGGTTATTCACGGCCCAGGGTGAAACGGCTGACCGTGCCACGCAAGGGGAGATAGGTGGTGGTATCGACCAGCCGGTCGTCCAGCATAATGCGGGCAGCCGGGGCATTACCCAGTTTAACTTTGAACGGTGCCAGACCTGACAAAGTGTGCGTTGTATTGGCTTTCATCAGGCTACTGGTCAGGACATTACCCTCGGCATCCCGGATCTCGACCCAACAATCATTGCTGAATTCCAGCAGCAGTTTGGCTTCCTCATGCTGATTGGCGGGCGCGCCGGGATCGCTGGTCCGTATCGCAAAGGCCGCTGATTCTGCGGTGATCGGTTGAACGCCGGATACTGAAAACGCCGATGTCGCCGATGCAGAATTGGGCGGTGATGTGACGATAGTGGTCGGCGCAGGCGCTGCAACTGTGGGCGGAACGGAAGCTGATAACGGCGAAGCAGTCGGAGCTGTTTCACGGTTCAGCGAGGTGATCGGGGCCGGCGCAGGCGTTTCGACCGGGCCAGGCTGGAAGGGGTACTGAACCACCTGAGTCCCCGCATTCGACAGTTCCTGGACCGTCGAACTCCCCGTGGCTGGTCGATCTCCCGACCATGACCCGGCCAGCCAGCCCGGATCCAGATCCGGCAGATGCTGGATAGCGGTCCAACCAATGCCCACCAGCACCACCAGATAAGCCAGACCACGCAGATCGCGCGCCCGGGCCTGGCGCCGGAGCGGAAGTACGACTTGCAATGGCGGCGGATCCTCACGGCGGGAACCCGTTTGCTGTTGAAACCGCTCCAGCACCTCTTGGTCCGGCATATCCAGCAATCGGGCATAGCGGCTGAGATAGCCACGGGCGAACACGGGCGGTCCCAATCGGGCAAAATCGTCAGCCTCGATGGCTTGGACAATCGCGGAATTCAGCATGAGATGCCGGGCCGCTTCACGGGGTTCGAGTCCGTGGCTGGCGCGAACCAGGGCGAACCAGGCGCCTAACGATTCCGCAGGGGCGCTGGGCGTTTCGGGGGTGAAATCGGTAGCGATCTCGTTGGACATGATCTATTCCGGCTGTTTCAGGCGTCGGGTTTCATCAGAGTTGGGGAACTGCGCCATCAGGACCGCTTTATAGTCCCGATGCAGCATGGGGTCGCCGTCCGGCGAAGATTCAATGGTAATCCCCAGCCACAGGCTTTGCAGCGTGGGACGGCTTTGGCTGTGATAGCGTTGCAGGAAGGCGCGGGCTTGCAACGTCTTGCTCTGCTTTTGGCTCAACTGGGCCATTTCAAACAGGGCGCTGGTATTGTTAGGGTTGATCTCCAGCGCTTTCCGCAGCCAGGTTTCAGCCTGGGCCTGGTCATCGCGCTGGCGGGCGCAAATCGCCATGCCTGCCCAAGCCTCAGCCGCCGTGGCCCCGGCATTGGCCGGATCGTCGGCGATGCGCTGAAATTCGCTTTCACCCTCGGCGGTGCGCACCGGTTCGCGCAGGCACAGGAACCGTGCATAGTTCAACCGGGCCAGGGTGTAGTCCGATTTCTGGTCAATGGCTTTTTTATAGTGAATTTCCGCTGGACCGTACTCGCGGATTTCCTCATACAGTACGGCAATCGCGTTATGGGCCTCGGGGTAGTTGTCCTTGAATTGCAGGGTCTTGAGCAATTTTTCCGTAGCGACTTCGAAGTGGCCCGACTGCATGTAACCGATGCCCAGCTTGAAATTGGCCTCAGCGACGTCCTCATTGAAGTCCCGTTCCTGGGTACTGGCGCAAGCGCCCAGCAGTAAGGTCAGGGACAGGGTGAGCGTAGGCAGAATGATGCGTCGCATGAGGGGTTCTCCCTTAACCGACAACAAGTGGCGGCGGGCGTTCCAGCCGCCGACCCCGCGCCTGTACCTGGCCAGCGAGCTGGCCGCAGGCGGCGGCGATGTCATCGCCCCGGGTCTTGCGCGTCACCACGGTCAAATCATGCGCCAACAATATCGCATGGAAACGGGCAATGGTTGCCGGGTCAGACCGCTGGTAGCGGGCATTGGGAAACGGGTTGAACGGAATCAGGTTCACCTTGGACGGGATGTCGCGGATCAGCGCCGCCAGCGCCCGGGCGTGCGCTTCAGAATCATTGACCCCCGCCAGCAGCACATATTCCCAGGTAATGCGGCGGTGCGGTTTGTCCGCGATATAGTGCTGGCACGCCGCCAGCAGTTCCGCGAGAGGGTATTTACGATTCAGCGGCACCAGTTCATTACGCAAGGCATCGGTCGGCGCATGCAGGGAGACGGCAAGGCTGACTTCGGAGACATCGCGTAATCGGTAGAGCGCGGGAACCACGCCTGCCGTACTCAGCGTGACCCGGCGCTTGGAAATCCCGAAGGCCAGATCGTCCTGCATCAGGTCGGTCGCTTTCACCACACTGGCGAAATTCAGCAGCGGCTCGCCCATGCCCATCAGCACGATATTGGTGATGATCCGGTCGCCGTTACGCCGCTCGCCGAGCAGTCGGCTGGCCTGCCAGACCTGGCCGATGATTTCGGCGACGGTGAGATTACGGTTAAAGCCCTGTTGGGCGGTGGCGCAGAACGAACAGTCCAGCGGGCAGCCGATTTGCGACGACACGCACAGGGTGCCGCGATCCGGTTCGGGGATAAAGACGGTTTCAATGCAGTTACCGCTGTCCAGCCGAATCAGCCACTTGTGGGAGCCATCCCGCGAAGCCTGGTCGAGCGCCACTTCCGGCAGGCGGATTTCCGCAGATTCAGCCAACCGCTCCCGCAGCGCCTTGCTTAGATTGGTCATGGCGGCGAAGTCAATGACGCGCTCGTGGTAAATCCACTTCATGACCTGGGTGGCGCGGAAGGGTTTTTCGCCCAGAGCGACGAAGAACGCTTCCAGATCGGAACGATCCAGATCGAGTAAATTGACCTTGCCAGCCGTTGCCATCATTACCGATGCCGGGTTCTGAATCATTCAGCGGGCGGAAATCAGATCAGCCTGACTGAAAAAGAAAGCAATTTCAGTTGCGGCGGTTTCGGGCGCGTCCGAGCCGTGGACGGTGTTGCGGGTGACGCTGACCGCGAAATCGCCGCGAATGGTGCCCGGCAGTGCCTTGCTGGGGTCAGTGGCCCCCATCAGTTGGCGGTTTCGGGCGATAGCGTTTTCGCCTTCCAGGACGAGAGTGATGATCGGGCTTTCCGTCATGTATTTCACCAGTTCAGCGTAGAACGGGCGTTCCCGATGGACCTCGTAAAAGGCTCCTGCCTGTTCCGGGGTCAGATGGACCATCCGGGCCGCAATGATCCGCAAACCCTCTTCCTCGAAACGGGTGATGATCTTGCCAATGAGGTTCTTGGCGACGGCGCCAGGCTTGATAATGGACAGGGTGCGTTCAACGGCCATGCAATGCTCCAGGTGGCAATCGGGATAATCGATCAGGGGGATTGGGGTTAGGCAATAAACCCGACGGGCTATCGAGTCTATGGGAGAAGTTTAGCGATATTATAGAAGGAACGGGCAATGTATTCACCGATTCTGGAACAGCTAGACCATTTTTTTCAGATCGTATTCCAGAATGCCCTGAGCGCCGGCGACAATCAGACGCGGCAATAAATCGCGCACCATCTCCCGGTCGACCACGGTTTCCAGCGCCAACCAGTCGCGGTCGTAGAGATGACTGACGGTGGGGGCGTGCAGACTGGGCAGCAGGCGCACCACCTGGTCGAGTTGCGCCGCTGGCACGTTCATTTTCAGCGCGACTTTGTGGCGGGCGGTCAGCGCCGCACGGGTCAGCAGGGCGATTTGCTCAATCCGGGCTTTTTTCCAGGGGTCCTCCAGGGCCGCACGATTGGCGATCAGGCGGGTGGTGGTATGCAGCAAATTGCAAACGATGCGCAGACCGTGGGCGCGGATGGTGCTGCCGGTTTCGGTAATTTCCACTGCGGCGTCCACCAAACCCTCAACCACCTTGGCTTCGGTGGCACCCCAGGAAAATTCTACGGTCGCATCGATGCCGCGTTCGGCCAGGATGCGCCGGGTGAAGCCGACCAGTTCGGTAGCGATGCGCTTGCCGGCCAGGTCTTCCAGGGCGTTAATCGAGGAATCGCCGCGCACAATCAAGACCCAGCGGGCGGGTTGGTCGGAGCTTTTGGAATAGCTGAGTTCAGCGATTTCCACGACATCGGCCTGGCTTTCCATAATCCAGTCCAGCCCGGTCAGGCCGGCGTCCAGGGTACCGTTAGCCACATAGCCAGCCATTTCCTGGGAACGGACCAGCGCACAGCTCATTTCCGGGTCGTTGATGGTGGGAAAGTAATTGCGGCTGTGGGCGCTGATGGTCCAGCCGGCCTGGCCGAACAAGGCGATGGTGGCGCTTTCCAGACTGCCTTTGGGGATACCAAGTTTGAGTTGCCGCATGATGAAATCCGGGATTGGGGTGGTGAGAATAGGGTTGCTATTTTATTCAAGGCGCGCGGAGATGTCCCGTGCGCCGCGTAGAATCCGCAATCTGCGAAGCGTTGCAAGCGCCCATCGATGTTGTCAAGGTTTCAGAGTTGGTCTGATCGAAGTTGCAGTATTCAAAAAGGTTCTTCAGGATGATCGGCATAGCGTTTAGCAATCTGGACAAACTCGTCCATCAGGGCCAGAAAGGCATCGACAATATCGGGATCGAAGTGCTTGCCGCGTCCTTCAGTGATAATGCTGACGGCCTGTTCCAGGGGAAATGCCTCCTTGTAATGTCGCCGGGAGATGAGCGCATCGAAGACATCGGCCAGCGCCATGAGCCGGGCCGCTACCGGGATCGCATTGCCGGCGAGTCTGCTGGGGTAGCCGGAACCGTCCCATTTCTCATGATGCCCACCCGCGATTTGCCGGGCGGTTTCGAGAAAAGCCAGGGGCGAATTGGCAGGTTGGGATCCCGCACGGCTGCTGACATGGTTGATTGCTTCGCTAATGGTGTCAGCGCCGATGGCGGCATGGGTCTTCATAATCTCGAACTCTTCCACCGTCAGCTTGCCCGGTTTCAGCAGAATGGCGTCGGCAATGCCGACCTTGCCAATATCGTGCAGGGGCGCGGCCTTGGCAATGCGCTGGCGCTGCGCGGTGTCAGCCAGTTCGGCGGCAAAGCGCGGATGATCGCGCAAACGTTCCATTAGCGCCTCAATGTAGGCTTGCGTCCGGTGCAGATGGTTGCCGGTTTCGTTGTCGCGCTTTTCCGCCAGCAGCGCCAGACTGTGCAGACTAACATCCTTGATCAGTTCATTCTCGGCCATCCGGCGGCGCACTTCGCCTTCAAGGTAACTGTTCTGATCGGCCAGCCAGTCCCGCGCCTGTTTGAGTTCGAGATGTGTGCGCACCCGCGCCAGTAAAATCGCTGGTTTGATCGGCTTGGCGATGTAGTCCACCGCGCCGAGCGCCAGTCCGCGCTCTTCGTCTTCATCGGCATCCATGGCAGTCACGAAGATCACGGGTATATCGCACGTCCGGGGATCAGCCTGTAGTTCAGCGATGACCTGGTAGCCGTCCATTTCGGGCATCATCACATCGAGCAAGATGAGCGCAGGTACGGGCGGATTGACGACCGCCTTCAAGGCTCTCCGCCCGGAATTAGCGACGCGTACTTGGTAGTAAGGTTGCAATAACTGACCAATGACGGTCAGATTTTCCCGCGTGTCGTCTATAATCAGAATCGCCTGTCGTTTTACCGCGTCTTCAACGCTCATCCAGTCCTCCTTCAAATCGTTATTTAAATGCGCGGTTTGTTCGATGTCATGTCCGCAGCGCGTCAGCCATTTCGGCGAGCGAACCCTTGCTGCCGATGGCGTGGCGTAACCCCTGACGATAAAATGGCGCTATCAAGTCTAATTTTGTCACCCGATGGAAAACAAAAAACCGGAGGTTTGTCAAAGTGATGGCCACGAAATTAACGTGAAACGATTTTTGAGTATAGACGCCCCCGGAAGGCGCTTCCGAATTATTCAGGTAATTTCCAATAAAGCCCGCCATACTGGACAGAATGACACATTGTTGACGTGCTTTAACCACACGCCTTGTAGAAAAATTTTGAAAAAGCAGGCTAATATAACCTTTTCAGGAAATCGCCTCAGGCGCAACCGCCAGCCAATAACTTTTGGGGATATCGATCGTGACCCGCAAAAACCTGCAGGATGATCTCCGGAAATTGCCTGCTGACGAGAGGTATCTTCACTTGAATGTTTCGACTCCAGCAACGCTTTGTAGCGACCGGGAGAAGGCGCGGATGATCGGTGAAAATCAGGAATCAACGATAATGGTGGTGGATGATGCCCCGATTAATTTGAAAATTCTGGGGGTGTTGCTGCATCGACACGGCTACCGCGTGATGCAGTTTACCCGTGGCGAGCTGGCTTTGCGCGCTGCTGCCCACGAACCGCCGGAACTGATCCTCCTGGACATTATGATGCCGGAGATGGACGGTTTCGAAGTGTGTCGGCGATTGAAGGCAGATGAGGCGCTTCAGGCCATTCCCGTCATTTTCATTAGCGCTCTGGACGATACGGCAGACAAAGTTCGGGCCTTTACCGAAGGCGGAGTGGATTATGTCGCCAAGCCTTTCCAGGAACAGGAACTCCTGGCCCGCGTCAAAACGCATCTGAGCCTGCGCCGGATGCAGCGGGAACTGGAAAAACACCAGCGTGATCTGGAAGCGCTGGTCGATGAAAAAGTCCATCACCTGCACACCGTTCTGGATGCTGCTCAGGCCGGTACCTGGGAGTGGAATATTCAAACCAATGCCATTCAGTTCGATGATCGCTGGGCGCGTACGCTGGGTTACCAGTTGCAGGAACTGGAACCCACGACTCAGGCGACCTGGGAGAGCCGCGTTCATCCGGATGATTTACCCATGATGCTGAACGCTATGTCCCAGAATATGGACGGCGAGCGAGAGCGCTATGAAGCCGAGTACCGTATCCAGCACAAGAACGGTCAGTGGGTATGGCTGCGCAGTCTGGGCCGCGTGATGCAGCGAACGCCAAATGGCGAGCCGCTCCTGATGGTGGGCATTGATATTAATGTTACCGAACAGAAGACCCATCAGGCGAAACTGGAGTTTGTCACGCATCACGATGCGTTGACCGGGCTGCCTAATCGCGGTTTGTTCGCCGAGTTCTTGCGGGCGATGATGACCATTTGTCGCCGATCCCGGGCCAGGTTGGCAGTCGCCTATATTGATATCGACGGCTTTGCGGCTATCAACCGGATCTACGGTCGCCAGACCGGTAACCAGTTGATCATCGAACTGGCCCGGCGGATACAGGAATCAGTGCGCGAGCGCCGCCATGTAGCGCGTATCGGCGGCGATGAACTGGCGGTGATCCTGAGCGGGCTGGAGCGAGCGGATGCATTCCGTGCGCCGGTGCAGCGCTTGATCGAGGCCGTGTCCCGTCCGATCGTTATCGATAAGCAGAATATCGTCATGACCGCCAGTATCGGTATCACCCTGTTTCCCCAGGCCGATAACGTGGATGCCGAGCAGTTGCTGCGGCAGGCCGACCAGGCGATGTACCAGGTCAAGCTGGCCGGCAAGAACCGTTATCATGTTTTCGATTCCGAGCATGATGGGAGCGTGCGCGAGCGGTATGAACGGATTGATGATATCCGCCAGGCGCTGATGCGTCAGGAGTTTGTGCTGTACTACCAGCCCAAGGTCAATTTGCACAGCGGTGTCTGTATCGGTTTTGAGGCGCTGATCCGTTGGCAACATCCCGATCGTGGTCTGTTACCACCCGGCGCATTTCTGCCGGTCCTCGAACAACATCCACTGTTGATCACGCTGGGCGACTGGGTGATCGAGGCCGCACTGGAACAACTGGCCGGCTGGAATGCCGACGGGCTGAAAACGACGGTCAGCGTCAATGTTGATGGTTTGCAGTTGCACGATCCCGAATTTGCCGCCCGACTCGAGCGGCAACTGCAAGCGCAACCGTCGGTGACGCCGCAGCAACTGGAACTCGAAATTCTCGAAACTGGCGCACTCGCGGACATGGCCCGGGTTTCGGCCCTGATTGAGGACCTGCAAGGCCGGGGGGTGGCTTGTGCGCTGGACGACTTCGGCACCGGATTTTCGTCGCTGACCTTCCTCAAGCGCTTGGCGGCGCATACGGTCAAGATCGATCAAAGCTTCGTTCGCAACATGCTGACCGATGTCGAACAGGCGGTCATTATTGACAGTATTGTCGGGCTGACGCGCCGCTTCGAGCGTCAGGTGCTGGCCGAGGGAGTGGAAACCGAGCTTCATGGCAATCTGTTATTGGAGCTTGGCTGCGAACTGGGCCAAGGCTATGGCATTGCCCGACCGATGTCGGCCGACGCCGTTCCCAAATGGATCGCCAGTTGGCGTCCACCGGCGTCATGGCGCGAAAGCAAGGCGGTAGTTTACGAAAATATGCCGATATTCTTCGCCGAATTGCAGCACCGCGCCTGGTTTGACGCCCTGCAAAATCATTTGGACGGTAGCGAATGTTCGCTACTGCTGAACTTTAATCAATGCAGCTCAAAACGATGGTTGCATAACATAGAGATTATCGAGCGCTTTGGTCACCGTGCCGACTTTATCGCGCTCGATGCGCTGCACGATGAACTCCACGCGGAAGCGGTCAAGTTCATGGCGTGGCGCCACGCACATCAGCCTGACAAAATCGAGGCATCCCTGCCCGAACTGCAGGCGCTGAGCAATCTGTTATTGAGTGAGTTGAAGCTATTGCGCCATTCGTAGCGATAATGGATTGGGAGTTTCATCGCCCCACTATCTTGTCCATACCGAATTTGCGGAAACATTCCGGGTCAATGCCCCGCTGAATACTCTTGGCATCTTTCAAGGGACTTTGGCATAAGCAACAACGGTTGGATTCCATAGAAAAAATCGCCAGTGGATCTGCAGCAAAGGCATAATAAAAATCTCTGACAATTACGGTGTTTTCTGGTGGGCCGGTGATAGCAAGCCAGTTATCACTGTGATCAACAACGCCGGCGAAAGGCTTATTATTGTGGATCAAGGCGATTTCATGACAATTATCAAAAAACAGTGTTTGGTATTTTCCATATTCAACAGTACCGGATCGGTCCCGGACCGTAATTTTCCGATAAACGGGTTTGATAATGATAATGGCGTCATCATGGCCTGGAATTTGAAAATTCCACATCACATTTGAAATATGGCGGTGGGGCTTATTGATCAATTCATCAGACTGTTGAAGGAAATTCCAGGCGACTAATGGAGTATTCGCATCATCTTTATCATCAAGCGACGCAAAGACACCGCCCTGTAATGACTCAACGGTTCTTTTTTGCCGGATTTGATCTTTCAATTTTCGATATAATCGACCTCCTCGCGAATTGGCAGGATGTTTCGATAAGTCAGCGATTCGATCATCAATGGGAACTATAGGCATTATCGCAATCCTTTACAGGTCGTGGTGTTTTGAAATGTGTGGTTCTTCGTGGGTTCTTGTGAGCAGCCAAGGCGGGTTGAAGTGTTAAGAGTTAGTTTAAAAAATAATTGGCGTTGAACAAGTTTGGCGGGCTGGAAGCGGATTGGTTGCCGTCCAGCCAGCGGTAAAGATGGTAACTGATTGATTAAAAAACCTTGGTCCTGGTCAGGGTTGCCCAAGCTCGTAAAAGGCCAGGTTTCAGGATTTCATATCCTCGAAAAATTTCTTCACGCCGTCCAGCCAACTGCCTTCCTGGGGCGCATGTTGCTTGCCGCCGGCCTGCATAGTTTCGGCGAACTGCTGCAACAATTCCTTCTGTTCCTTCGTCAAATTCACCGGCGTTTCCACCACCACCCGGCACAACAAATCACCGGTCGCACCGCCGCGCACGGGCCGCACACCCTTACCGCGCAGCCGGAACACCTTGCCGGTTTGCGTCTCCGCCGGAATCTTCAGGTTGATGCGCCCATCCAGCGTCGGCGCTTCCAGTTCCCCGCCCAGCGCCGCCGTCGTGAAGCTGATCGGCACGTCGCAATACAGATCATTGTCTTCGCGGGTGAAAATCGGATGTTGCTTGACCCGGATTTGCACATACAAATCGCCGGGTGGTCCACTGTTCTCGCCCGCCTCGCCTTCTCCGGCCAGCCGGATGCGGTCGCCATTGTCCACCCCCGCTGGCACTTTGACCGACAGCGTTTTCTGCTCCTCGGTCCGGCCACTGCCCCGGCAGGTTTCACAGGGTTCGGGAATGATGGTGCCCCGCCCCTGACAGCGCGGGCAGGTTTGCTGGATGGAAAAGAAGCCCTGCTGCATCCGCACCTGGCCCACGCCCCGGCAGGTCGGGCAGGTGGTCGGCTTGGTGCCGGGCTTGGCACCGCTGCCCGCGCAACCCGCGCAACTCACCAGCGTGGGCACCCGAATTTTGGCGGTCGTGCCGAAGACGGCTTCTTCCAGCGTCAAATCCAGGGTATAGCGCAGATCGGAACCCCGATAGCTCTGACCGCCGCCGCCCCGCATCCCGCCAAAAATATCGCGGAACACCCCGCCAAAAATATCGCCCAGATCGGCTGGCCCGCCACTAAAGCCGCCGCCCGCCGAACCATCAACTCCGGTATGGCCAAACTGATCGTAAGCAGCCCGCTTGCGCGAATCGCTCAGTATCTCGTAAGCCTCCTTGGCTTCCTTGAAATGATCTTCGGCAACGTTGTCACCCGGATTGCGGTCAGGATGATGTTTCATCGCCAACCGCCGATAGGCCTGTTTGATTTCGGCGTCACTGGCGTTGCGGGCGACATTGAGAACTTCGTAATAATCACGCTTGGACATGGTTTTGCATTACTGGCGACTGCCGGGTTGTATTCGTTCACAAACCAAAGAATCCGGGAGCGCCCTTCGCACTCCCGGATTCATCGTTTAACGCAGCCGTGGCGTTTACTTTTTGACTTCCTCAAACTCGGCGTCGACGACCCCGTCATCCGCCGGCTTGTGGCCATGGCCGCCAGGACCACCGGGTCCGCCATGCGGGCCGCCAGGACCGTCTTCCGGTCCACCGCCGCCCTGACCGTACAGCCGCTCGGCCAGTTTACCGGACAGATCGCCCAGCGTCCGAGTCTTGGCTTCAATGGCGTTCTTGTTGTCGCTCTTGGCCGCCGTGCGCAGATCGCTAATCGCCGCTTCAATCGCTGACCGTTCGCCACCTTCGACCTTATCGCCCAGATCGCGCAGCGTCTTCTCGGCAGCGTGAATCAGATTTTCGGCCTGATTCCGCACATTCACCAGTTCGTGGAACTTCTTGTCTTCCTCGGCATGGGCCTCGGCGTCGCCGACCATCCGCTTGATCTCGTCCTCGGACAGCCCGGAGGACGCCTTGATAATGATGCGGTTCTCCTTGCCGGTCGCCTTGTCTTTGGCCGAAACATGCAGAATGCCGTTGGCATCAATATCAAATGTCACTTCAATCTGCGGGACGCCACGCGGCGCGGGCGGAATATCCTGCAAGTCGAACTTGCCCAGTGACTTGTTGGCCTGGGCCATCTCGCGCTCACCCTGCATGACATGCACGGTGACTGCGGTTTGATTGTCGTCCGCCGTCGAAAAGGTTTGCTGCGCCTTGGTCGGAATCGTGGTGTTCTTCTCGATCAGTTTGGTCATCACCCCGCCGAGGGTCTCGATACCCAGGCTCAACGGCGTCACGTCCAGCAGCAGCACATCTTTCACCGTGCCGCCCAGCACCCCGCCCTGAATCGCCGCGCCAACCGCGACCGCTTCATCGGGGTTCACATCCTTGCGCGGCTCCTTGCCGAAGAACTCGCGCACCTTTTCCTGGACCTTGGGCATCCGGGACTGACCGCCGACCAGCAACACATCATCGATCTGCCCCACGCCCAGACCGGCGTCTTTCAACGCCACCCGACACGGGGTGATGGTCTTGTCGATCAGATCTTCAACCAGCGACTCCAGCTTGGCACGGGTCAATTTCAAATTCAGATGCTTCGGCCCACTGGCGTCAGCCGTGATATAGGGCAGATTGATGTCGCTCTGCTGACTGGAGGACAGTTCGATCTTGGCTTTTTCCGCGCCTTCCTTGAGCCGTTGCAGCGCCAGTGGATCGTTGGCCAGATTGATGCCGCTTTCCTTCTGGAACTGCTCGATCAGGCAGTCGATGATCCGCTTGTCGAAATCTTCGCCGCCCAGAAAGGTGTCGCCATTGGTGGAAAGCACTTCAAACTGCTTCTCGCCGTCCACTTCCGCGATTTCAATAATGGAAATATCGAAGGTGCCGCCGCCCAGGTCATAGACCGCGATCTTGCGATCCTTGGTGCTGGACTTGTCCATGCCGAAGGCCAGCGCCGCCGCCGTCGGTTCGTTGATAATGCGCTTGACTTCCAGACCAGCGATGCGCCCGGCGTCCTTGGTCGCCTGCCGCTGACTGTCGTTGAAGTAGGCCGGCACCGTGATGACCGCTTCAGTGACCGGGTGGCCGAGATAATCTTCGGCGGTCTTCTTCATCTTCATCAGCACCCGCGCCGAAATTTCTGGCGGGGCCATCTTCTTGCCACGCGCCTCAACCCACGCATCGCCATTCTCATTCTTGACGATCTTGTAGGGAACGAGGTCGATATCCTTCTGCACTTCCGGCTCGCCAAAACGCCGGCCAATCAGCCGCTTGACCGCAAACAGGGTGTTTTGCGGATTGGTGACCGCTTGGCGCTTGGCCGGTTGGCCGACGGTAATTTCACCGTCTTCCATAAAGGCGACGATGGACGGGGTGGTCCGGTCGCCTTCGCTGTTTTCAATCACCCGGGGCTTGCCGCCCTCCATAATGGCTACGCAGGAATTGGTGGTACCCAGGTCGATGCCGATGATGTTGCTCATATTCTTGACTCTCTAAAATCGGGAATTCGGTGCGGTAAATCTTGACTTGTCTTTACAAGTGGGGATGATCAGGCCGGTTTTCAAGGCGGCATTTCTAACCGGCAGGTTTGGGAACGGCCTGGGCCACGATGACCTTAGCGGGCCGGATCAGCCGCTCATTGAGAATGTAGCCCTTCTGCATGACCTGAATCACCGTATTCGGCTCGGCCTGGTCGGTGGGTGCCATCGCCATGGCTTCGTGCAGGTTGGGATCGAATTTGGCGTCCTGTGGATTGACTTCGCGGATACCGAATTTTTCCATGGCCGCCGCCAATTGCTTCAAGGTCAGATCGACCCCTTCACGCAACTGAGCGATATCGACCGCGCCGTTGGCCGCCGCCAGTCCCAGCTCCAGGCTGTCGCGCACTGGTAATAATTCGCTGAAAAACCGTTCCAGGGCGAATTTGTGGGCATTTTGCACGTCGCGCTCGGCCCGCTTGCGCAGATTTTCCATCTCGGCGTGGGCACCCAGATACAGTTTCCAATGTTCGTCGGCCTTGGCTAGAGCCTGATCCAAATCCCGCTGCATCTCATCGAATTCCTCACGGCTGACCAGAGTATCGGCTGCCTGATCGTCGGTAAAAGCCGCCAGAGATTCCGCGAAAGGATGATTCGTCTCCGGAGCATCGGGTTGGGGACGAGTGGGCTGGATCGGTTCGGTAGGGGTCATGATGGTCTGTTCTCTGTAACGCAAAATTCGGGTGGGGCGGCGGATGCCGTTTTATGCCGGATAAGTGGGGATGCCAGGCGGAAATTCAAGGGAGTTGCGCCTATCAGGCCGATCCGGCATAGCAGGTTCAGGGAAAGCCTACTCTTTCCGCGCATTCAACGCTGCCGCCAACAACCGGGCCGTGACATCCACCACGGGAATCACCCGGTCGTAGGCCATGCGGGTCGGACCGATGACGCCCAGTACGCCTAGCACCTGCCCTTCCACGCTGTAGGGCGCAGTGACGATGCTGCACCCTTCCAGCGCTTCAAAGCCCGATTCCTCGCCGACGAAGATTTGCACCCCCTCGGCGTGCAAGCACTGATCAAATAGATGCAGCAAATCCCGCTTGTGGTTGAAGGCTTCAAACAGTTGCCGCAATTTGTCGAGATCGGACAGGTCAGTGCATTGCATCAAATGGGTCTGGCCCGCCACGACAT
>JAUPTV010000066.1 GCA_030917925.1 Pseudomonadota bacterium
CCAGTTTCCGACGGACAACCAGGAACTGATTTGACTTCACAATACAAACTTTGATGATTCTGCCATTTGCGGAAATTGAGACTAAAAAGTTGAGGGGAGTGGTTCTGTGGCAACATCCAACAACGACGATAATAAGAGACATCCATGCTCCCGCCTGATCTGCTTACGACGGATCGGGGTTCCCCTGCTGCTGGCGACGCTGATCTCCGGCTGCGCCATCAAACGCGATCAGTATGATACCCCCAGAGTTCCCATGCCGGAACAGTACCTGGCGGCAGCAAACGAGATAGTGGGGGACAGCGATTCCCCAGCCCCACCCAAGGCCATGGATAGCGATACCCCGGTTCCACAGCATGCCGAACTGGCTGGCTGGCAGCGGCTGTTTGGCAGCCAGGAACTGAATGATCTGGTGGACCGCGCCCTGGCTAATAACCAGGATCTGCAAATCGCCGCTCAGCAGGTGTTGCAAGCCAGGGCGCGCGCGATCCAGGGCCAGGCGGGTCAATATCCCGAGGTTTCTCTGCCGATCCAGTTTCAGAATGAAGCCCCCAAGGATGGCGTGGGTACAGTCAACAAGGGTGGAGACGTCAAATCCGAGACCACCTATCAAATCGGACTGGATCTCGAATGGCGGCTGGATCTCTGGGGCGAAAGACGTTCACTGGCGGAATCCGCCGATTTGCTACTGTGGCGAGCCATCTTCAACCATGACGACCAAGCGCGCAAACTCGTTGCCGACGTGGTGAGCGCTTATGTCGAATATCTGGCCCTCAATGATCGTATGCGGATTGCCCGGGAAACTGAAGCCGTCACCAATAACATGCTTCAGTCCATGGAAGCCCGTCTGCAATCCGGGGACGCCAACATCATTGATGTGGAGCAACAGCGCACGGCCGTCTTCACTGTCCGGGCCGACATGCCCGAGATCGAACTGCGCCGTAAGCAGGCCGCTAATAAATTGGCTCTGTTGCTGGGCGGCGCGCCGGAAGGGCTGATGCTCCCCGATGGCAGTCTTCAGGAGTTACTCTTACCTAAGATCAGACCCGGAGTCCCCTCGGCTCTGCTGCTGCAACGCCCTGACGTTCGGGCCATCGAGGCGCGACTCCTGGCGGCCGACGCCAATATTGATCTAGCCCGCGCCCGGGTTCTGCCGCCTCTGGACCTGACCGCTCAAGGCGGCTATGGCAGCCGGTATATCGACGAACTCTTCAGGCCACACACCCTGTTCTGGAATTTCATCGCCAATCTCTCGGCCACCCTCTTAGACGCCGGCCGCCGGAGCAGTGAGGTCGAATACAGCAAGGCCGCGCATGAGGAGATGGTGGAGACCTACGTCCAGGTCGTCCACGCCGCCACACTGGAAGTTCGGACCGCCCTGCAAACCATCGAGCAAACCCGCCAGCGCCTGGCGCTTCAGCAGGAGGCCACGGATGCAGCGAAGCGGGCCTGGGTGTATAGCCAGATTGCCTACGATACCGGCGGGGCCATCGATTATCTGACGTATCTCAATACGATCAGAACTTACCACCGGACGCTGGATGACCTGCAAATTTTCCGTGATAACGCCTATCAGGGGTACATCAATCTCTTCTCGGCCCTGGGCGGCGGTGCACCCAGTCGCGCAGCCATCCCCGGCAAGGGCCAACGGCCAGAGCAACAACCGGGTTCAATCCTGGTGGGGCCGTCGAAACAATTGATGGCCTCGAGCGTCTGGTTGCCCAGCGCGGGCTGGGACGTCAACAACTCCGGCAAGAATAACCATCAGCCCCACGAAGAGGACCGGGAAACCTGGTTGGTGGAACTGACCGGTATCCACACCCGCGAAGGCGTCGAGGCGACATGGCGCGACCTTCGTAACCGGAATGCTTCCCAGGTGCGGGACCGCGCCCTGTTAGCGTGGGCACCCAGCGAAATCATCGATTCCGAAGGCCAGGCGGCGACCTGGTACCGCTTGGCAGTCGAGGAATTCCCGTCCAGAGATGAAGCTGAACAATGGTGTAAACAGCTCAATGCCGGTAAGATGCGTTGCCAGGTGATCGCATTTAATAAGGAATCGCGCATCGCTGGACGTTTTCCCTGGCCAGATCCAAAAGAAGACCATCGCGCCCAACCCGCCGCATCTGCAGAACCCAAGACGACCCAGACGACCCCGAAATCCAGGCTGAGTGGGGGATAATGGCCGGTCATGGCGGTCAAAACGGGCCGGTTTCCCGGCGGACGGTGCCGTTGACCCCCCGTCAGCGCGATATTCTGCGTCTGCTGTGCGAAGGCAAAGTCAACAAGGAAATCGCCCGCGAACTGGACATTGGCCTGGGCACCGTCAAACAGCACATGGTGGCCTTGTTTAAACGGCTGCAGGTCCGCAACCGCAGCATGGCGGTTTCGCAGGGCATGGCGCTACTGGGGCCGGATGCGTCAGCGGCCCCCCCGGACCCGCCAGACCTCCCATCGCGGATTCAGGAACCGGATTTCACCGAAGACGGCATTCTGATGCGCCGTTCCTGCATCGTCCTCAGTCTGGCCCCGCCGACCCATGCTTCAAGTGAAGCAATGGCCTTGCTACACCGAACCCTGGCCGGGCTGGCCTGCGATGCGGGAGCGCTTTTTATCCCGCGTGAAGAGGGAGCCGGCGATCTGCTATTCGGCATTCGGCGTTCCTCCGAGCATGATCTGCTCGCCGCTCTGCAACTGGCCTGGACCCTCCAACGGGAAGTGACTACAGGCCGCCTATCCGTCTGTCAGGGGCTGCGGGCCGGGCTGAACGCCGGCATGGCCATCGTCAGCCGGGAACGCCGGGGCGGCTGGTCGGGAGAAGCGGTAGCGACGCCGGTCATCGTCGCTACCCGACGCCTGCTGCAAGGTCTGGGAGACGGGAAATTGCGCCTGGGCGCAGCAGCGCATGATGCCCTGCGGGTCTTCGGTCTGGAGGACTCGTTATCCATACCGGATACGCTACCCATGGACAGTATCGCTCATCTGTTCCGGGTTGATTTCGGCAAAGCGCGTCAGATGGTCGGCCGCGAGGCGGAATGGCGGCGGATCGACGCTGCGCTGAGCACTCCGGATCAGGGCGCGGTACTGCGCCTGGAAGGGGAGACCGGCATGGGCAAGTCGCACCTTTGCCGGATCGCCATGCAGCGTTGCCTCGCCCTTGGCGGATGCGGGCGCTATCTTCGCGCCTTGCCGGTCGCGGCCTTTTCACCCTTGAGGGATGCCGCGACGGGCGAACCGATCACCACTGACGAAGCGGTTCAAGCGCTGATCGCCCCTAGAACCGCGACTCCTGACCTGTTAGTCATTGATGACTTCCATCTTCTGACGTCGGAGGTTCGGTTCTGGCTGGCGGAGGAAGCACGCCGGGGAGCAGCGCAGGGCCGGATTATCCTGTTGGCTGGACGCCGAACCGGCGCTATAGAGGGTGCGACGATGACCCTTCCGCGCCTCTCTTCGGGCGAGAGCAACGTGCTACTGGCCGGTCTGGAGTCCTTGGAAGGTTCGACGCTGGATGCCGCGAGAATCCCCGGGATTGTGCAAAAAGCAGCGGGCGTACCCCTGTTTGCCCTTGAGTTGGCGCGTTCGGCTACTGGCGAACCGACTCTTCCACTCCTGATGACCATCGCTTCCCGCCTCGATGGATTCAATCTGGACTGGAAATTGTTGCAAACCCTGGCGGATGGCCCGGCGACCATGGACATCGAGGCTCTAGGCAAAGTCCTCGGTGAAGCCGGGGATCAGGTGGTGAATTCAGTCGCAGCAGCGGTTCGGGCTGGGGTACTGATGGAGGCAGGGCCTGGGCAAGGTGTCGGTTTTCGTCACCCGCTGTTGCGCCAAGTCATCGCTTTACTTCAAATTTAAGAGAGTGGGGCCTGTTTAATGAGTCATCCACATATCAATACCGTGAAGGATCAGGAAGCTAAAGTGCGCCCAGACACGGCTGGGCTGATAGGGAGACTGTTTCATTCCGCTGACCTGCGCCGGGTGCTGCCCGGTCTGGTGGTCAGTTCCCTGCTCTCCAACGTGCTGGCGCTGGCCCTGCCGTTGGCGATCCTCCAGATTCTGGATCGGGTCATCACCAACCAGGCGCTGTCCACCTTGGGTTATCTCGCGGCGGGCCTGTTGGCGGCATTGATCCTCGAACAGGTGCTCCGGGTCGTCAACAACAATCTGACCAGTTGGCTGGGTGCCAGGTTCGAGCACCACGCCACCATGGACGCCGTAGCGCATCTGATGCGCGTCCCCATGCGCTATTATCTGCGCAAGGAACCCAGCACCTATGCCGCGCAGTTGCGCGCCGCCAGCCGGGTCGCTAACTTCTATTCCGGGCAGGCCACCTTGCGATTGTTCGATTTGCCTTTTGTCGTGATCTTCCTGGCGCTGATCTACCAGATTGGCGGTCTCCTGGTCAGTGTTCCGATTGCGATGCTGCTGATCTTTTCCCTGCTGACGGTTCGTTACCGGCATTCCAGCCATCAACATATCCGGGGACTGAGCAACAACGATGACCGGCGCTCCGGTTTCCTGTTCGAGGTGCTCGCCGGTATTCACTCGGTAAAGACCATGATGATGGAAAACTCCATGCTGCGCCGCTACGAGATGCTGCAACGCGCCAGCGTGGAACAGGGTGAAAAACTCACTTATGCGAATGATCGCGCTGATCGTCTGGGTCATTATTTCTCCCAGATCATGGTCATTGGCGTCGCCTTTGCCGGGGGGTGGCTGGTCATTCGTGGCGATATGACGCCTGGCGGCCTGGCGGCCTGCATCATCCTCTCGGTTCGTTCCATTTATCCGTTACGACAGGGCTTGACTTTCCAGAATGCCTATCAGGCTTTTATCGAGGCCGATCAGCGCCTGCAGAGCCTGATGAATCTGCCGGTCGTGGACCAGGACAGCAAGCCGTCACTGTCCCCCATCGAGCAGGGACTGGAATTACGCAACGTTGCAGTGCGCTACAACGATAAATCCATTTTATCCGGGATTAACTTGTTCATCCCCAAGGGTTCCTGCATCGCCATCCGTGGCGACAGCGGATCGGGCAAGACCACCCTGCTGAACCTGCTCAATGGCCTGGAACAGCCGGATGTCGGCGAGGTGCTGGTCGATGGGCGATCCCTGCGTGACTTTGCGACGGATTCCCTTCATCACCACATTGCCTTTCTGCCGGCCACCGGAACTATCGTCACCGGTACGCTCCTCGAAAATCTGACGATGTTCGATGAATCCATGAACGACCGGGCGCTGGCGGTCGCCAGCGAACTGGGCCTTGATGCGGTCGTAGCGGGGATGAAGTTCGGCTATGAAACCCCGTTGAGCGAGAACGCCAGCGCAACTCTCCCACTGGGGACGCGCCAACTGATTGCGATAGTCCGCGCCCTGGTCCGTGAACCCGACGTCATTCTCTTCGATGAAGCGAATATTGCCCTGGACATGGAAAGCGACCGGATGCTGCGTCACTATCTGGAACGGGGCAGGGGCAAGCAGACCCTGGTGCTAGTCACCTACCGTCCTTCCTTCCTGTCCATGGCGGACCGCAAGTATTATCTGGTCAATGGCGAACTCCTTGAGGGCGAACCGGCGCAGATGGAGGCTGGCGCGGACGCCATGAGCGCCATGGGCATCCCGGAGGCCCGTCCAGAGGCCGACCTGGACGTGAAGGCGCTCATTGAGGAACGGTTCAGTCAGCCGACGGATTTGTCCCGCTGTGTATTGCCGTTGCTGAACCAACTGAACTGGCACGGTCGGCGGCGGGAATTAGCTGAAGCTTTGCCCCACACGGAGACCCTATTGGATCTCTCCGGTTTTTTCGCAGCGCTGGCCGATCTCGACTATCTGCCGCAGTACCTGGGCAGGCGTTCGCGAGAGCCGGATGACCGATTACTTCCCTACCTTTATCTGCCTGATGGCAGTGGTGCCAAGGTGGTGATGGAGCGGACCCGTGAGGGGCAGTTGCGGATCTTTGACGGCGTCACGGGAGAGGAGTCTCTGGTAAATCATCTCACGACCAACGGCGACTACTACACCTTCAAGGAAACCCAACCGGCTCCGCCCGAGAAGGCCAATTCGAGTTGGGTCGCCGGCGTCCTCAACCGTTTCCGGCCTCATTTTCGCCTGATCATGATCATCACCCTGATCACGACACTGCTGAACCTGGTGCCGGCGCTCTTCGTCAGGTCGATGTGGGATATCGTCATTCCACTCGGAGATATTACGGTTGGAAAGTATCTGCTGGTCGGTTTCCTGATCGCCATGGCAATTGGCTGGGTACTCAACTTCTCCAAAAGCCGTCTGCTGGCCTATGTGGGCGGCCGGGTCGAGTACATCCTGGGCATTAATCTTATTCAGCGCGTCCTGGGATTGCCTTCTACGGCGGTCGAAGGGATGTCGGTCAGCCGCCAGGTTCGGCGCATTCGCGGGCTGGAACGGCTGCGGGAATACTTTGTCGGGCCGATGGCGCTCATGCGGTTTGATCTGCCGGCGACCCTGCTCCTGGTGATCGCCCTGGCGATCATCAATCCCTGGATGGTTATCGTGGTACTGATTGGTCTGGCGACTTTTGCGGCGGTGAGCTTTGTGGTGCTGCGGATGAGTCGGCCGATTGCGGATGCGGCGTCACAGAGCAGTGGTTCGCTGCGAGAATTTCTTGACGAGACGCTCAACGTGATGCGGCTAATTCGTCAAAGCGGAGCCGAGCAAACCTGGCTGGCCCGCCTGCGCAATCTGAGCGCCAAGGCGGCGCTGAACGGTTGCCAGGAGCGGCAGTTCAACCAGCGCGTCCAAGGCGTTGCCCTAGTGATGGGTCGCACCACTGGTTTGACCGGCCTGGTAGTTTCTGCCTGGTTGGCGATTCATGGGGAAATTACCGGCGGCACCCTGATTGCGACCCTGATCATCATCTGGCGGATTACCGTGCCACTTCAGAACCTGTTCCTGGCGATGACTTCCATCGTTCAGGCCACCGAGAATGTCCGACAGGTTGACAACCTGATGCGGTTACCCAAGGAAAAGGATCGGGGAACGCGTCAGACTATTCGGCCCGAAACGCCGGGCAGTCTGGAGTTGTCGCGAGTCTCATTCCGCTACGCCAATGATCTGGACCCGGCGCTGCTCGGTCTCAACTTTACGATTGCGCCGAAACAATGCGTTGCGGTGACGGGTTCGGATGGCGCGGGAAAATCCACGCTGCTGAAGTTAATCCTCAGGATTTATTCCCCGCAAGCGGGCAACCTGCGGCTGGACAAGGTTGATATCCGGCAACTGAACACCACCGATTTGCGCTCGCGCATCAGCTATATGCCACAAAATTGCGATATTTTTTATGGCACTGTGGCGCAGAATCTGCGGCTAGCGCATCCCGCGGCGACCCATGAAGAAATCCGGTGGGCGGCCGCGATGGCGGATCTGCTGGCGGAAGTAGAGGCGCTGCCGGAAGGTTTCAATACGCGCATCTCCAACAGTCGCGCTGATGAACTCCCACGGGGTTTCCGCCAGCGGATGTCATTGGCGCGAACCATGCTCAAGCCCGCCTCGGTGGTGCTGATGGATGAGCCAGGCTCTGGTATGGATCAGGCGGGAGAAGCGGCGCTGATCCGCTGCATTCACTGGTTGCGTGGTCGAGCGACACTCGTTCTCGTCACCCTGCGGCCGGGACATTTAAGGCTGGCAGACCAGGTGGTCTACCTGGATAGAGGAAGGGTCAATGCGATGGGGCCGTTTGACAAAATTGAAGAAAAAGTAATGGCGGGGTTGCGTTAATGAAGACAGGCAATGCAAGGGTGAAAGCTAATACCGGGTCGGCAAAACCTGGTTTCGGGGGCCGCGAGCGGCGGTTGCTATCAGAAACGGTGCTGATTGAGGAAGAGCTGATTCCGGCCTTTTTCCGCCCGGTTCTCTATCTGATCGCCGCCATGGTGGTCTCCTTTGTGGTCTGGGCGGGGTCCATTGAACTCAGCGAGGTGGCAATGGCACCGGGGCAGGTGATTCCCGCCGGCAATATCAAGGTCGTACAGCACCTTGACGGCGGTGTGGTTGCGGCGATTGATGTCGAAGAGCGGATGCTGGTTGAGCAAGGACAAGTCTTGCTGCGTGTTGATGGTTCGCAGGCCCTGGCGGATCAAATGCAGATCCTGGCGCGGCAGGCCGGTCTGCAATTGCGATCTGAGCGATTACAGGCTTTTATCGAGCATCGCGAGCCGGTCCTTTCTAAATTTGCTGAAAAATATCCGAATCTGGTCGCCGACCAGCGGGCTATTTTTCTCAACCAGACCGCTTTACGCGACTCGACGCTGGACATTCTGAAAAGCCAGATTGGACAACGCAAACAGCGTCTCGAACAACTCCGGAAAGCCTTGGCCTCGGCGGTTGAACACCAAAGGCTGACGGGGGAATTGCTGGTCATGCGTGAAGATCTGGGCAAGCGGCGGCTGATCGCCCGGACGATTTTGCTGGAGACGCAACGGGCCAAAGTTACAGCAGATGGGGAGGTCACCCGGATCAGCCAGGAGATTGCGCTGGTTAACCGGGAGATCACTGAGGCAGAAAGCCGACTCCTGGATACCACTAACCAGCTCCAGCGCGATGCTTCAGCGGAGCTGGGCACTATCCGGGCCGAGATGGCCGAGGTCGAAGAAACTCTCCAGCGTCTTGGCGCACGGGTGGATCGCTTGGAAGTACGGTCGCCTGCGCGCGGGTACATCCACAACTTGCAGGTGAAGACGGTAGGGCAAGTCATTCAGCCAGGTGCCCTGTTGATGGAAATTGTCCCGGATGGCGCGGCGCTCGAGGCTGAGGTGCGTATTGCACCCAGAGACATCGGGTATGTGCAACCGGGTCAACCGGTCAATTTGCGAGTGAGCGCTTATGAGTATTCTCAATATGGTTTTGCCAAGGGCAAACTCAAGCGCATTTCCGCCTCTAACATGATTGAGGAAGGCGGGAAAACCTATTTTCTTGGTTGGGTGACGCTGGACAAGCCTTTCGTAGGTAACGACTCCAAACACAATCCGATCCAGGTCGGCATGACGATAGAAGCCGAAATCATCACGGGCTACAAGACGCTGCTGGCCTATATCGCAAAACCGATTGTGAACTCGGTTTCGCAAGCCTTCCGCGAGCGATGAAGCCCGGCAATACCTAGTAAAAGTGCGCCTATAACCTATGGATGTCTTGAGGATTGCTTGGAGAAGATTAAGCTCCAAGTATCTACAAAGCTATCTATAGGTGAAAGGCCGTGGCTAAACAAAATCAATCCAATAACGAACACTCTGCTAACGAAGAAGCGACCACTTTTGACGAGCTGACATCGTTAAATGGCGGTGGGGAAAGCGGTACTGCTGAAAATCCTGTGGAGCTGTCATCCCCCCCGGAAAGCACTCCAGAGGAAGGCAATGAAAATATCCAAACCAGCCAGCGTCAAG
>JAUPTV010000067.1 GCA_030917925.1 Pseudomonadota bacterium
ACGCCGACAACTCACTGGAGCGTAGCTCAGTTCGCGCCCCGATAGGCCGACCGCGCAGCGCTCGGCCTATCTGTAGAGTATACAGAATGAGCCAATATCGGGCTAGACAGAATCTGCATATCCTTTTATGCTGAATTTCTGCATAACATCATCAACCCCTGAATTTTTACTCATCTGATACCCAGACGTTAGCCTATGGATAATACATTGTCAACCCCGGTCGATGCTATTCGTCGCTTTTGGGATCGATACTTGGAATTGCTGCATCAACATGGTATCCAGTCGCCTGCCGACCGCTGGTATGTGACTCATGCCGAAGCTTATATCCGTGCGGCTACGGGGCGACGTTTGGTGGAACACGCTCCTGGCGATGTTCATCAGTATCTTGCCGATCTGGGCAGAATAGGCAGAATTAGCGATTGGCAGTTTCGGCAAATAGTAGATGCTATACAGAAACTGTTTGAACTGGTCGGCGTACCGTGGCTGCACGAGGTAGACTGGAATTTCTGGCGAGATTCTGCACAAACCTTGTCATCAAACCATCCGACCATTGCACGGGTCTCCAATCCGCCAGCATTACCGCATCCGATCAGTGAGACAACCGTACCCTGGATGCGAGCACCGCGCAAAATGAGGCGGCGATTGACCGGTTGGTGACGGTGATCCGGCAGCGGAATTATTCGATCCGCACGGAAACCGCCTATCGATCATGGGTCGAGCGTTTCCTGACCTTTATCCATCGTCGGAACCCGCGCACGGCAGGCGTTGCTGACGTTGTATCCTTCCTGGAAACGCTGGCGGTCCAGGGCCATGTCGCGGCCAGTACCCAGAATCAGGCGCTCAATGCTCTGCTGTTTTTTTATGCCTACGCCCTGGAGCAACCTCTGGGCGATTTCGTCCGGGCCAAACGCCCGAGCCGGGTGGTCGCGGCGTGGTCAGTCCCCTGGACGCGATCTGACTGTCACTCCGTCGCTGGTCTATGGCAAAACGGCTATCGGCGCTAAACTTGCTCTCCCTGAATCCTGCCTCCTATCGTTGACCATGCCCGATATTCTGTTGATCGCCGGTGTGGACGAAGCCGGGCGCGGCCCTCTGGCCGGTCCCGTCGTCGCCGCTGCCGTTATTCTCGATCCTGCCTACCCGATCCTTGGGCTGGCCGATTCCAAAATTCTCAGCGCCACCCGCCGCGAACACCTCGCCGCTGAAATTCGTACTCATGCCCTGGCTTGGGCGCTGGGCCGGGCTGAAGCCACGGAAATTGACCAGATCAATATTCTGCAAGCCTCATTGCGGGCTATGCAGCGGGCAGTGGCTAATCTGCGCATGACGCCAAACCAGGTGCTGGTTGATGGTAAACACTGTCCGGCAGGATTGACCTGCCCCTGCCAGGCCATCGTCAAAGGTGACGCTACCGTACCGGCGATCAGCGCCGCTTCGATTCTGGCCAAGGTCGCCAGGGATGCGGAATTGCGCGAACTACACAACCACTATCCGGCCTACGGTTTCGCTCAGCACAAAGGCTATCCCACTGCTGCCCATCGCGAGGCATTGCGCCGCTTCGGCCCCTGCCCCGAACATCGCCGCTCGTTCGCGCCGGTTGCTGCCGTCATCAAGGAATTTCCATGACCATGCCGTTTGTCCATTTACACCTACACACGGAATATTCCCTGGTGGACGGACTGATTCGCATCAAGAGTCTGGTTAAGGAAGTGGCCGCCGCCGGGATGCCCGCAGTGGCGGTGACCGATATGAGCAATCAGTTTGCCCTGATCAAGTTTTACAAGGCCGCGCTGAATGCCGGGGTCAAGCCGCTGATCGGCGTGGAGACCTGGGTGCGGCGGACGGGCGGGGAGCCGACGCGGCTGGTGTTGTTGTGCCAGAACCTGACCGGTTATCGCCATCTGACCCAACTGGTCAGCCGCACCTATCTCGAAGGTCAGCAGCGCAGCATCCCGATTCTCGATTACGCCTGGCTGAAGGGTCAGACCGACGGCTTGATTGCGCTGTCCGGCGGTCGGGAGGGTGAACTGGGGCAGGCGCTGCTCAATGACCGGCTCGATCAGGCGCACACCTGGCTGAAAGACTGGCAAAAGCTATTCCCGCAGCGGTTCTATCTGGAAGTGCAACGCACCGGGCGGCCCCAGGAGGAAGAATATCTGGCGGCGGCGGTCGAGCTGGCGGCAGCGACTGGAACGCCGCTGGTCGCGACCAATGAGGTTTGTTTCCTCCAGCGCGAAGACTTTGAAGCCCATGAGGCCCGCGTGTGTATCCACGACGGCGCGATCCTGGATGACCCGAACCGGCCCCGGCGCTACAGCAATCAGCAGTATTTGCGCACCCCGACGGAAATGGCTGAACTGTTCGCCGATCTGCCCGAGGCGCTGGAGAACACGGTCGAAATCGCCCGGCGCTGCAATTTGCGCCTGGAACTGGGCAAAAATGTGCTGCCGGAGTTTCCGACGCCGGCGGGGATGAGCGCCGATGCCTATTTCACCACGCAGGCCCATGTTGGCCTGGAGAAGCGGCTGCAACGGCTACTCGATCCCGCTGCCGCCGATTTCCCTGAGCGCCGCCAGCCCTACGATGCGCGTCTGGAACTGGAACTGAAGGTCATTATTCAAATGGGCTTCCCCGGTTATTTCCTGATCGTCGCCGACTTTATCCAGTGGGCGAAAGATCATGGGGTGCCGGTGGGACCGGGGCGCGGCTCCGGCGCCGGGTCACTGGTCGCTTACGCGCTGGGCATCACCGATCTGGACCCATTGGCGTATGACCTGCTCTTCGAACGCTTCCTGAATCCTGAACGGGTGTCCATGCCCGACTTTGATATCGACTTTTGCATGGATGGCCGCGACAAGGTGATTGATTACGTCGCCCAGCGCTATGGCCGCGAGCGGGTGTCGCAAATCGCTACGCATGGCAGCATGGCGGCGAAAGCCGTAGTCCGCGATGTGGGCCGGGTGCTGGGCCATCCTTATGGATTTGTTGACCGCATCGCCAAGCTGATTCCCTTTGAACTGGGCATTACCCTGGACAAAGCGATTGAGCAGGAGGCCGAACTGCGGCGGTTGTACGAAAACGATGAGGAGGTGCGGACGCTGCTCGATCTGGGGCGCAAACTGGAGGGGCTGGCGCGCAATGTCGGGAAACATGCGGGTGGCGTGGTCATCGCCCCAACCCGCCTGACGGATTACTCGCCGCTGTATTGCGAACAGGACGATCCCAGCATTGTCACCCAGTTTGACAAGGACGATGTTGAAGCGGCGGGACTGGTCAAGTTCGACTTTCTCGGACTGCGGACGCTGACGATTATCGACTGGGCATTGCAGACGGTGAACGCGCAGCGGCGGACGCACGGCGAGCTGCCGCTGGAGATTGCCGACATTCCCCTGAATGATGCGCCGACCTTTGAGTTGCTCAAGCGTTTTGAAACGACCGCCGTATTCCAGTTGGAATCCAGCGGGATGAAGGATTTGATTCGCCGCCTGCAACCCGACTGTTTTGAAGACATTGTGGCGCTGGTAGCGCTGTTCCGGCCCGGTCCGCTGCAATCCGGGATGGTGGATGATTTCATCGACCGCAAGCAGGGCCGCGCCCGTATTGAATACCCCCATCCGTCGCTGGAAGCGATTCTTAAACCCACTTATGGCGTTATCCTCTATCAGGAACAGGTGATGCAGATCGCCCAGGTGCTATCAGGCTACAGCCTGGGTGGGGCTGATTTACTGCGCAGGGCGATGGGCAAAAAGGACAAGGAGAAGATGGCCAAGGAGCGGGATGGGTTTGTGAAAGGCGCGGTCGCTCGCCAGGTTGATCCGGAATTGGCTTCTTATATTTTTGATTTAATTGATAAATTTGCGGGTTACGGCTTCAACAGAAGTCACAGCGCCGCTTACGCTTTATTGTCGTATCAAACCCTGTGGCTGAAAACACATTATCCGGCGGCGTTCATGGCAGCGGTGCTGTCCTCGGATATGGACAAGACGGAAAAGGTGGTGGTGTTGATCGAAGAATGTCGGCGCATGGGTTTGAAGCTGGCACCGCCCGCGATCAATGTCTCTGAATACCGGTTCACTGCCAATGAAACCGGTGACATTTGCTACGGCTTGGGGGCGATCAAAGGGGCGGGGGAGGGCGCGATTGAGGCGTTGGTGCAGGAGCGTCGCCAAGGTGGGGCTTATCGCGACCTGTTCGATCTGTGCCAGCGCGTTGATCTGCGTAAACTCAATCGCCGGGTGCTGGAATCGCTGATTCGTTGTGGGGCGCTGGATCAACTCGGGGCCAATCGGGCGACGCTGACGGCGCAGATGCCCGATGCGTTGCAACTGGCTGATCAACATTCCCGTAACGATGCCGCCGGTCAAAACGACATGTTCGGGCTGGCGGCTGGCGAGAAGACGCCAGCGCGTCCGCTGCATTTGGCCAAAAAGCCGGAATGGAGTCAGGAAGAACGGCTACGCGGTGAGAAAGAAACCCTGGGCGTTTATTTGAGCGGTCATCCCATTGACCGGATTGCTGACGAACTGGCGGCGCTCGGCGTGACCCGCTTCAACAATCTCACGGGAAATAACGGTTCCCTGCGTCGGGCCAATGACCGTTCGTTGCTGATTGCCGGGCTGGTTGTGAGTATTCGCACCCGTAACGCCAACCGGGGTGGGCGCATTGCGTTTGTGACCTTGGACGATGGCTTCGGGCAGATGGAAATTCGGATCTTCCCGGAAGTGTATGAGCGGCATCGGGCGCTGATCGTCGAGGACGCGATTCTGCTGGCACAGGGCGGATTGAGCTGGGATGAGTTCAATCAGGCGATGCGGCTGAATGTCGAGCGGGTGCTGGACTGGGAGGAGGCGCGGGCAGAATATGCACGCCGCCTGGTGCTGCGGTTAAATGCCGCGCAGTGTGAGGCGGGGGTGTTACGGCAACTGGCCAGTATTCTGGCGGAACATCGCGCCAATGGCCGGTGTGTGGTGTGGATGGAATATACCGGTACGCAAGCGCGAGTTGATCTGGCTTTCGGGCAGAACTGGCGAGTGAAGCCTAGCGAGGCACTGTTGAAACGATTGCGGGAACTGGCTGGGGCCGAGAGTGTTGCCCTGATCTATGATCGCCCGTCGCCGTCCACAACGTCGCAGCATAAGGCATCGTGACGGCTTTTAGCTGCGCCGTGAACAAACGCCAGAATTGTGGTCAAACCGCCGAAGGTGTGAAATCGCCGCCGGAGGAGAGGCGCTGTGGTCAATTTTATTGCCCCGTGCTATGGTTTTATCAACCACCCGCCAACTTGACGCAACGCCATGAGCCAGGAATATTCACCGCTATCCCCGGACCAGGATGACAGCACGGTTGTCGAGCCGGAGAAACCCGCGCTCAAGCCGCCGCCCATGTACAAGGTCATCCTGCTGAACGACGACTATACGCCCATGGATTTTGTGGTGCGGATTCTCGAACACTTCTTCGCGATGAGCCGGGAGAAAGCGACCCAGGTCATGTTGCATGTGCATACCCGTGGTCGCGGCGTCTGCGGCGTCTTCACCCATGATGTTGCCGAAACCAAAGTCGCGCAGGTTAATGAATTTTC
This sequence comes from Pseudomonadota bacterium, assembly GCA_030917925.1. Taxonomy (GTDB): domain Bacteria; phylum Pseudomonadota; class Gammaproteobacteria; order Competibacterales; family Competibacteraceae; genus UBA2383. The sequence continues at coordinate 5,579 of JAUPTV010000067.1, forward strand.
CCGTCGACACCACCATCCATTGTTATGCACGATGGAAGAAGCCTGATTCCGCAACCCAGTACTATTCGAGGTAAAGATATGTTAAGCAAGGATCTGGAATTTTCCATCAATCTTGCTTTCCGCGAGGCGCGGGAGCGGCGCCATGAATTTATGACCGTGGAGCATCTGTTGTTAGCGCTGCTGGGCAATCCCGCGGCAGCGGAAGTACTGCGGGCCTGTGGCGCCAACCTGGATAAGTTGAAGCGTGATTTGCAGATTTTCATTCGCGAGAATACCCCCATCATGGGGATGGGTGATCCGCGCGAAACCCAGCCGACCCTCGGATTCCAGCGGGTGCTGCAACGGGCAGTGCTGCATGTCCAATCCTCCGGCCACCGGGAAGTCACCGGCGCTAACGTGCTGGTCGCCATGTTCGGTGAGCAGGAATCCCAGGCGGTGTATCTCCTCAAACAGCAGGAAATCAGTCGGCTGGATGTGGTGAATTACATCGCGCACGGCATCTCCAAGGTGGCGGGCGATCCGGAACCGGCGACCCCCCAGGGCGAAGAGGGCGGCGAGAATGCCCAGAACGCCAAGCCACTGGAGAGTTTCGCCAGCAATCTCAATGAACTGGCCCGGCAGGGGCGCATTGATCCGCTGATTGGCCGACGCGAGGAAATTGAGCGCACTATTCAGATTCTGTGTCGTCGCCGCAAGAATAATCCGCTGTTGGTGGGCGAGGCGGGCGTTGGCAAGACCGCAATTGCCGAAGGTCTGGCCAAGATGATTGTTGATGGCGAAGTGCCGGAGGTGCTCAACAAATCCACCATCTACGCCCTGGATCTCGGTTCATTGATCGCCGGCACCAAGTATCGCGGCGATTTTGAAAAACGGTTGAAGGCGGTGCTGGCCCAGTTGCGTAAGGAACGCCACGCCATTCTGTTTATTGACGAGATTCACACCATTATCGGCGCTGGCGCGGCTTCGGGTGGGGTCATGGATGCGTCGAATCTGATCAAGCCGATGTTGGCCTCCGGGGAAATGAAATGCATTGGCTCAACGACCTATCAGGAATATCGCGGCATTTTCGAGAAGGATCGCGCACTGGCGCGGCGCTTCCAGAAGATCGATGTCGTGGAGCCAACGATTGAAGAGACCTACCAGATTCTGCGCGGGCTGAAGAGTCGCTTTGAAGAACATCACGAGGTCAAATACGCCGACAAGGCCTTGCGCGTGGCCGTGGATCTGTCCGCCCGCTATATCAATGATCGCCACCTGCCTGACAAGGCGATTGATGTCATCGATGAAGCTGGTGCCAGTCAACGCTTGTTGCCGCAGGCCAAACGCAAGAAGGTGATTAACGCGACCGATATCGAGATGATCATCGCCAAAATTGCGCGCATTCCGCCCAAAACCGTGTCGTCGTCTGACAAGGACACGCTGCGTAATCTGGACCGTGATCTGAAACTGGTGGTGTTCGGTCAGGACGAGGCGATTGGCACACTGGCAACCGCGATCAAGATGGCGCGGGCCGGGTTGGGCAATGAGCAGAAGCCCATCGGCTCCTTCCTGTTTGCCGGGCCGACCGGAGTCGGCAAGACCGAGGTGACCCGGCAGTTAGCCAAGATTATGGGGATCGAGTTGATCCGCTTTGACATGTCGGAATACATGGAACGGCATACCGTATCCCGACTGATCGGCGCGCCGCCGGGTTATGTCGGTTTTGATCAGGGCGGACTGTTGACTGACGCCATTCTCAAGCATCCCCATGCGGTGTTGCTGCTGGACGAGATTGAGAAGGCACACCCGGACGTGTTTAACCTGTTGCTACAGGTGATGGACCACGGCACGTTGACGGACAACAATGGCCGCAAGGCGGATTTCCGTAACGTGATTCTGGTGATGACCACCAACGCTGGCGCGGAACTGATGGAGCGGCCCTCGATTGGCTTCACCAGTCAGGATCACAGCAGCGACGGTATGGAAGCGATCAAGCGGATGTTCTCACCGGAATTCCGCAACCGGCTGGACACGGTGGTTCAGTTCAAACCGCTGACCCCGGTCACGATTGCCCAGGTGGTGGACAAGTTCCTGATCGAACTGGAAGCTCAGTTGGAGCCGAAGAAAGTCACGCTGGAGGTGGATACGGAAGGACGCACCTGGCTGGCCGGGCGCGGCTACGATCCCAAGATGGGCGCACGGCCCATGGCCCGGATTATTCAGGAGCACATCAAGCGCCCCCTGGCTGAAGAATTGCTCTTTGGTCGATTGGTCAATGGCGGGCGCGTGACCGTTACCGCTGATTGTGACCATCTGCGCGTGGAGATCGTCGAGGAGGAGGCCGCGTTGGCACCATAAGGCCAGCGCCCGGAGGGTTAGCGCCCGCGATAAATGATGCGCCCCTTGCTCAGATCGTAGGGCGTCAATTCCACTTTTACCTTGTCGCCGGTCAGGATGCGGATGTAGTGCTTGCGCATCCGACCGGAGATATGGGCGGTGATGACGTGACCGTTTTCCAACTGCACCCGGAACATGGTATTGGGCAGGGTATCGATCACGGTTCCCTCCATCTCAATATGGTCTTCTTTGGACAAAGCTTTAATCCCTTCTTGGGTAATGACGATGATTCAAGACGCGCAACATAGCGAAAAACCTGTTGCGTGGCAACATCCTTTAATCGCATGAGCGCCGCCAAACACCTCTTGATTGTCTACCATACCCAGACCGGTCATACCCAAACGATGGCGCGGGCGGTCTATCGTGGGGCGCGGCGGGTTCCGGAGGTGGAAACACGGCTGAAAATGGCTCTGCGCGCCGGGTTGCCTGATTTGCTCTGGGCGCAGGGGCTGTTACTGGGTACGCCGGAGAATTTCGGCTATATGTCCGGAGCCTTGAAAAATTTTCTGGACCGCACCTATTACCCGGCCCAGGGCCAGATCAACGGTCTGCCTTATGCCGTGTTCATTAGCGCCGGTAACGATGGAACCGGGGCATTGACCAGCATCGAACGTATCGCCCGGGGTTATCCGCTAAAACCGGTCTGCGAGCCGATCATTGCCCGAGGCGAACTGGATACCGAGGTTCTGCAACGTTGTGAAGAACTGGGGGAAACGATGGCGTCGGGGGTCGCGTGGGGCATTTTCTGAAAGGTTGGCGGCGGGCCAAAATCCCCCCTGCCCCCCCTTTATCAAAGGGGGGAACGAAATGGAGATGGCGTCGGATTGGGCGTGGATTGTTGATTGGAGGAGGCGGCTTTGTCGTGGCCTCGCTGGTGATCGTGCTGGCCTTGCGCTGGCTCCCCCTGCCCACGTCCAGCGTCATGGCCCAACAGTGGATCAAGGCGACTGGAGAGGGTGCGGCGTTTCGCTATGCCTGGACGCCTTATGCGCATATTTCGCCTCATGCGGCGCTGGCGGTGATTGCCGCCGAGGATCAGCGGTTTCCCGATCATTACGGTTTCGATTTCGTAGAGATTCGGCAAGCGCTGGAGGATCAGGAAGAGGGGCAGACATTGCGCGGGGCCAGTACGCTCAGTCAGCAGGTCGCCAAAAATCTGTTTCTGTGGTCGGGTCGCAGCTTGGTTCGCAAGGGACTGGAGGTGTGGTTTACCGTACTGCTGGAACTGTTGTGGTCCAAACAGCGGATTTTGGAGGTTTATCTGAATATTGCCGAATTTGGCGAGTACACGTTCGGCGTAGAGGCCGCCAGCCGGCGCTTTTTTAACAAGTCGGCGGCTGAACTGACGGCGAGTGACGCGGCCCGCTTGGCGGCCGTGTTGCCTAATCCGTTACGCTACCGGGTTGATCAGCCTTCCCCCCATGTTCGCAAACGCCAGCGCTGGATTGAACGACAAATGCGGCAACTGGGCGGCGTCGCTTATCTCGACCGGTGACAATCGCCCATCATCCATTCCGTTCGGCATTATTCCCGATGGTTGCTGACGCAATAGCGACCTTCGGTGTGATAACCGGTCGGGCAGGGGCCGTCTTTGGGCAGCGCTTTCCGGGGTGAGGCGTTACGATTACCGACGCAATAGTGACCTTCAGTGTGATAACCGGCCGGGCACGGTCCGTCCTTGCTAATCGCAGTGGGCGGATCGCTGCCCCGATTGCCGACGCAGTAACGCCCCTCGGTGTGATAACCAGCCGGGCAGGAACCCTCCTTGAGAATGGCTTCCGGCGATCCCGCATAGCCCGGCGCGAAAGACACGCTCAATATCATGAGCATGCCTGGCAATGTCCAGCGCAATTTCGTCCACATTGCGACATCCCCCTGATTTTTTGGCTTCTAACCCAGTTCTTCATCGACATCCAGTTGCGCGACCAGCGCCACGCGTAACGCAGCGTATTTTTGCGGATCATTCAGGGGTCGATTTTCGCGGTCGGTCACGAAAAATACGTCTTCAGCCCGCGCCCCGACTGTCATGATCTTGGCATTATGCACCTGCACCCCGCATTCCATGAACGCCTGACCCACCCGGCAGAGTAGCCCTGGACGGTCCCAGGAGAACAGTTCTACGACCGTGCGGCTGTTCGCTGCGTCTTCATGAAACGATACGCAAGTCGGCATTTGAAACGCTTTCTGAATGCGTGAGATATGCCGACTGGGCATCGGGGGCATGGCGTCCGGTTGCTGAAGCGCAGCAATGAGCATGGTCACAATTTCCTTGATCCGGCTGCGCTCCTGAATGGGCAGGCCGGTGTCTTCCAGCACCGTGAAACTATCCAGCGTATAGCCGCTATGCCCGGTGATAATGCGGGCATCAAGAATCGTCAGTCCCAACTGATCAAGCACGGAAGTGATCAGCGCAAACAGGTTGTCCTGATCGCGGGTGTAGATAAAGATTTCCGTACCGCCCCGACTGGGATCGGCGCGAGTCATGACCAACGGACGTTCTTTGTAGCCATGTTTGATAATGGCCCGGGTATGCCAGGTAATTTCATCGGCGGCATGGCGCAGGAAATAGTCGTCACCGAACCCATCCCAAACGTGGTTGATGCGCTCCTCGTCGATTTTGGCGACCTGCAACAACCGGCGCGCCTGACTTTGCGCTTCACGGATGCGCTCTTCTTTGTCAATCGGGTTGTCCAGTCCGCGCCGTAACGCCCGGCGGGTGGCCTCATAGAGTTGCCAGAGCAGCGACCCGCGCCAGGTGTTCCACAATTTGGGATTGGTGGCGCGGATGTCAGCGACCGTCAGCAGGTACAGATAATCCAGATGCATCTGATCGCCCATCAACCGGGCAAAGTCGTGGATGACCTCCGGGTCATGGGTGTCCTTTTTCTGGGCAGTGATGGACAGCGTGAGATGGTGGCGCACCAGCCAGGCAATCAACCGGGTATCAAAACGGCTCAAACCGTGCTGGCGGCAGAAGCGTTCGGCATCCTCAGCGCCCAGTTCGGAATGATCGCCGCCGCGACCCTTGGCAATGTCATGGTACAGGCCGGCGATGTAGATCAGTTCCGGTTTCGGCAGTCGCTCCATGATGGCGCTGCATTGCGGGAGCTGGTCGGAGAACTGGGGCAGGAAGAATCGCCGCAGGTTGCGCACCACAAACAGAATATGTTGGTCCACGGTATAGGCGTGGAACAGGTCATATTGCATCCGGCCCATGATATGGCCGAATTCCGGCAGGTAGGCCGGCAACACGCCATAAGCGTTCATCAGCCGCAGTTGCTGCGTCACGCCATACGGCTGGCGCAAAATTTCCATAAACAGACTGCGGGGCCGCATGTCATTACGGAATTTCTCGTCAATCAACGGCTGATGATCGCGGATCAGCCGGATGGTGGAAGCGCGGATGCCCTTGATTTCCGGGTGCTGCTGCAAAACCAGGAAAACTTCCAGCATGGCGAACGGATAGCGCAGAAACACATTGGGCCGGGTCACTTCCAGATAACCGCGCCGCGCCTGAAACCGGCGATTGATCGGCGTCGGTTCCCCCGGTTCATCGGCCAGCAGGATCGCTTCCTCGAACAATTGCAGCAGCATCTCGTTGAGCCGGCTCAGGGCGTTGACCGTGCGGTAATAGCGCTGCATGAACTGCTCGACGGCCAGATTTTGATCCTGATCTTGATAGCCGAATTGTTCAGCAACCCGTCGCTGGTGGTCAAACAGCAGCACATCTTCACGGCGGCCAGTGAGGGTATGCAGGGCGAAGCGGATCTGCCAGAGGAAGTTGCGACATTCGATCAGTTCATCATATTCGCGGGGACTGAGAAATCCGTGGCTGACCAGTTCATGGAGAGTGCTGGCACCGAAATGGCGCTTGGCCACCCAGCCAATCATCTGCAAATCGCGCAAGCCGCCAGGACCTTCCTTGATATTGGGTTCGAGGTTAAACGCGGTTTCGTTGTATTTGCGGCAGCGCTGACAGCGCTCCTGGCGCTTGGACTCGAAAAAGGCAGCGTCTGGCCAAATCCGGTCGGGGCCAGTGACCGCCCGCATCTGCTCAAACAGCGTCGCTGACCCGGTGAGCAGTCGCGCTTCCATTAAGCTGGTGGCGATGGTGATGTCCGCCGCGCCTTCCCGGGCGCAATCCTCAACCGTGCGGACGCTATGGCCGACTTCCAGACCGATGTCCCACAGGAAGGTGAGAAAGTCTTCCAGCCCCGAACGATGAACTTCCAGCGCCTGATCCCCCAGCAGAATCATGATGTCCACATCCGAACCTGGATGCAGTTCGCCGCGGCCATAGCCGCCTACGGCCACCAGTGTCAAATCCAGCGCATCCGCCGTAAAAAACCGTAACCAGATCCGTTGCAGTACTTCATCCATCAACCGGGCACGCGCCAGCACCAGTTCGTCAGTCGGTAAGCCCTGCTGGAACAGCGCCCGGAGGCGGAGGGCGCTTTGTTTAAGCAATGTGCGGAAGGGGGAGATTGAACTGGCGCTGGTCGCCAGATCCTGTTCGAAGGCGGCCGTGTCGAACAACGCTTGATCGCGCCAGGGCGCGTGGTCTTGCAGGGGGATTGGGAAAGACATGGAGGTGGAAGTCAGCGGGAGAGTGAGAGTTAAAGCGTTGCGCCGGGACTTAACGTCAAAATTTCATGGCCGGTCTGGGTCACCAGCACCGTATGTTCCCACTGGGCGGAAATACTGTGGTCTTTGGTAACCACGGTCCAGCCATCCGGCAGCTTTTTGACATGCCGTTTGCCGGCGTTGATCATGGGTTCAATGGTGAAGGTCATTCCCGGAACCAGCAGAACGCCATCGCCGGGTTTGCCGTAATGTAGAACCTGTGGGTCTTCGTGGAAGGCCAGACCGATGCCGTGACCACAGTATTCACGCACGACTGAACAATGCTGCGATTCCGCATGTCTCTGGATAGCATGGCCGATATCGCCCAGATGGAGACCCGGACCCACTATATCGATGCCGATGCATAAACATTCATAGGCAATTTGGCAAACCCGTTGCGCGGCCAATGGCGGCGTACCGATCTGGAACATCCGGCTGGTATCGCCGTGATAGCCATCCTTGATCACGGTGATGTCGATATTGATAACGTCGCCCTTTTTCAATTTCTTCGGACCGGGGATGCCATGGCAGATGACATGGTTGACCGAGGTGCAGATGGATTTGGGAAAGCCGCGATAGTTGAGCGGGGCCGGGATCACTTTCTGCACATTGACCATGTAGTCATGGCAAATCCGGTCCAGCTCTTCCGTAGCGATTCCCTCCTGCACATAGGGGGCGACCATATCCAGGACTTCGGCGGCCAACCGACCAGCGACCCGCATTTTCTCGATCTCGGCCGGGGTCTTGTAGGTGATTTTTGGGGAATTGGGATTTGGATTCTGGAACATATTGAGGGTCTGTCGGTATGGTCTCGGTAGCACATGGGCGGTTTCAGGCCGGTGGGAAGTCGCCCCGACGGCGACGCTTGACGCAGAAAATTGGGACAACTTTTTGCGAGCGGCGGTTCATTTGGTTTTCTTAGCCAATCCATGGTATAAAGCGCGCGCCTTTTAGGCAAACGGTAGTTTGTCCAAACCTGTGGATCAGCACCGATTAAAACAATTCTCACATCCGCCGACACGGGTAGCCGGGTGCCCGAAGTTGGGGTCGCTGTCCGGGGCGGGTGGAGGCTCAACCCTGATTTACCAAGGAGAACCCTGAGCAATGGCCACTATGTCCATGCGCCAGATGCTGGAGGCCGGTGTGCATTTCGGCCACCAGACCCGCTACTGGAATCCCAAAATGGCCCCGTATATCTTTGGGGCGCGCAGCAAGATTCATATCATCAATCTGGAAGCAACCCTGCCGCTCTATCTTGAGTCGCTGAATTTCATCGGCAAACTGGCGTCGAAAGGCGGCAAGGTTCTGTTGGTGGGCACCAAGCGCTCGGCCCGCGAAGCGACCGCCGAGGCCGCGATTCGCGCCGGGATGCCCTATGTCAATCACCGCTGGCTCGGCGGCATGTTGACCAATTTCAAGACCGTCCGGCAGTCCATCAAGCGGCTCAAGGATCTGGAGCTGATGGTGCAGGATGGCACCTTCGAGCGGTTGGCCAAGAAGGAAGTCATCGGCCTGCGGCGCGAGATGGAGAAGCTGGACCGCAGTCTGGGCGGCATCAAGGATATGGCCAGTCTGCCGGATGCGTTGTTTATCGTTGACGTCGGCCACGAGAAGATCGCCGTTCAGGAAGCCAACAAGCTGGGGATTCCGGTCATCGGCGTGGTGGATACCAACAACTCGCCGGATGGCGTGAACTATGTCATTCCCGGCAATGATGACGCGATTCGCGCCATTCAGTTGTATGTCGGCGGGGTCGCCGAAGCGGTGCTGGAAGGTCGCGCTGTGTTGGCGACGGGACGGGGCCGCGAGGAAGAGTTTGTCGAAATTCCCGAGGAGCCGCTGTCAGCCAGCGAGGGCACCTGAAGTCCCCGGATGAAGGTTTGATCCCAGGAAGGCTCGTGCGCCTGAACGCTCGCGAGCCTTTTTGATGAATTTGCCGAAAGTTGCAGAATGGTTTTTTTCAGAGGTAGACAAGCATGGCGGAAATTACGGCGACGCTGGTGAAAGAACTGCGCGAGCGTACAGGTTCGGGAATGATGGAGTGCAAGCGGGCGCTGCAGGAAACCGGCGGCGATCTTGAGGCAGCGGTCGATCTGATGCGCAAGGCCGGGCAGGCCAAGGCGGACAAGAAGGCCAGCCGCATCGCTGCTGAAGGTTTGATTGTGATCCGGCAGGCCAGTAGCGCCGTCGCTATGGTCGAGATCAACTGCGAAACCGATTTTGTCACCAAGAATGACGACTTCCGGGCGTTCACCGGTGCGGTGGCCGAGGTTGCGCTAGAGAGCGGGCCGACTGATCTGGATGCGCTGCTGGCCACGAACATGGTGAACGGTCAGAGCGTTGAGCAGAATCGGCGTGAGTGCATCGCCAAAATCGGCGAGAACATCAGCGTCCGGCGTTTCGCCCGGTTGGCCACGACTGACGGTGTTTTAGGCGCATATCTGCACGGGACGCGCATTGGTGTACTGGTGGAACTGGCGGGCGGCGACGCCGAACTGGCCAAGGATATTGCCATGCACATTGCCGCCAGTCGGCCTTTGTGTGTGAGCGCCGATCAGGTGCCGGTAGACATTCTCGCCAGAGAAAAAGCGATTTATGCGGCGCAGGCGGTGGAGGAGGCGAAGGACAAGCCGGCCCATATCGTTGAGAAGATTGTTGAAAAAATTGTGGAAGGGAAGCTGCGCAAGTACCTGGAAGCCAATACCTTGCTGGGTCAGCCGTTTATTCGGGACACTGACCAGACGGTGGAGAAGTTGCTCCAGTCGCGCAAGGCCCAGGTGATGCGCTTCGAACGCTTTGAACTGGGCGAGGGTATTGAGAAGAAATCCGATAATTTCGCTGCTGAAGTGATGGCGGCGGCGCGCGGCGACTGAACATCCATGCTTAATTCCACTCCCGTGTTTAAACGCATTCTCCTCAAACTGAGCGGTGAAGCCCTGATGGGCACGGGCGATTATGGCATCGATACCGAGGTGATCGCCCGCATGGCCGACGAGGTGCGGGAGTTGCGCCAAATGGGCGTGGAAGTGGGGATGGTGATTGGCGGTGGCAACCTGTTTCGGGGTGCCGGATTGGCGCAGGCCGGCATGGACCGGGTGACCGCCGATCACATGGGGATGCTGGCGACGGTGATGAATTCACTGGCCATGCAGGATACTCTGGAGCGGTTGGGGGTGTTCACCCGGGTGATGTCGGCTATTCGCATCAACCAGGTTTGCGAGGACTACCTGCGCCGCCGTGCTATTCGCCATCTGGAAAAAGGCCGGGTGGTGATCTTCGCCGCCGGGACCGGTAATCCGTTTTTTACCACCGATTCAGCCGCCAGCCTGCGCGCCGTTGAAATCGGCGCCGATGTCATGCTCAAGGCGACCAAAGTGGACGGGATTTATTCCGCCGACCCCTTCAAGGATCCCCAGGCGGTGCGCTATGCGCGACTGACTTACGATGAAGCGCTGGAGCGCAAACTGCAGGTGATGGACGCCACGGCGATTGTGATGTGCCGCGAACATAACCTGCCGCTGATGGTTTTCAACATCAATCGCCGTGGCGACCTGGTGCGGATCGTCTGCGGTGAGAACGTGGGCACCACCGTAGTGCGGGAATAACAATATGATTAACGAGATTAAGAAAGACTCCACCGACCGGATGACCAAAAGCGTCGATAGCCTCAAGCAGGAATTGACCAAATTGCGGACCGGGCGCGCGCACGCCAGCCTGCTCGATCATATTATGGTCAGCTATTATGGCAACGATACGCCGCTGAATCAGGTGGCTTCGGTCGGGGTGTCCGATGCGCGCACCTTGCTGGTGACGCCTTGGGAAAAGAATCTGGTCGGGCCGATTGAGAAGGCGATCATGAAATCGGATCTGGGGCTGAATCCGGTGACGGCGGGTACAGCGATTCGGGTGCCGTTGCCGCCCTTGACTGAAGAGCGCCGCCGCGATCTGGTCAAGATCGTCCGGCATGAAGGCGAGGGTGCCAAGGTGGCGATTCGCAACATTCGGCGGGACGCCAACAGCCAGTTCAAAGCGTTGCTCAAGGATAAGAAAATCCCCGAGGATGCCGAACGGCAAGCCCAGGACGAGATGCAGAAATTGACTGACCGGTATATCCAGGATGTGGAAAAGATGCTGTCCGCCAAGGAAGCTGAGTTGATGGAAATTTAGGTTTTGAAGCGCGTCCGGAATTGACTATGAGTCCAATCAGGAGCCGACTGCATGGCGGATGAGGTCGCGGCCCTAACAATGGTGCGGGACCGGTTGCCCCGACATGTGGTGATTGTAATGGATGGTAATGGTCGCTGGGCGCAACAACGCGCATTGCCGCGCACGGCGGGACATCGCGAAGGCGCGAAGGCGGTGCGGCGCGTAGTTGAAGCCTGCGCGGAACGCGGCATTGAGGTATTGACACTGTTTGCGTTCAGCAGCGAGAACTGGCGGCGTCCCCGGCCGGAAGTCGAAATTTTGATGAATCTGTTTGTGCGCACGCTGCGCAGTGAAATCCGTCGGTTGGACGCGGCGAATGTGCGGATGCGGTTTATTGGCGACCACCGGGCGTTTTCACCGACCTTGCAGGATTACATGGTCAAGGCTGAGCAGCGTACCGCCCACAACACCGGTTTAACGCTGGTCATCGCGGCGAACTATGGCGGTCGCTGGGATATTGTCCAGGCGGCGCAGCGCATCGCTGAAGACGTTGGGGCGGGCCGATTGCAACCGGGTGGCGTGACGCCGGAGACCTTTCATCGTTACACATCCCTGGCCGATTTGCCTGAACCCGATTTGTTTATCCGCACCGGTGGCGAGCAGCGCATCAGTAATTTTCTGCTCTGGCAACTGGCGTATACCGAACTGTATTTCAGTGAGCGGCTTTGGCCGGATTTTGATGCCGCCGATCTGGATACTGCCTGTGCCGCGTTTGCCAGTCGGCAGCGGCGTTTTGGCCAGACCAGCGAGCAAGTGGCACCAGGGACGCCGGTTGACGATGCTTAAACAACGCATCATCACGGCCAGTATTCTGGCACTTCTGGTCATCTGGGCAGTGTTGAAATTGCCGACGCCCGTTTTCGGCATGGCCTTGTTGGCGATTATTTTACCGGGTGCCTGGGAATGGACGCGGTTGGCCGGTTTCAACCGGGTTCGGGACCGTGGACTGTATGTTGGCGGCATTCTGGCGCTGATCCTGGCGGTTTGGCCCTTATTGAACCAGGCGGCGCTGATGAGCAGCCTGCTGGTTTTAAACGTTCTAAGTTGGTGCGGCTTCCTGTTCTGGTTGCAGCGTTACACAGCATCTCCAGAGCGTCAGGATTACCCCTGGTTGCTGCGCATGGCTGGCGTCATTGTTCTGGTGGGGCCCTGGATAGCGTTGATGAGGTTGCATCGCGAATTTGGCTCGGGCCATGTACTGTTCCTCCTGTTGCTGATTTGGGGGGCAGATATTGGCGCTTATTTTGCCGGTCGGCGCTGGGGACAGCGCAAGCTGGCGGTGGCCATCAGTCCCGGCAAGACCTGGGAAGGCGTTGCCGGAGCGGGTATCGCGACGCTGATGCTGGCTCTGGCCGGTGCGGCATGGTTCGGCGAAAGCGCACGCTGGCCTGCCTTTGTGGTGGTCTGCCTGATCACTGCGGGTTTTTCCATCGTTGGAGATTTGTTCGAAAGCATGATGAAACGGCAGTGTGGCGTCAAAGACAGTGGTTCGCTGTTGCCGGGCCATGGCGGGGTTCTGGATCGGGTGGACAGCCTGACCGCTGCTGCGCCGGTGTTTTTGCTGGGCTTGTACGGAGTCGCGGGATGAGTGGGCGAATCGGCGTTACCATCCTGGGTTCCACTGGCTCCATTGGCGTCAGTACGCTGGATGTGCTGCAACGGCATCCGGATCGTTTCCAGGTTGTGGCGCTGACGGCGCATCGGGATGTCGAGGCGCTCTTTCAGCAGTGTCTGAGCCATGAGCCGGCGTATGCGGTGATGGCGGATGCCGATGCTGCCGGGACGTTGCGGGATCGATTGCAGTCGGCCGGTCGACCGGTGGAAGTGCTGGCCGGTGTTACCGGACTGGAACAAGTCGCAGCCTTGCCGGAAGTGAGTTATGTCATGGCGGCGATTGTGGGCGCGGCGGGTTTGTTACCGACGCTGGCGGCGGCAAAAGCCGGTAAACGGGTTTTACTGGCGAATAAGGAAGCGCTGGTGATGGCTGGTCCGCTGTTTATGGCGGCGGTGCGCGAGCATGGCGCAGAACTGTTGCCGATTGACAGTGAGCATAACGCGATTTTTCAATGCCTGCCGCCGACGTTCGCTACGGAAGGACTGGATGTAGTCGGTGTGCGGCGGATTTTGCTGACCGGTTCCGGTGGACCCTTTCGGGTGACGCCACTTGAGCAGTTGTCGAAAGTGACGCCGGAACAGGCCTGTGCGCATCCCAACTGGCGCATGGGGCGGAAAATTTCCGTCGATTCGGCCACCATGATGAATAAGGGTCTGGAAGTGATTGAGGCGCACTGGCTGTTTGGCGCATCCTTGGAACAGATTGACGTGGTGGTGCATCCGCAAAGCGTGATTCATTCGATGGTGGAATATCAGGATGGCTCGGTGCTGGCGCAACTGGGCAACCCCGACATGCGCACCCCGATTGCCCACGCGCTGGCTTGGCCGCGTCGAGTAGCCTCCGGTGTCGCACTCCTGGATTTCACGCAGATGGCGAAACTGGAGTTTCAAGCGCCGGACTTTGCGCGCTTTCCCAGTTTGAAACTGGCATTTTCCGCCTTGGAAGCCGGTGGAACGGCCCCGGCCATTCTCAATGCGGCCAATGAAATCGCTGTTCAGGCTTTTCTCGACCAAAAAATGGGTTTCACTGACATTGCTGCTGTTGTCCAATACACTTTGGAACAGGTCAACCCACTGGCGATCACCTCGCTGGCGGTCATTCTCGACGCGGATGCTCAGGCGCGGATGATCGCGAGTGACTGGATTTTCGCCGGCGTCGGAGGTAGGTCATGAGCAGCAGTCCCTTCATTTCCATATTGGCCCTGATCGTCACCTTGGGGGTGCTGATCACGGTGCATGAATTTGGCCATTTCTGGGTGGCGCGCCGACTGGGCGTGAAGGTCACGAAATTTTCCATTGGCTTCGGCAAGCCGTTGTGGACTCGGCGTGGCCAGGATGATGTTGAGTATGTGATTGCCGTGCTGCCTCTGGGCGGCTATGTGAAGATGCTGGATGAGCGCGAAGGCGACGTGCCAGAAGCGGAGTTGCATCGGGCTTTCAACCGAAAGCCGGTGGGTTCACGGATCGCTATTGTAATGGCGGGTCCCCTGTTTAATTTTCTGTTCGCCATATTGGCGTATGCGTGCATGTTTGTGGTCGGTATCCCTGGGATGAAGCCTTTGCTGGATCAACCGGTAGCCGGTTCGCTCGCTGAAGCGGGCGGGTTCCGTAAGGGCGATTTGATCGTGGCTATTGATGGCGAACTGACCCCGGCCTTGAGTTCGGTGATGTTGACCTTGGTGGATCACGCCATGGCCGAGGACGTGATCCAGATCGAAGTGCAGGATGTGGACGAACGTTCGCGCATTCGCACCCTGGATCTGCGTGATGGCCGGATAGCGACCGATGATGTCCGGATGTTTGAACGGGTGGGGCTGACGCCCTGGCAGCCGGTCTTGCCGGCGGTGATCGGTCAGGTGATGCCGGATGGCGCAGCGGCGCGGTCCGGGTTGCAGGCGGGCGACCGGATTTTGTTGGTGGATAGCGTGTCCGTCGCTGACTGGAGACAGTGGCGCGGGATCATCGAACGCCATCCCGGTCAGGTGCTGAACGTGCGCATTGAACGCGAGGGCGGGGAACAGGCGCTGGAACTGACGCCCGATATCCGGAAAGCCGCCACTGGCGAGCAGGCTGGATTTATTGGCGCAGTGGCCGATGTGCCGCCGGATCTCGCCGCGGATATGCAGGTCGTGGTACGTTATGGGCCGCTGGACGCGTTGGGTCATGCGGTAGGTAAAACCTGGGATATGTCGTTGCTGACCCTGCGGATGCTGGGGCGAATGCTGATTGGTAAGGCGTCGCTGGAAAATCTCAGTGGACCTATCACGATAGCCCAGTTTGCCGGCCAGGCGGCCAGCGCTGGATTCATCGCGTTTCTGTCACTGCTGGCGCTGGTTAGCATCAGTCTGGGTGTACTGAATCTGTTGCCGGTTCCAGTGCTGGATGGCGGGCATCTGCTGTACTACCTGATTGAAGCGGTCAAAGGCAGTCCGTTGTCCGAAGCGGTTCAGCATGTCGGGCAGCAGGTGGGTATGGTCGTATTACTGCTCCTGATGGGGCTGGCGCTGTTCAATGATTTTAATCGTCTTCTGGGATAGGAATTATCGGCCTGGGGTGCTTGTTTGCTTATGAAATCGTATCGCCATTTGCTGTTGTCGCTGGGTTTGTGCGTGGCTCTGTCTGGAGCGCAGGCTGCTGAATTCGTGGTGAAGGACATCCAGGTTGATGGCCTGCAACGCCTTTCGGCGGGTACCGTGTTCAACTACCTGCCCGTCCAGGCCGGTGCGACTATTTCCGAGAAGGATTATCCGGAGATCATCCGTGCGCTGTTTAAAACCGGTTTTTTCACCGACGTGAATCTGGAGCGCAACGGCAATGTGCTGGTGGTGACAGTGACTGAACGTCCAGCGGTTTCCGAGGTACTCATTGAAGGTAATCAGGATATTAGCACCGAGGATCTCAAGAAGGCGCTGACTCAGGTGGGTCTGGCGGAAGGTCGGGTATTCGACCGGTCGCTGCTGGATAAAGTAGAGCAGGAATTGTTGCAGCAGTATTATAGCCGTGGCCGCTACGCCGTTCAGATCAAGAGCCAGGTGCGACCGTTGGAGCGTAACCGGGTCGCGATCACGATCACGATTTCCGAAGGCGCAGTCGCCAGTATTCGCCAGATCAACATTGTCGGAAACAAGGCGTTTACCGAGAAAGAGCTGGTCGGCCTGCTGCAATCGTCGACCTCCGGCTGGCTCTCATTCTTCACCAAGGATGATCAGTATGCCAAGCAGAAACTGGCGGCGGACATTGAAACGTTGCGCTCATTTTATCTGGATCGCGGTTATCTCAAGTTCAATGTCGATTCTACGCCGGTGTCCATTACCCCCGACAAGAAAGATGTCTACATCACCATCAATATTACCGAGGGTGAACCCTTTATTATTGAAACCGTCCAGTTGACGGGCGATTTTGGGGTTGTCGCGGAGTCCGAATTGCGTGATTTGGTGGATATCCAGCCAGGTGAAACTTTTTCTCGCACCAAGTTGACCGAAATTACCAAAAACCTCGGTGAACGGTTGGGGCAAGAGGGTTATGCCTTTGCCAACATCAATACTGTACCGCAGATTAATGACGAAACCCGTAAGGTGGATTTAACCTTTGTCGTAGATCCAGGGCGGCGGGTTTATGTCCGGCGCATCAATTTCCAGGGTAATACCAAGACCCAGGACGAAGTGTTGCGCCGGGAAATGCGGCAGGCGGAAGGTGCCTGGTATTCAACCAAGGATTTGGACCGCTCCAAAACCCGTTTGCAGCGCCTCGATTACCTGGAAAGCGTCAACGTCGAAACCCCGGCGGTGCCTGGGACGAACGATCAGGTTGATGTCAATTATACGGTGGTTGAACGACCGTCGGGCAGTCTGATGTTTGGCGTTGGTTACGGTCAGGAGTCCGGGGTCTTATTGAATGCCAGCGTGACCCAGAACAATTTTCTCGGTACCGGCAATCAGATGAGCGTAGCGCTCAACAACAGCGCCGCCGGCGAAAACTATAGTATTTCCTACAACAATCCCTATTACACAGTGGATGGCATCAGTCGGGGATTTCGGTTGTACTATCGCGATATCGACGCAGCCGAAGTGAATACTGCTGACTATGTGTTCAATAATTATGGTTTTCAAGTCAGTTTTGGCTTCCCGCTCAATGAGTTTGATACTCTGGTGCTGCGACCCGGTTATGATCATGTGCGGATCGACACGACGGATAATACCCCAGTTGAAATTATTGACTACATCGCCCGGAACGGTGATGAGTTTAACGAGTACAAGCTGGATGGCAGTTGGTCGCGTGACACCCGTAATCGAGCTATTTTTCCAACCAGTGGTAGTTTGAATCAAATTACTGGCGAAATCGCCATACCTGGCAGCGATGCCGAATACTATAAGCTCAGTTACCGGGGCATCGGCTACTATCCGCTGGCGCGCTGGTTGACGTGGACGCTCAGTGGTGAAGTGGGTTACGGCGATGGGTATGGTAATGCTGATGAATTGCCGTTTTTCGAGAATTTCTATGCCGGCGGCTTGCGATCGGTGCGGGGTTACAAGGCGAATACTCTGGGGCCGCGCTATAGCAACGATGAACCGGAAGGCGGGTCGTTCAAAACCGTGGCCAGTACCCAGTTCATTCTTCCCGTGCCTTTTATGGAGAAATCAGAAAATGTCCGGGTGGCGGCATTTTTCGATGCGGGTAATGTGTTCGCGACAACCAGTGATTTTGATGCTGGTGAGTTGCGATATTCAGTGGGGTTGTCCGGATTCTGGATATCGCCACTGGGACCGATTGTGTTGAGCGTCGCTGCCCCGCTCAATGATCAATCCGAGGATGAAACCGAGGTCTTCCAGTTTTCATTCGGCGTACCCTTGAATTAAGGGTTTTAAAGAAGTCGGGAGCAGGATTTTCAGTCGGTGGTTTTTTGCCATTTCTGCGGATAGAGGTGATCGAGTGAAGCTTAAACAGAGTTTTTTCATTGCGGCGGCGCTGGCGTTGCCGTTATCGTTAACGCAGGCGGCTGAACTGAAAATCGGTTTCGTCAGCGTAGCCAAGATTCTCAGTAGCGCGCCGCAGGCCGAAGCGGCCAGCAAGCGTCTGGAGAAGGAGTTTGCGCCTCGGCAGAAGGGATTAGTCGAAGCGCAGAAGTCGCTACGCAAACTGGAGGAAAAGCTGAACAAGGATGGCGCGGTAATGAGTGAAAGCCAGCGCCGCAATCTGGAAGGCGATATTCGCAATCAAATGCGGGAACTGAATCGCACTAATGCCGAACTTCGGGAAGATTTTAATCTGCGCCGGAATGAGGAATTGGGCAAGTTCCAGAAGCAGGTGCTGGATGTCATCAATAATGTCGCTAAGGAAGACGGCTTTGATCTGGTTATTAATGATGGGGCGACGTTGTACGCCAGTCCCCAGGTCGATGTGACCGATAAAGTGCTGCAACGCCTGACGTCCAAGTAAGCTCATGACCACGCTCGGCAAGATTGCCGCCGCCACCGGAGCTTGCCTGCATGGCGGCGACACGGCGACGGTGATCACCAGCGTGGCACCACTGGATCGGGCGGAATCCGGGCAGCTCAGTTTTTTGATTCATTCCCGTTATCGGGCGGCGCTGGCGACTACCCGGGCGACAGCGGTGATCCTGTCGCCAACGGATGTTGATGATTGTCCAGTTGCTGCGCTCGTCGCTGACCATCCGCATATTGCGTATGCTCAGGCAGCGGCTTTGTTTGAACCCGTAGCAGAGCGGAACGTCGGCATTCATCCCACGGCTTGGGTCAGTCCTGACGCGCATATCGCAGCGGATACCTGGATTGGTCCGCATTGCACGGTTGAAGCCGGGGCGGTGATCGAGACGGGCGTGGTGGTCGGACCCAACTGCGTGATCGGCGAATATGCAGTGATTGGGGCTGGGAGTCGGCTGGTGGCGCACGTCACGCTCTGCCATCGTGTGCGGCTCGGCTGTCGGGTGCTGGTGCATCCCGGCGCGGTGATTGGCAGTGACGGCTTTGGCCTGGCGCTGGATCGCGATGGCCGCTGGTTGAAGGTGCCGCAGCTCGGTGGAGTGCAGATTGGTGATGATGTTGAAATCGGTGCTAATACCACTATTGATCGCGGCGCACTGGAAGACACCATTATTGAAGATGGCGTCAAGCTGGATAATCAGATTCAGGTGGCGCATAACGTCCGTATCGGGGCACATAGCGCCTTGGCGGGTTGCGTCGGCATTGCTGGCAGCGCCCGGATCGGTCGGCACTGCATGTTGGGTGGCGGCGTCGGCATCGCGGGTCATCTGGAGGTTGCTGACCGGGTGCAAGTGACCGGGATGTCGCTGGTGGCGCATTCCATTACCGAGCCGGGCGCTTATTCCTCGGGTTTGACGGTCGAGCCGAACCGGTTATGGAACAAGATCAGCGCCCGATTGCGCCGTCTCGATGAACTGTTCCGACGCCTGGCCGTTTTGGAAAGAAAAGTGAATCAACCTGGTGCCCCACTATCGCCGGTCCCGGATCGCCGGGATTGAAGGAAAACTGCAAGCCCATGAATGAAATAATGGATATTCAGGAAATTCTGGAATACCTGCCGCATCGCTATCCATTTTTGCTGATTGACCGGGTATTGGCGATTGAACCGGGGCAGTCGCTGATTGGCCTGAAGAATGTCAGTTTTAATGAACCCTTTTTCCTGGGACACTTTCCGCAAAAACCGATCATGCCGGGGGTGCTGATTGTGGAGGCGATGGCGCAGGCGACCGGGATTCTGGCGTTCAAGAGCGAGGGTGAAAAACCCGACCATCGTTCCATGTATTATCTGGTGGGTGTCGATAATGCCCGCTTCAAGCGTCCCGTCGGACCCGGCGATCAGTTGATCCTGGAGGTGCGGCTGGAACGAATTAAGCGCGGGATTGGTAAATTTGTTTGTGAGGCCAAGGTAGACGGTCAATTGGTGGCGTCTGCTGATCTCATGTGCGCTAAACGGGATATTGAGTCGTGATCGATCCACGCGCCGTTATCGACCCCTCAGCCTGCTTGGCGCCGGATGTCACGGTAGGGCCGTTTTCGGTGATCGGTGCGGACGTTGACATTGGCGCGGGCACCTGGATCGGTCCGCATGTGGTGATTCAGGGGCCGACCTGCATCGGTCGCGATAACCGGATTTTTCAGTTCGCCTCGCTGGGCGAGATGCCGCAAGACAAGAAGTATGGCGGCGAGCCGACCCGGCTGGAAATCGGCGACCGCAATACTATCCGCGAGTTTGTCACGATCAATCGCGGCACGGTGCAGGATGCCGGTTTGACGCGGTTGGGCGACGATAACTGGATCATGGCGTATGTCCATATCGCGCATGATTGCATTATCGGTAACCGGACGATTTTCGCCAATGGCGCGTCGCTGGCCGGGCACGTTCATATTGAGGACGATGTCGGTTTGGGCGGCTTTGCGCTCGTTTATCAATTCACCCGACTGGGCGCACACAGCTTCTGCGGCTTTGCCTGCGGGGTACATCGGGATGTGCCGCCCTATGTGACGGTCGCTGGCTATCGGGCTGAACCTTACGGGATCAATGCCGAAGGGTTGCGCCGCCGGGGCTTTTCCGACGAAGAAATTCAGATGATTCGCCGCGCTTATAAGGTGATCTATCGGGCGAATCTGCGGCTGGAAGAAGCGGTTGCCAAAGTCCGGGAGATGGTGGTGGAATCGCCGCGTCTGGATATTCTGGCTGATTTTCTGGCCGCGCCGTCCCGCAACGGCATCGTCCGCTGACCACTGGCCGGGCGATGCGCATCGCTCTCGTCGCTGGGGAATTGTCGGGCGATTTGCTGGGCGCGGGATTAATTTCTGCACTGAAGCAACGTTATCCCCACGCTGATTTTGTCGGCATCGGCGGTCCGGCCATGATCAAACAAGGGCTGGACAGTTGGTTTTCCCTGGAACGGCTGGCGGTCATGGGGCTGGTCGAAGTATTACGCCATCTTCCCGAACTGTTCTGTATTCGGCGGCAATTGCGCCAGCGGTTGTTAGCGGAGCCGCCTGCTGTCTTCATTGGCATCGACGCCCCCGATTTTAATCTCGGCCTGGAGCGGCAGTTGCGCGTCCAGGGCATTCCCACGGTCCATTACGTCAGTCCCACGGTTTGGGCCTGGCGGCCGTGGCGAGTGCGCAAGATCGCCCGCGCTGTCGATTTGATGCTGACCCTGTTTCCCTTTGAAGCGGCCTTCTATCAGCAGCATAGCGTCCCGGTGCGTTACGTCGGCCATTCGCTGGCGGATGAGATTCCATTGTTGGGCGGGGAAGCGTCGGTGGCGCGTCAGACCCTGCATTTATCGTTTCCCCCTGAAACCCGCATCGTGGCGCTGTTGCCCGGCAGTCGCATGGGGGAGGTGAGTCGGCTGGGGTCGCTGTTTCTGGAAACCGCCCGTTGGTTGGTCGCCCAGCGGCCAGATCTGCAATTTCTGATGCCGGCTGCGACTCCCAAAATCCATGAATTCCTGGCCGAGTTGCATTCAACGCAAGCCCCTGATGTGCCACTGACCCTGACGCAGGGCGATTCTCGCGAAGTGATGGCCGCGTCTGATGGGGTGTTGCTGGCTTCGGGAACGGCGACGCTGGAAGCGATGTTGCTCAAGCGGCCGATGGTGGTCGCGTATCGGGTCGCGCCCCTGACCGCCTGGATAGCGCGGCGACTGGTAACGATCCGGCATTTTGCGTTGCCCAACCTGCTGGCCGGGCGGGCATTGATTCCGGAATTTTTTCAGGAGGCGGCGACTGCGGAGCATCTGGGCGCTGCCGTATTACGCTGGCTCGATGACGAGGTTGCGCGTTCGGCGTTGGTGGAACAATTTACTGATCTGCATGTTTACTTACGTTGCGACGCCAGCCAGCAGGCGGCCGCCGCTGTAGCCCGATTGCTGGAGGCTGGCTCTCCAGTTTCAGGATGAGCAGACTGACCCTTTCTGACCGATGGTATTTGTCCCATGGCCTTTATCGATCATCGAAACGAGCGTCAATCACTGCTGGTAATGATGTCGTCGGTTGCACCGGTTACCGGGGGCCTGCCAAATCCCTTGAAGAGATGGAACAGGCCATTGCTAAAGGAGTGAGCGAAAGACATGTTGGCGGTCGATACTAACGTGATTGTCCGGATTGTCACCCATGATGATCCGGACCAAGCTGTTTGATCGGCTTTCCAATTAGCGCATCACTTTATCCGCCATCCCGATTTCCGCCAGATACTGTGGATATAGCGTGTAGGCCGGTTTAAGAATCGGCAGCAGGCGCAGGGTTTTCGGGACATTACCCTTGGCGATCACCTGCCGACGGGTCAGCGCCGATACCAGATTGACCCGACCATGCCAGAACGCATGGGCGAAATCAGCGTTCATCCGCATGGTCACTTCCGGCTGACCGGTGAAGGCGTCGCCCTGGTAAATTTGAACTTCCTCCCCACGGGCGTCGATAGTCAGCACGGCCGTTGGCTGCGCATATTCAAACCGGACGCACAACCCGGAATCCCGGAGTGGCCCGCCGATTTGTGGATCCGCTTTCAATCGCTCGAAAAAACCGCCCAGCACCCGGTAGAAGGTCTCAGCGTCGGGAAACACCTCGCGCAAGGCTTGGGTTTGCGCCGTCGCCAGGGCCGGACGCAAATCCGCCGCCGATACCGGCAATGGCTTCGCTGTGGTTTCATACAGCGTTTGAACCATCCGCCGCACCGCGTCCCGTTCCGGTTCACGCGGGTTATAGAGCATCGCCCCATCGGTCATCGCGGTTTCCACCACTTGCTCCAGCTTCGCCAGCCCGTCCTGAATACCCGCATCGCGCAGGTTCAGCGGCATCCCGGTCAGGTGCGCCAACTGCTGATTCAACATGCGGACATACGCAATGCCTGCTTTTGCCGCCTGACGCCGGAATCGCCGATCCAGTCCCTTCAAGGGGCGAGCGAGCGGTGCGGCAAAGCTCAGCCCGCTATAACGCAACAGATTTTCCAGCCCGGCCCCCGGTCGCGGAAACGCGACGCCCAACGCTTCGGCAATATCGGCGTACCGATCCAGCCGCGCCTCCAGGTTATAGGCCATCACTTCCGGCAGAATCAGCGCATTCGCCAGCCCGTGCGGGATGTGATAAACCCCACCTAAAGCATGAGCAATGCCATGCACCATGCCCACCATTGAATGCGAAAAGGCAATGCCCGCCAGACAACTCGCCGTCAGCATCGCCCCACGCGCCTGCAAATCATTAGGCTGAGCGCAGGCCCGCAGCAGATAGTCGCGAATTAGCCGGATCGCCTGCAACGCCAGTCCATCAGAGGCCGGCGACCATTCCTTGTCCACATACGCCTCAATCGCATGTGTCAGCGCGTCCATGCCGGTCATCGCGGTCAGCTTCGGCGGCATGGTCCGGGTCAGTTCAGGATCGAGAATCGCCAGGTCAGGGAGAAACTGGGTTTCCGCAAACGGCAGTTTTACATCATGGTCGGGATCAGCGATGACCGCGACCTTGGTGACTTCCGAACCGGTGCCGGCAGTAGTAGGAATCAGCAACAGCGGCAATAGGCGGGTTTGACCGAGTAGATAAGCGCCCATGTGTTCCGCGACCTGACCGCCCTTGACCATCAGAATATTAGCGACCTTGGCGGTATCCAGCACACTGCCGCCGCCCAGGCCGATGATTAAATCGCAGTGCTGCGCCCGGCCCAGCGCTGCACAATCCTCAACCGTTTTAATCGTGGAATTCGGCGGCACTTGGTCATAAACGGCGGCAATCTCAATCGCGGTTCGGGCGAAACCGGCTTTCACCCGTTCGACTAGGCCAGTCTGTGTCAACACGGCATCCGTAACCAGCAGCGCCCGCCGGGGACCGTAATGCGCGACGGCATCGTGTAAAGCGTTAATAACGCCGACGCCATAAATGACCCGGGTCGGTAAGGAAAATTCAAAATAGTCAGGCAACATGGCGATACTCTCCTGGGGCGTAGACTGGCAAGTGATTGAACAGCATAGCGACTGGATAGCGAAGGCCGCTTGCCTAAAGCAGTCGTCAGTATTGAGCCGGAATCCGGCTTTTTCAGGCTTAACCGATCCGGTTAAAAATGGCTTAAGCTAATCATCCCGTTTCACGCTGGAGGAGGTGCCCCGCATGACTTTTCGACTCATTTCCATCCTGTTCTTTCTATCCCTGGGTATCACGTCCGCTTACGCCGGCAATGTTTGGAGCGCTGTTCGCTATCCATTGACCGGGCCACCGCAAGTCATCGGTTCCTACGCGGCGGGGTGTATTGCCGGAGCCGTTGCGTTGCCGCTGGTGGGAGAGGGCTATCAGGTCATGCGCGTCAGCCGTAATCGCTATTATGGTCATCCACAGTTGACCCGTTTCGTGGAACGACTGGGTCAGTGGACGGCGGCTCAGGGCAGCCGGTTGTTAATTGGCGATCTGGGGCAGCCGCGAGGTGGACCAGCGCCAACCGGCCATCGCAGCCATCAAAGCGGGCTGGATGTGGATGTGTGGTTTCTGCAACAGCCTCGCGATCAGGTATTGTCCCGGACGGACGTTGAACGAATTGATATGCCATCGATGGTGCGGATGACCGAGGGAACGTTGAGTCCCCGTTGGTCGCCGCATTATCGGGATGCCTTGAAACAGGCGGCGCTGTCGCCCGAAGTGGATCGCATTTTTGTCAACGCGATTATCAAGCGGGCGTTGTGCGAGAGTGAAACCGACCGGCGTTGGTTGAACAAGGTGCGGCCGTGGTGGGGGCATGATGCGCATTTCCATGTCCGGCTGGCCTGTCCACCCGATTCCGCGCAGTGCATGTCTCAGAAGCCGGTTCCGCCCGGCGATGGTTGCGCTCCGGATTTGGCGAACTGGGTTCGGGACATCATGCGAGCGGCGCGTTCGCCCAAGCCTTATCGGAAACCGGAACCGCCCTCGGCGGATCGATTGCCGACAGCCTGTAGTCTGGTCTTGGAGAGTCCTACTGCGCAACGGTGATCTATGCAACGTCTTGACCCTCTCTATACCACCCTCGCTGGCTTCAACCTGATTGAAGCCAGTGCCGGCACCGGCAAGACTTACACCATCACTGCACTGTATCTGCGGTTGGTAGTGGAAGCGCGGATTCCGGTAAACCGCATTCTGGTCGTCACCTACACCAACGCCGCCACCAAGGAATTGCGCGACCGTATCCGCAGCCGACTTTCGCAAATCCGCCACGCCTTTCTGGACGGTCACGCGGACCCGGACGATGAACTGGGCGTCCGTTTGCTGGATTTGACGCCGGATCGGGAACACGCCATTCGCCGGTTGAGCAACGCCCTGCGCGGATTCGATGAAGCGGCTATTTTCACCATCCACGGCTTTTGCAAGCGGGTGCTGGGCGATAGCGCTTTTGAAAGCGGCCTGTCGTTTGATACCGAACTGATGGCGGATACCCGCGATTTGCTGCGGGAAATCGTTGAGGACTTCTGGCGGCGGGAGTTCTATCCCGGTTCGCCCATCGTGGTGCAATACTTCCTCGATCAGCGCAACAGTCCGGAAACGCTGCTTCGGCAGATTGAACCGCATCTCGGCAAGCCCTATCTGGAAATTGTGACGCCGAATAGTGATGCCGACGGTTCCGCGCTGGAACAGGCGTTCAGCACTGCGTTCCAGCAGGCGCGTAACCTCTGGCAGGATCGTCCCGCGATTGAGGAGTTGCTGCTCACCTCGCCCGCGCTGAATCGGCAGAAATACAACCTGAAATCCATTCCCGGCTGGCTGGAGGCGATGGATGTCTATCTCAGCGCCGATCCGCCGCGTCTGGCGAAGTTCGACAAATTTGCCCAGTTCACGACCAGCAAACTGCAAGCATCCATCAAGAAAGACCAGTCCGCGCCGCATCACCCCTTTTTCGATGCCTGCGAAACGCTGAATGCGGCCTGCGACGCCCTGGCCGACTATTGCCGCTATCAGATTCCGGTCAAGCTGTTAGCCTATTGCAATGCCGAACTCACGGTCCGAAAGCGGCGGGAGCAGGTGCAGTCCTACGACGATCTGCTGCTCGATCTCCACGCGGCGCTGCAACATCCCCGGCGCGGTCCGGCGTTGATCAAGACCCTTCAGGAACGTTACGCCGCTGCCCTGATTGATGAATTTCAGGACACTGACCCGGTGCAGTATGAGATTTTCCACCACATCTACACCGGAACCGGCCAGCCAGTATTTCTGGTCGGCGATCCCAAACAGGCGATTTACAGCTTTCGCGGTGCGGACATTTTCGCGTACCTGACCGCCCGGCGCAGCGCCACTCAGCAACATACCCTGGAGGTCAACTGGCGTTCTGACCCTCGGTTGCTGACCGCGTTGAATGCGGTCTTTGGTTCGGTAAAGGATCAGCCCTTTCTGTTCGAGGGGATTCCCTTTCATAACGCTATTCCCGCGCCGAACAAGTCCCATGCCGAATTAACGATTCAGGGCCAACACGAGCCGCCTTTGCAACTCTGGTTGCTGGAGTCGGCAGGGTCGCCGATAAACAAGGGGCGAGCCAGCGAACAGGCGGCTCAGGCGACGGCGGCGGACATTGCCCGGTTATTGAATCTTGGCGCACGCGGGCAGGCGCTGCTTGGCGACCGGCCGCTGAGTGGCGGTGATATTGCCGTACTGGTGCGCAGTCATTGGCAGGGGCGGCTGATCCGCCGGGAATTACTGCGCTTGAATGTGCCGAGTGTGCAACATGCCGATGACAGCGTGTTCATCACCGATGAAGCCCGGCAACTGGAATGGTTGCTGGCGGCAGTGACAGAGCCGGGCCATGAGGGGCGGGTGCGGACAGCGCTGGCTTCCGATCTGTTCGGCCTGACCGGCGAAGAGCTGCATCGTCTGCGGGAAGAAGAACAACGATGGGCGCGCTGGCTGGAGAAATTCCAGGATTACCGGCTGTTGTGGCAGGAACACGGTTTCATGCGTTTTTTCCGCGCCTGGCTGATCCAGGAAGGCGTGCCGCAACGGCTACTGGCCTTCCGCGATGGCGACCGGCGCTTGACCAATTTGCTGCATCTGGCGGAACTGGCGCAGGTCGCCAGCCGCGCTCATCCCGGTATGGCCGGATTGCTGAAATGGCTGGGCGACAGTCGCCGCCTGCCCGGTTATCGGGATGAGGAACAGCAGTTGCGGCTGGAAAGCGATGAAAATCTGGTGCGGATTGTGACCGTCCACAAGAGCAAGGGGCTGGAATACGAAGTGGTGTTCTGCCCGTTCCTGTGGGATGGACGACTGCGGGCGGGGAAGGAAGGCGAGGGATTGCTGTATCACGATCCTAAGGATTCCCGTCGCTCGATTCTCGCGATTGGCGCGGGCGAAGACGATCCAGCGGTGAAGCTGGCTCGCCGGGAAGAAATGGCCGAGAGTTTGCGGTTGTTCTATGTCGCGCTGACCCGCGCCAAACAGCGTTGCACGGTAGTTTGGGGACAGGTCAAGGATGCCGACACCGCCCCGGCGGCCTGGTTGCTGCATCATCCCGTCGTGGTCGGACCTTCGCAGGATGCGCTGGAGGTCGCCCAGGAACGATTCAACAAGCTCACGCCGGCCGCGTTTGCGGAAGATCTGCAAACGGTATTTAACGCGGCCAGTGGAACAGTGGCCTTGACGCCGCTTCCCCAAGAGGCGGGAAGTCGTTATCAACCGCCGGCGGTTGCCGAACCCGAGTTGCAGGCGCGGACGCTGGCGCAACCGCCCACCGAATTCTGGCGAGTGGGCAGCTTTACCTCCCTGACCTCCGACTTGTCCACGGAAACGCCGGATTACGATATGGCCACGGTCGCGCCCGGCGAACCGGCGCTGATTCTGGAAGCCCGGCATGATCTGTTCAATTTTCCCCGTGGTGCCCGGTCCGGCACCTGTTTACACGCGATTTTCGAGCGGCTGGATTTCAGTCGCCGCGACCCGGAACAACTGGGGGATCGGGTTCGGAAGACGTTGACCAGCCATGGCCTGGATGCCGAGATATGGACGCCGACCGTTGCCGACTGGGTGGAGCGGGTGCTGGCGACGCCATTGGACGGAAACGGGTTGCAGTTGGGTACGGTGACGCTGGATCGGCGCATCAATGAGATGGAGTTTTACTACCCCATCGCTAACCTGCGCGTTGAAGCGCTGCGCCGGTTGCTGGAGCGCTATGGCTACGCGGTGGACCCCTTCCGGGAGATGATCGACCGGCTGCAATTCAGCCCCCTGCGCGGCTACATGAAGGGCTTTATCGATTTGGTGTTTGAAGCGGACGGGCGCTTTTACCTGGTCGATTACAAATCCAACTGGCTGGGGCCGGAACCGGCTGCCTATCAGCCCGAGCGCCTGGCTGAGGCGATGGCCCGCGATGCGTATGTGTTGCAATATCTGATTTATACCGTCGCGTTGCATCGCTATCTGCGTCTGCGGGTCGCGGATTACCACTACGAGCAGCATTTTGGCGGAGTGTTTTACCTGTTTTTGCGCGGCATGGACCCAGCGCGGGGCGCAGCGTGCGGCGTTTTTCAGGACCGGCCCGCGCTGGAATTAGTAACGGCGCTGGATGGATTGATGACCAAAGGGCGCTGATCCGGCCAATTCCCCACGGCGCGTCCATCTGTGGCAGAATATTAACTTGATTTTTTCATGGTTAATGGATGACAGGGGAACGATCATGCGAAAGGCGGTAGGCAGCGTCATTATCATCCTGCTGTTGTTGACAGGACTGATCTGGCTGGCGCTTCGGTATCCGCCGAGTGAGACCGTTGCCGTTGTCCCGTCGGCAGCCCCGGAGGTTCGCTATCACCTGCGCCTCGGACTCAATATCAGTCGCGGCAGCGCCCTGTATGCCGCTGCTGAACGGTTTGCGCTGCTGGTTGCCGAACGCAGCAACGGTCAGGCGCTGGTGACGGTCCATCCCGATCAGGAACTGGGCTATGACGAGCAGATGGTGGAAATGGCGCGGAATGGGGAACTTGATCTGATTCTGACGCCGACCGCCAAGCTCAGCCCAGCGATTCCGGCGATGCAATACGCTGATCTGCCCTTCTATTTTTCCAGCCGTGAAGAACTCTACGCCATGCTCGATGGCGAACCTGGCAATCTCCTGTTAAGTAAATTGGGCAGCATTGGCCTGGTCGGCATTACTTTCTGGGAAAATGGCTTCAAGCACTTTACCGCCAACCATCCGTTACGCACCCCGGAGGATTTTGCGGGTCACCGCTTTCGGGTGATGAAAAGCCGATTATTGATGGAACAGTTTGAGGCCATGGGTTCCATCCCGGTGCCTATTGATTTTCATGCGACTTATCAGGCGCTGGCTGATGGCGCGGTGAGCGGCCAGGAGAATCCGCTGGTGGCGATTGTCGGGATGCGTTTTCATGAGGTGCAGAACTATCTGACCCTCAGCAGTCATGCTTGGCTGGGTTATGTATTTTCCGCTAGTCAGTCGGTCTTTGCCCAACTGCCGCAATCACTGCGTGAACTGATTGCGAATACCGCCCGTGAATTGACGGTTTGGGAGCGACAGGAAACAGCCCGCCGCGAGTCCAAGTTTCTCCAGCAGGTCCGTCAGGCCGGCGTGGAGGTGATTGAATTGACGCCGGACGAGCGGCTGCGCTTTCAGGAGCGACTGGCACCATTGGCGCGAACGTTCGCCATGAACATCGGCTATGACCTGCTGGCTAAAACCGAGGAGTTGCGACTGCATCAGGCGTTGCCGAACTTGCAGCCAGCGCCGTTGCTCATTGGCCTGAACGCCGACCTTTCCAGCGGGTCGGAGTTGGCTGGCGGAGCCATTTTGCGCGGCGTGGAACTGGCCATAGAACGGATTAACGTGGAGGGCGGGCTGCTGGGGCGTCCAGTGCGTCTGGTCGCGATGGATCATCTCGGTAACCAGGCCCGGGGGCTGGAGAATTTGCGCACCCTGGCGGCATGGCCGGGTTTGATAGCGGTGGTGGGCGGTCTGCACAGTATCGTGATTATTCACGAGATGGAGACAATTCATCAGCGCCAGATTCCCTATCTGGTGCCCTGGGCGGCGGCGGCGAAAGTGGTCGAACATGGCTACCAGCCCAATTATGTCTTTCGCCTGTCGCTGCGGGATGCGGATGTGGCACCTTTTCTGCTACGCGAGGCGTTGCGCGTCGCCGCTGGCCAGAAGGTCGCAGTGCTGCTGGAGCGCAGCGACTGGGGGCGTAGTAATGAAGCGGCGCTCGCCGGCGTCATCGCCGAAGCTGGCCCTGATCAAATTACTATCGAGTGGGTCAATCGCGGCGAGCATGAATTTGTCATCCGCCTGCGGGCTTTGCAACAACAGGGCGTCGGGGTGGTGGTGATGGCGATCAACTTTGTCGAAAGCGTCCATCTCGTAAACGCGATGGCCCGGTTGAATCAGCCATTGCCGATCCTGTCTCACTGGGGGTTGACGGGCGGCGATTTCTGGAGCGCGGCTGAACAGGCATTGCAGACCGTTGATCTGCGCTTTGTGCAATCGGCGGTGTTGCCGGTCGACCGACCGGTACTGGCTCAATGGCTTGCAGACTATCGCGCCTATTACGGTTTGCAACCCGAGGAACCAATCCCGGCGGTGAGCGGGACGTTGCACAGTTATGAACTGACGCAACTCCTGGCCCAGGCGGTCCGTCAGGCGGGCGTCGCCGACCGCTCCGCTATTCGGGATGCGCTGGAACTTCTCGATCATTACCAGGGCGTTATCCGCGACTATGCGCCCCCGTTCAGTCCTGACAGCCACGAGATCATTGGGGGTCTGCCGCTCCATCTGGCGCGTTTCAACGCCCGTGGCCAGATTCTTCTGGCGGAGTAACCCTTGAAACTTTTTCATCCACATCAATTGCGCTGGCGCATCACCCTGGTCTTCGCACTGTTCGTGGGGTTGGCCATGCTGGTGCTCGGCGCGGTGATTGGTTATCGGTTGATCACGACCCTGACCCAACAATTGGAAGGCGATCTGCAAAATCATGCGCAAAACGATGTCAATGCGTTGCGGCAACGGATGGAATATTTACTGGATAGCGCCAATAATCTGGCCAGGAATCCGCTGGTGATTAATGGCTTGCAGGATCCCCAGGGGCGCCGGGATTATTTGCTGCAACTGGCGGTCAATTTTGGTGAAAACCGGGATGTCGTCGCTATCGCGCTGCTGGACTATGACGGTCATCCGGTCTTCTCCAGTCTGGATAATGCCCCGACCTATCAAAACTCTCCGGTCTTGCGGACCACGCTCACGCGTGGCGTTAACAGCCTGTGGCTGGACAGCGCGAATAAACGCTGGGTGGTGTTTGTCCCGATCATCTATTACCACACCACGCAAGGCGCACTGGTGGTCGCCTACGATCTGGCCGCGATGGCGCAGCGGCTCCTGTTGGATTCGCCGGTGCTGGGGCATCGGTTGCTGGCGGGTGATGTGGAAAATTTTAATCACGCCACCAACATCTCCGACCCTCTGGTCGCACGGGTCGCGCTGAATTCAAAGAATCACGGCCAGTTTAACGATCTGGGACTGGCCATAGAGGTCGTGGGTCCCAAGGATCACTATTTGGGGCCGGCCATTAGCGCTTTGCGCGACATCGCCGTGCTAGGCATGTTACTAACCTTGGCGGCGCTGCTGGTGGCCTCACGCATCGGATTTGGCATTGCCCGCCCCATTTTGACGCTCTGTCAGCGGGTGGAAGCGGCGGATGGCAGCGAGGAGCGCCGTTGTGCGCCCTTGGGAACGGGCGATGAGTTGGAACAGTTAGCGCAACTGTTTGATGAACGCACCCAGGCCTTGCGGCAGATTCAGCTTCATCTGGAAGAGCGGGTAGCGGAGCGCACTGCCGAGTTGGTAGAAGCAAAAATGCAGGCGGAGAGCGCCAATCGCGCCAAAAGCGCTTTTCTGGCCAATATGAGCCATGAAATCCGCACGCCGATGAACGCAATTATCGGCCTGACCCATCTCCTGCGCAGAGACGCCGCTGATCCGCATCAGCGCAGCCAGCTCGATAAAGTCGCCAGCGCCGCCCGGCATCTGCTGGGCATTATCAACGACATTCTGGACATCTCCAAGATCGAAGCGGGCAAGCTGATTCTGGAGAACCACGACTTTGAACTGGAAACGGTTTTTGCCGGGGTGTCCAGCCTGATCAATGAGAAAGCGCGGGAAAAGAATTTGCAGGTGATCATCGACATCGATCCGCGTCTGCCGGTCGTATTGCAAGGGGACGAACTGCGTTTGCGGCAGATTTTGCTCAACTTTGCCGGCAATGCGATCAAGTTCACCCAGCAAGGCCAGATCGGTCTCAGCGCCCGGCTGCTCGAATCCGGGCTAGAACGTTGCTGGGTGCGTTTCGAAATCCGGGATAGCGGCATTGGCATCGCTGATGATCAGCTTGTGCGACTGTTTCAGGCTTTTGAGCAGGCCGACGGCTCGATTACCCGACGCTATGGCGGCACCGGGCTGGGGTTGGCGATCAGTCGGCGGATTGTTGAACTCATGGGGGGGCGCCTTGGCGTCGACAGCCAGCTCGGCGTGGGCAGTTGCTTCTGGTTCGAATTGCCATTCGCCCTGGGAACCATGAAGCTAGATGATCACGAAACAGAGAGTCCGCTCCAGCGATTAGCCGCGCATCGGGGGCAACGCATTTTGCTGGTCGAGGACAATCGGGTGAACCAGGAGGTCGCCAGGGAGTTGTTACAGGATTGCGGCTTACGGGTCGAAGTTGCTAATGACGGTCAAGTCGCGCTGAACATGGTCAGCAAGGCCGACTATGACCTGATTCTCATGGACGTGCAGATGCCGGTGATGGATGGTCTGGAAGCGGCTTGGCGCATTCGTCAGCTCGACCGTTATCGGCAGACGCCCATTTTAGCGATGACCGCCAACGCCTTCGCTGATGAGCGTCAGGAATGTATCAAAGCCGGGATGTGGGACCATATTGCTAAACCGGTAGATCCGCTGCGTCTCTACGAGTCCCTGCTGCGCTGGCTGCCCACTCCGGAACCCGGCGCTGCGCCAGCTCAGCCTGTCCGTTCCGAGCCGTTGCTGACCGTGGATCAGCCGTTGCTGGAGCGGTTGCGCAGCGTGGCGGGTTTAAACGTGGAGGCAGGCTTGAAGACCCTGAGCAACAAGTTTCCCAGTTATGTGCGGTTGCTGAAACAGTTTGTTCTCTATCACTGCGATGACGCTGCCCTGGTCTGCCAGTATCGGGATCAGGATCGGTGGGATGATATCCAGCGTTTGGCCCATAACTTGAAGGGCGTCACCGCCAATCTGGGATTGTTGGGAGTCAGTGAAGCGGCGATGGCGCTTGAGCGGGCGATTCGCCAGAAGCGCCCGGCGCTGGAATGCAATGCGCGGTTTGAATCGTTCGTGTGCGCATTGAGAACCGGCATTGAGGCTTTAGCGAACATCCTTCCCGGCCAGGAGGCAGCGCCATCCCCCGAAATCCTGGATGGAGCGCGCCTGCCGGTAGTTCTGGACGAGTTGGCGGTGCTGTTGGCCGAAGATGACTTGAATGCAGTTAACCACTATCAGAAACATGCGGGCCAGATCGCGGCCGTCCTGGGGGCGCAAGCGTCGGTGCTGTCCCTGCGGATTGAGCAATACCAGTTTGAAGAGGCACTGGAAATTCTCAGGACTGCGATGCAGGAATTGCGAGGTTAATGGAGCGCCGTCAATCACCCCGCCCTAAAGGGCGAGGCTTGTGGTGGCTAAAACCGCAAGTCTGGATTGACCAGCCCAAGCCGTAACCAACCGGCTACGTTGTGTAGAGGTTAAAGACTCACCTTGGGGCGCTTCCTCAACTCCAAGCTCTGAAAGTCCCGGTTGCAGACACGCGATAGGGTCAGCACGAAACGGATTGGGACGCGATGCCGGTACGCAACATGGGCGAGGGGAGCGAAGCCGCAGGGCTTCC